>DATGJR010000024.1:0-3791 GCA_035295065.1 Steroidobacteraceae bacterium
CTCGCGCTCAAGGTTCGGGTGCCTTACTGGGCGGCAGATGGCTCAGCTTCGCTCAACGGCAAGCCGCTCGACTTTGCCGCGCAGCGAGGTGGTTATTTCATCGTAAAGCGCCGCTGGTCCGCGGGCGATGTGCTCACGGTGCGCCTGCCGATGCGCCTGCACGCGGCCCCGATGCCCGACGATGCTTCAGTCCTTGCGGTGATGTACGGACCGCTGGTGCTGGCGGCGCGGCTCGGCACGGCGGGGCTCACCGCGGAGAATCTCCGCGCCGGCCCCACCGCTGCGCGCAAGGTGCCCGAATACACCGCCGCGCCCCTCCCGGCCGCGCCGATCGTCACCCGCTCGGCCGATCCTTCTAGCTGGCTCACCCAGATCGATGGTCGAGCACTGGAATTTCGCACGCGCGGCCAGGAGCACGACCTCTCGCTGATTCCGCTGAACCGCATCCTCGATGAGCGCTACGCGGTGTACTTCAAGGTGGTGACACCTCACTCCACGGCGAGCTGAAACGCCGCGCGCATTGGACGCGGATCAAGAACGGGCTCTAGCATAGTCACGTGCGCGAACCGACCCGCCAGGACTCCTTTACCACCTCGACGCGCGCGCGGCGCCTCGAAGTGGCGCGGGCGCTCGGGGCGGTGCTGCCCGCCGACTGCCTGCTGAGCCAGGAGGAGGAGCTGCGGCCTTACGAGTGCGATGCACTCGCGGCGCATCGCCAGCAGCCGCTGCTGGTCGCGCTGCCGCGCACCGAGAGCCAGGTCTGCTCCGTGGTGCGCACGTGCCGGCAGCTCGGCGTGCCCGTAGTCGCGCGCGGCGGCGGCACCGGTCTTTCGGGCGGTGCGATGCCCCATGCCGCGGGCGTCCTCCTGTCACTGGCACGCTTCGACCGCATCCTCGAGCTCGACCCGCTGTCGCGCACCGCCCGCGTGCAGCCGGGCGTGCGCAACCTCGCAGTCTCCGAAGCCGCTGCTCCCTTCGGGCTCTACTACGCCCCGGACCCTTCCTCGCAGCTCGCCTGCACCATTGGCGGCAACGTGGCAGAGAACTCGGGCGGCGTGCATTGCCTCAAGTACGGACTCACCGTGCACAACGTGCTCAAGGTTCGCGGCTGCACGGTCGATGGCGAGCTGATCGAGCTCGGCGGCGCCGCCCTCGATTCGCCCGGACTCAACCTGCTCGCTCTCGCGCTCGGCTCCGAGGGACTGCTGCTCATCGTGACCGAGGTGCTGCTGAAGCTCGTGCCGAAGCCGGAAGTGGCGCAGGTGGTCATGGCGTCCTTCGACAATGTCGGCAAGGCCGGTGAGGCGGTCGCTGCCATCATCGCCGCAGGCATCATTCCCGCGGGCCTGGAGATGATGGACCGCCGCGTGATCGCGGCGGTCGAGCCCTTCGTCAAGGCCGGCTATGACATGAATGCCGAGGCGATCCTGCTGGCCGAATCCGACGGCACCGCGGACGAAGTGACCGAGGAGGTCGCGGCGATCGAAGCGGTGCTGCGCGCAGCCGGCGCCACCGCACTCGCGGTCTCGCGCTCGGAGGCCGAGCGGCTGCGCTTCTGGTCGGGAAGAAAGAACGCTTTTCCCGCGGCGGGGAGGCTCTCGCCGGATTACTACTGCATGGACGGCACCATCCCACGGCGCAAACTCGGCGAGGTGCTGCGGGCCATCGCGCAGATGGAGCAGAAGTATGGCCTGCAGTGCCTGAACGTCTTCCACGCGGGCGACGGGAATCTCCATCCGCTCATCCTTTTCGACGCCAACCAGTCCGGGCAGTGGGAGCGAGCCGATCACTTCGGCACCGAGATCCTGGAACTGTGCGTCGGCGTTGGCGGCACGGTGACCGGCGAGCACGGCGTCGGGGTCGAGAAGCTCAATCCCATGTGCGTACAGTTCTCGGCAGCCGAGCGCGCGGCGTTCTTCGCGATCAAGGAGGCGTTCGACCCCCCGGGGCTGCTGAATCCCGGCAAGGCCATTCCGACACTGGCGCGTTGTGCGGAGTATGGCCGCGAGCACGTGCGCCGCGGGCAGGCCCGGCATCCGGATCTGCCGAGGTTCTGAAGCGTGGAACCGGCGCTCGCTTCACTGCAGACCGCTGTCTCGGAAGCTCATCGGGCGCGCACGCCGCTGCGACTGTGCGGGTCGGGCAGCAAGGATTTCTACGGCGAGAGCTGCGTCGGCTCCTCACTCGACCTGCGCTCCTACCGCGGGGTGGTCGAATACGAGCCCTCGGAGCTCGTGATCACGGCGCGCTGCGGTACGCCGCTCTCGGAAATCGAGTCGCAGCTCACCGAGCACCGGCAATTCCTCGCCTTCGAGCCACCGCACTTCGGCGGCGATCCCACCATCGGCGGAGTGATCGCGGCGGGCCTCTCGGGCCCGCGCCGGCCGCACGTCGGCGCCGCACGGGATTTCGTGCTGGGAGCCGTACTGCTGTCGGTCGAGGGCACTGCGCTGCACTTCGGCGGCACGGTGATGAAGAACGTCGCCGGGTTCGATGTGTCGCGGCTGCTGTGCGGCTCGCTCGGGATCCTCGGACCCATCCTCCAGGTGTCGCTCAAAGTAATGCCGCTGCCGCGCGAGGAGCAGACGCTGCGCTTCGAGCTGGGCGAGGAAGCAGCTCTTTCAGCTTTCAACCGTTGGGCCGGACAGCCGCTGCCGCTCTCGGCGACCGCCTGGTGGAATGGCGTGGCGTGGCTGCGTCTCTCGGGAGCGCCGGCGGCGCTGCGCGCGGCACGCGCAAAGCTCGGCGGGGAAGCAGTCGAGCCCCAGGCAGCGGCGGACTGGTGGCAGCAACTGCGTCACGCGCCGCACACCCCCTTTGGCTCCGCGCCAAGTCTCTGGCGGCTCTCACTTCCTTCGACCGCGCCGCCACTCGCGCTCGCGGATCCCTGCCTCATCGAGTGGGGAGGCGCGCTACGCTGGTACGCGAGCGACCGGCCTGCGGCCGAAGTGCGGCGCCTCGCCACCGCCGCCGGCGGCACGGCGCTCCACTGGCGCGGCGGCGAACCCGGCAGTCGCTTCCATCCTCTCTCGGCCGCCGTGCTCGATATTCACCGCCGCCTCAAGGCGCGCTTCGATCCCCATGGCATCTTCAACCAGAACCGTCTGGTCGCGGGGCTTTGAGTCTTGGAGACGCGTCTCGCACCGACGTTCGCGGGCACCACGCAGGGGGCGGAAGCCGAGGCCGTGCTGCGTGCCTGCGTGCACTGCGGGTTCTGCAACGCCACGTGCCCCACCTACCGGTTACTCGGCGACGAGCTCGACGGGCCGCGAGGACGCATCTACCAGATCAAGCAGGTGCTCGAGGGCGTGCCGGCGACTGCGCTCACTCAGCTGCATCTCGATCGCTGTCTCACCTGCCGCAACTGCGAGACCACCTGTCCCTCAGGCGTCGAGTACGTGCGCCTGCTCGACATCGGGCGCGCCCTCGTCGATGCGCAGGTGCCACGACCCGCCGGCGCGCGCATGCGGCGGTGGCTGCTGCGCACCGGACTCACACGCGGCGAGCTCTTTGGCGGTGCCCTGCGGCTCGCGCGCGCGCTCCGGCCCCTGCTGCCGGCCAGACTGCGGGCGACGCTCGGACCTGCGCGCCCGGCTGGCGCATGGCCGGAGCGCCGGCATGCACGCAGGGTGCTGCTGCTGAGGAGCTGCACCCAGGGGGCGCTCGCTCCGTCGATCGACGCTGCCACCGCGCGAGTGCTCGATGCGATCGGCATCGAGGCGCAGATCGATCCCCGGTCCGGCTGCTGCGGAGCCATTCGTCATCATCTATCCGACCAGCCCGGTGGGCTC
>DATGJR010000025.1:0-6874 GCA_035295065.1 Steroidobacteraceae bacterium
AGGATCAGCGAGGTGTGCATCGCCCGCACCCACGCCGCGGGCGGCGGACGACGGTGCAGCAGGTGCAGGAAGTGCGCGCCGATCGAGTCGTCCGCGGTCTCGGTGTGGATGCGCTCACCCGAATGGCTGAAGTGATACCAGTAGGTGAGCATCGAGCCGAGCGAGGCGATCAGGCGGTCGGCGAGATCGCGCGCGCCGGCCGCGGCGTGATCGTCCTTCTCCGGCAGCACACAGCCCAGGGCCGAGACCCCGGTGCGCAGCACGTCCATGGGGTGCGCCGCGGCGGGCAGCGCCTCGAGCGCGGTGCGCACCGATGCCGGCAGTCCCCGGAGCGAGTGTAGCTTCGCCTTGTAGGTGCCGAGCTCCGCGCGGTTCGGGAGCTTGCCGTGGATGAGAAGGAATGCGATCTCCTCGAACTCGCACCTGTCGGCGATCTCGAGGATGTCGTAGCCGCGGTAGTGCAGGTCATTGCCCGTGCGCCCGACGGAGCACAGCGCGGTATTGCCGGCCGTGACGCCCGAGAGCGCGACGGACTTCTTCGGCTTCGGTGTGTCGTTCATGGATTCTTCCCGAACAGCTGATCGAGCTTCCTCTCATACTCGTGATAGCCGAGCACCGTGTAGAGGTCGGCGCGCGTTTGCATGTTGGGGACGACGCTCTTCTGCGAGCCCTCGCGGCGGATGGCGCCATACACCACGACCTGCGCCTGGGCTGCGGCACGGAACGCGGACAAGGGATAGAGCGCGAGTCGCACCCCCGCTTCCCGCAGCTCCTCGAGCGTGAAAAGCGGGGTCTGACCAAACTCGGTGATGTTGGCGAGCACCGGCACGCCCGCGCGCGATGCGAACTGGCGGTATTCATCGAGCGTCTTCAGCGCCTCGGCGAAGATCATGTCGGCGCCGGCGTTGACGTAGGCAACGGCGCGCTCGAGCGCGCTGCTTTGGCCCTCGACGGCGTGCGCATCGGTGCGCGCCATGACGACGAATCCCGGATCGGTGCGCGCATCGACCGCCGCCTTGATGCGGTCGACCATCTCCCCGGCCGGCACCAGCGCCTTCCCCGGCCGGTGCCCGCAGCGCTTGGCGGATACCTGGTCCTCGAGGTGCATGCCCCCGGCGCCGGCGCGGATCAGCTCACGGCAGGTGCGGGCAATGTTGAAGGCGCTGCCGAAGCCGGTGTCGGCATCGACCAGGAGCGGCAGCTCGCACTTGCCCGTGATGCGCCGGACGTCCTCGCAGACATCGTTGAGTGTCGTGATCCCCAGGTCCGGCAGGCCGAAAGAGGCGTTCGCCACCCCGGCACCGGAAAGATAAATGGCGCGAAAGCCTGCGCGCTCGGCGAGCAGCGCCGCGTATGCGTTGACCGTGCCGACGACCTGCAGGGGCCGCTCGGCCTCGACGGCGGCTCGCAGCCGCGCGCCCGCGGTAAGTGATCGATCCGACATGGGCGACCTCGGGAGGAGGAAAGATACTATACGCGGCCGGCGGCCGCGGGCCAGTAAGGGAACCTACCGATCGGTAGGATCTCGCGCGCGCGGCCGGCCGTCGTCAGCCGATTTTCACCACGGTGCGTCCGGTCACCCGTCCGGCGATGTAGTCGGGGAAGGCGCCGGGGAGCTCATCGAAGGCGATGGTGCGCGTCACGATGCGCGCCAGGTGCTTAGGTCTCAGGTCGGTCGCGATGCGCTGCCACACGGCGAGGCGCCACTCACGGCGGGTCGCCGAAGAGTTGATACCGAGCAGCGCCACGCCGCGCAGGATGAAGGGCATGACGGTCGTCTTGAGCTCGGCGTTCGCCGCCAGCCCGATGCTCGCGATGTTGCCCCAGAAGTCCACGGTGCGCGTGAGCCAGGTAAGAACCTCACCGCCCAGGTTGTCGATGGCGCCGGCAAAGCGGGCGTTCTCGAGCGGGCGGCTGCCAAGGTCCAGGGTCTTGCGATCGAGCACCTCGGAGGCGCCGAGCTCCTTGAGATATCCCGCCGCCTCGGGCTTGCCGCTGACCGCGATCACCTGGTAGCCGCGGGTGCTCAGCATGTCGATGGCGAGGCTCCCCACCCCGCCGGTCGCGCCCGTGACCACGATGGGCCCCTGCGCGGGAGTCTGGCCGTTCTGCTCCATGCGGTGAATGGCGAGCCCGGCGGTGAAGCCCGCCGTCCCGATCGACATCGCGGTGAGGGGATCGAGACCTGCGGGCATCGGGATGACCCAGTCGCCCTGAACCCGAGCGAACTGCGCGTAGCCGCCGTCGTGAGTCTCGGAGAGTCCGCAGCCGGTCACCAGCACCGCATCCCCCGGCCGGTAGCGCGCGTCGGTCGAGCTCTCGACGGTGCCGGCGAGGTCGATGCCGCCGACCAGCGGGTAGCGGCGCAGGATCCGGCCGGCGCCGGTCGCGGCGAGCGCGTCCTTGTAGTTGATGTCGGAGCAGGCGACGCGCACCACCACCTCACCCGCGGCGAGATCATCGAGCGTGAGCTCCTCGAAGCGCGCGGCGATCTTGCCGCCCTCGGAATGGATGCGAAACGCCTTGAAGGGCTTCATGACTTCAACTCCTCAGCTACGGGCGAGCCAGCTCATCAGTCCCTGGGTGTTGAGCTCGAGGTCCCCCTCGAGCGCGCGCTCGAGAGCCTGTGTCCCGAGCGTACTGCCTTCGCGCCGTGCGAGGGCGGTCCAGAGCGCCAGCATGTCGGCGCGGATCGCCGGCGCGGGATCTCTGGCCTGCGCGTGGCGGCGTGCGATGCGCGCGAGCTCGCGGATCTGCTCCTTGAGGAGCTCCCCCAGACGCGCTACGCCCGTGACGCGGCTGAAGTGCATGAGGTAGATCGACTCGGGACGATAGGAGAGCATCCGGTCGATCGAGGCGAGGTGCTGCTCCGGATCGAACTGCGTGGGGACCGTCGAGGGCGTGATGAAGGGGCCCGCGGCTGTGTCGAGGGCGCGGTAGGAGATGCCGAAAGTGTCGCCGGAGAAGATGCTCGCGTGCGCCGCATCGACCACGGCGTAGTGATGCAGCGCGTGACCTGCGACGTGGATCAGCTCGAGGGTGCGACCGCCGAGGGGCAGCCGCTCGCCGTCGGCGGCCAGTTGCACGCGCTCGCGGGAGATCGGCAGGAGCTCGCCGTAGAGCCTCTCAAAGCGCTCTTCGCCATAGACGACCTTCGAGCCCGCGATCAGCTTCGAGGGATCGATCATGTGGGGGGCCCCACGGGGATGCAGCACGGCCCGGGCGCGCGGCAGCTCGCGCATGAGGGCACCGGCCCCACCGGCGTGATCGAGATGCACGTGCGTCAGCAGCACATAGTCGACCGCCTCGCGGGCGATGCCGAGCTCATCGAGCGCGGCGAGAAGATAGGGTACCGAGCCGTTGGTGCCGACGTCGACGAATGCGGCGCGACCCGAATCCACGATCAGGTGCGCGGCGGCGTGCCCGGGATAGAGGTATTCGGCATCGATCGCGGCAATGCCGTGCGGGTGGCGATAGATGGTCGGCTTCATGTCGTCAAATGGATGCGCGTGTACACATCCTAACCCGTGCGCTAGCTTAAGCGGATGATCCAGGCGGTTCCGTTGGTGCGCCGCGTGCTCGGCGGGTGTGCGGTGGTGGTCGTTCTCGGCGTGTCACTGGGCGCGGCGGCCGCTCAACCTGAGCCGCCGCCGGTGGCCTCGGCCCCCGCTGCAGCGTCAGCGCCCCCTGCAGCCTCGGCGCCCGCGGCCTCGCCTGCAGCGGCCGGGGAGCCGGCCACGCCGCCCGCGGCGGCCGCCGAGCCGCCACCCCTCTGGAGGGCGCCGGCTTTTCAGCGCCGTGAGCGCGGCAGCCTGGTGTTCGACAACATTCCGCCGCCCGATGCCGCGCTGCATGCGCGCCTCGCGCGCTATCTCGAATCGCGCGAGGCAAGTCTCCTCGACTGGCTGCCCGACGGCTCGCTCCTCATCACGACGCGCTTTGGCGATACGGAGCAGGTGCACCGGGTCGCAGGTCCGATGCGCGCACGCGAGCAGCTCACCTTCTACGCCGAGCCCGTGAGGGCTGCGCGCGCTTCACCCGAGGGCGGCGGCTTCGTATTCCTCAAGGACACGGGAGGGAATGAGAACGCCCAGCTCTTTTACCAGGCCGCCGACGGCACCGTGCGCGAGCTCACGCACGGCGACTTCACTCACGGCCGGCCCGTATGGGCGCACGACGGCAAACGGCTCGCCTTCTACGGTAACGACCGTGACGGCGTTGGTAACGATGTCTACATCACGGATGTGACGAACGGTGCCGCACCGGCGCTGGTCGTGGGCGGCAAGCAGGACACCTGGTATCCGCTCGACTGGTCGACCGATGACTCGAAGCTCCTCGTCATGCGCTACGTCTCGATCAGCGAGGGCTATCTCTACATCGCCAACGTGGCGAGCGGAGCGCTCACGCCGCTCGATACGGGCGCACGCAAATTCGGCGTCCGCGATGCGCGCTTCGCGCCCGACGGCCGCGGCATCTACGTGCTCTCCGACGAAGATGGCGAGCTCGTGCAACTGAAGCTCATCGAGCCCGTGACCCATCAGTCGCGGCGCATCAGCGCCGACAGCGGCTTCGAGGTCGAGGCCTTCGATGTGAGTCCCGACGGGCGCTTCATCGCCTACGTCGAGAACCAGGATGGCCGCAGCGTACTCAAAGTCCTCGACTCGCAGAGCCACGCCGACCTCGCGCCCGCAGGGCTTCCGGAAGGCGTCATCGACCGCCTCGCCTTCGATCGTGGGGGACAGCGGCTCGCCGTCGCGGTGGAATCGCCGCGCTCGCCGCGTGATGTCTACTGCTTCGACCTCAGGACGAGCCAGGTCGAGCGCTGGACGAGGAGCGAGGCGGGCGCGGTCAACGCGAGCGCCTTCGCCGCGCCCGAGCTCGTGCACTACCCGACCTGGGATCGTGTGGCCGGCCACCAGCGGCTGCTGTCCGCGTACGTCTACCGGCCGCGCAGCGGCCCTCCCTCCCCGGTCGTCATCGACATTCACGGCGGGCCCGAGTCGCAGTTCCGTCCGCGCTGGGACCCATTCATCCAGTTCCTGGTGAACGAGCTTGGCTATGCGGTGGTCGCACCCAACGTGCGCGGCTCATCCGGCTACGGCAAGAGCTTCCTCGCGCTTGATAACGGCGAGCTGCGCGAGGATGCGGTGCGCGACATCGGCTCGCTCCTGGTGTGGATCGGCGTGCAGCCGGCCTTCGACCGCACGCGCGTCGCCGTGATGGGCGGCTCCTATGGCGGCTTCATGGCGCTCGCTGCGCTCACGCAGTACGGCGAGCGGCTGCGCGGCGGGATCGACGTGGTGGGCATCAGCAACTTCGTCACTTTCCTCAAGAACACCGCCCCTTACCGCCGTGATCTGCGCCGTGCCGAGTACGGGGACGAGCGCGAGCCGCACATGCGCGACTATCTCGAGCGCATCTCGCCCCTGACCAACGCGAGCCGCATCAAGAAGCCGCTGCTGGTGGTGGCGGGACAGAACGATCCGCGTGTGCCGGTTTCCGAGTCCGAGCAGCTGGTGTGGCGGGTGCGCTCGGCGGGCGGGGAGGTCTGGTACCTCGTGGCCAAGGACGAGGGCCACGGCTTTGCCAGGAAGGTCAACCGCGATGCCTACCTCGAGACGAGCGCGGTATTTCTACAGCGACTGGCCGGTTCGGGCGCGCGCGCGGATGGTGTCGCCGCGCATTAGTGAAGCATCGGCCGCCTCAATGGGTCGACGCAACGTAGGTGTTCAGTGTATCTGCTGGCGTTTCAAAACCCAGTGTCTCTCGGGGTCTTTGATTGAGTCTTAGCGCCACTCGGTCGAGCTGAGCCTGCGAGTAAACGGATAGGTCGGTGCCTTTGGGGAAGTACTGACGCAGCAAGCCGTTGGTGTTCTCGTTCGAGCCGCGTTGCCAAGGGCTGCGCGGGTCGCAGAAATACACCTTCACATCGGTGGCGAGCGAGAACTCCTTGTGAGCGGCCATCTCCGGACCTCGATCCCAGGTTAAGGACTGGCGCAGCTGCTTCGGCAGCCGGCGTACGCGTCGAATGAGGGCGCCGACCAGGCTGTGGGTATGGTTGCTTGGCACCTTGACCAGTATCACGAAGCGGGACTTGCGCTCGACCAAGGTGGCAATCGCCGTGTGGCGCTTACCCAGCAGCAGATCCCCTTCCCAGTGTCCCGGAACGGCACGATCCTCGACCTGCGCAGGCCGCTCGCGGATGGAGACCGCCTCGCGGATCTGTCCATGCCCGTGCCCAGTCTTGAGGTACTTGCGACCGTGACGCACGATACGGCCGCCTCGCAGGTGCGCCAACAGCTGCTTTTTCAGCACTCCGCGCGCCTGGATGAACAGACTCTTGTAGATCGTCTCGTGCGACACCCGCTTACTCTTATCGTCGCCATACTCCCTGGCAAGCCAGGCAGCGATCTGCTGCGGAGACCACTCGAGGCGCAGCTTCTGTGCGACCAGCTTGGCCAACTGTGGATAGCGGGCCAGGTGGCAGGCTTTAGGCCTGAGCGCTCGGTCCCAAGCACGTCGATCGGCTAGATGAGCTCGGTACTGCCACCACTGCCCGCCGTTGCGGGCAATCTCGCGGCTCACGCTCGAGGGCGATCGGCCAAGACCCTGAGCAATTTGGCGGATCGAGTGCCGGGCGCACAGTCCACGCGAGATCTCCTCGCGCTCCGGCAGTGTCAGGGCCAGTCGCGAGCGGCACCGCTGCCGCGGAGCAAACCCTCCATGTGCCCACACCACCTGGTAGAGCCCCATCTCGCCCTTGCCCATCGTCCGGGCAATGTCGGCTATCGTCTCTCCCGCTTTCCAGCGCCGCCAGAGCTCGGCCTTCTCCGGCGCTGATAATCCTCGACTCATATGCAACCTCCCTAGCCCC
>DATGJR010000026.1:0-4680 GCA_035295065.1 Steroidobacteraceae bacterium
CGCGGCGAGCTCGCAGGCCGCACCGAAGCCGACGATCTGGTGAGTCGCGAGCGTCCCCGGCCGCCAGCCGTACTCCTGGCCGCCCCCGTACATGATCGGTTTCAGCATGCCGCGCGCGCCCCGCCGGATGTAGAGCGCACCGATTCCCTTCGGTCCATAGAGCTTATGTGCGGTGAGGGAGAGGAAATCGACCGGCAGCGCGCTTAGGTTCAGCGGCACCTTTCCGGCCGCCTGGGCACAGTCGCTGTGGAAAGCCACGCCGCGCTCGCGGCACAGCGCGCCGATGGCCGCGAGGTCCTGCAGTACCCCGGTCTCATTGTTGGCGCCCATGAGCGAGACCAGTTGGGTGTCGGGCTGCAGTGCCGCGGCGACCGCGGCGGCGCTCACCAGGCCCGATCCCTCCGGTACGAGATAGGTGACGCGGAAACCTTCCTTCTCGAGGCGCTTGCACGGATCGAGCACCGCTTTGTGCTCGGTGCGCGCGGTCACTACGTGCCGCCCGCGGTCGGCGTTGGCGTGTGCCACGCCGAGCACCGCGAGGTTGTCCGACTCGGTGGCACCGGAGGTGAAGACGATCTCCTCCTCCCGCGCACCGATCAGCGCCGCCACCTGTGAGCGGGCGCGCTCGATGCGCGCCGCCGCAGCGCGGCCGAACCCGTGGCCGGAAGCAGCGTTGCCGAAGTCGCCCTCGAGCGTCAGACAGCTCGCCATCTGCGCGGCTACACGAGCGTCCACCGGAGTCGTGGCGGCGTAGTCCAGATAGACGGGGCCGGCAGCGCTCATCGGGGTTGCCCTGCATGACGGCGCCGGTTCTGCACCGCGGTGAGGATGCCGCGCAGGATGTTCGCCTCATTGTGATCGAGCGCGGCGCGCTGCAGCAGTCGGCGGATACGGCTCATGAGATGCGTACCGCTCTCGGTGCGGTCCCGGAATTGGATCTCCTCCAGCACCTGCTCGAAGTGCGCATAGAGCTGCTGCATTTCCGTGGCGGTCGCGAGCGCCACGGCGGGCGGTGCGGCCGCTACCGCGACCTCAGCGCGCGCGCGGTACAACTCGTAGGCTACGAGCTGCACCGCCATGGCGAGGTTCAGCGAGGGGTAGGCCGCGCTCGCCGGAATGCGCAGCAGCACGTGCGCCGCCTCGAGCTCCTCGTTCGTGAGCCCGGTGCGCTCGGCGCCGAACACCACGGCAGCGGGGGAGCTGCGCGCATGCTCGATGACCTGCGCCGCCACGGTGCGCACGTCGGCGACGCGGAAGTACTGATCGCGCTCACGCGCGGTGGTCGCGGCGATGAAGCCGCAGCCCTCGAGCGCCTCGGCGAGCGTCTCCACCACACGGGCGGCCCCGAGCACATCGTCCGCGCCCGAGGCGCGCGCGGTGGCCTCGGGATCCGGAAACTGCTTCGGCTGCACCAGCACGAGCGCGCTCAGCCCCATGTTCTTCATGGCGCGCGCCGCGGCGCCGATGTTGCCCGGGTGTGAGGGTGCCACCAGTACGATGCGAATGTCGGGAGAGTCCATCTGATAGGCTAGTTGCAAGTGGGCAGCGCAGCGGGCAAAGACCGCGCTCTTTGCCCGCGGTCGACGGAGTAATGTCCGGCAAGATCGGCGAAGCCGATTTTGCCCGATCAACGGTACAACGAAAGCTTAAAGATCGTGCAGCCGCTTCTCAACATCGCCGTGCGCGCGGCGCGCCGCGCCGGCGAGGTCATCATACGGAGCCTCAACCGGCTCGAGTCGCTGACCATTTCCTCCAAGGGACGCAACGACTTCGTCACCGAAGTCGATCACGCCGCCGAGCGCGAGATCATCGGCAGCATCCGCCGTCACTATCCGCAGCACGCTTTCCTCGCCGAGGAGAGCGGCCGCAGCGGCGAGTCCGATACCCTGTGGATCATCGATCCGCTGGATGGCACCACCAACTTCCTGCACGGCTTCCCGGTGTTCTGCGTCTCGATCGCCTGCCAGATCAAGGGACGCCTCGAGCACGCGGTGGTCTACGACCCGATGCGGGGCGAGCTCTTCACCGCCAGCCGCGGCGCCGGCGCACACCTGGATAATCATCGTATGCGCGTCAGCAAGACGCGCGCGCTCGAGGGCGCGCTCATCTCCACCGGTTTTCCCTATCGCGCCAACCTGCGCTATCTCGATGCCTACCTCGAGATGCTGCGCGCCGTCACCTCGCAGGTGGCGGGCGTGCGCCGCACGGGTGCCGCGGCGCTCGATCTGGCGTACGTCGCCGCCGGGCGCGTGGATGCGTTCTGGGAGCTGGGCCTGAGCGCATGGGATACGGCGGCCGGAACACTCCTGGTGCAGGAGGCGGGCGGCCGCATCGGCACCTTGACCGGTGCCGAGTACCGGCAGGAAGGCAACGTGGTCGCCGGCACACCGAGAGTTTACGCAGCGCTCATCGAGACGCTCGCGCCGCACGTGCCCGAGGATCTGCGCAGCGCGTGACGCCAGGCGCGTCGCGGGTGCGGCCGGCTCGCTTTAGTGGAATCGCTTGTGTAGAGTCCCGTGGAAAATCGGGGGTCGAAAAATAATGCGACAGCTTCTCGCGACCAAATCCATCAAGGTCCTGCACGAGCAGGAATCCTCCGGCAATCAGCTGCGGCGCGCTCTCGGCCCGCTGCACCTCACCCTGCTCGGCATCGGCGGGATCATCGGCACCGGCATCTTCGTGCTCACCGGCACCGCCGCCGCCAACCACGCAGGTCCCGCATTGCCGCTGGCGTTCATCGTAGCGGGCATCGGCTGCACGCTCGCGGGATTCTGCTACGCCGAGTTCGCCGCGATGATCCCGGTCTCCGGCAGCGCCTATTCCTACTCGTACGCCACGCTCGGCGAGGGCATCGCCTGGTTCATCGGCTGGAACCTGGTGCTCGAGTACCTGTTCGCGGTCGCGACCGTCTCGGTCGGCTGGTCCGGATACGCCGTAAGCCTGCTCGATCAGCTGCACCTGCATATACCGCAGGCGCTCTCCAGCGCCCCGTTCGGCACGCCGACGGGCCAGGAGGGTCTGCACATCGTACGCACCGGCGCCTTCATCAACCTGCCGGCGATGCTGATCGTCGCCGCCATCGGCACGATCTGCTACATCGGCATCCGCCAGTCGGCCGCCTTCAACGCCGTGATCGTCGCCATCAAGGTCACCGTGGTGCTGCTGTTCATCCTGTTCGGCGTCAGCTTCATCCAGACATCCAACTGGCACCCGTTCATCCCGCCCAACAGCGGGCAGTTCGGCGTGTTCGGGCTGAGCGGCATCCTCGGCGCGGCAGGAGTCATCTTCTTCGCCTATATCGGCTTCGACGCGATCTCCACCGCCGCACAGGAGACCAGGAACCCGCAGCGCGACATGCCGATCGGGATCCTCGCGAGCCTGGTGATCTGCACCATCCTCTACGTGATCGTCTCGGCGATCCTGACGGGGATGGTCAGCTACAAGGACCTGGATGTTGCCGCGCCGGTGGCACTCGCGCTCGATCGCTACCCGGGGCTTCACTGGCTGGGAATCCCCGTGAAGCTCGGTGCGGTGTGCGGGATGACCTCGGTGATGCTGGTCATGACCATCGCCCAGGCGCGCATCTTCTTCGCCATGGCGCGCGACGGGCTGTTGCCTCCCCTCTTCGGCCGCGTCCATCCGCGCTTCCGCACGCCCTCCGTCGGTACCGCGATCACCGCCATCGCGGCCGCGATCATCGGCGGATTGTTCCCGGTGGGCATCCTCGGGGAAATGGTGTCGATCGGCACGCTGGCCGCGTTCGTCACGGTGTGCATCGGCGTGCTCATCCTGCGCCGGACGCGTCCCGACCTGCCGCGCCCGTTCCGCGCGCCCTGGCCGATGTTCACCTGCATCGCAGGCGCGCTGGTGTGCTTCCTGATGATGGTATCGCTCGGCGCGGCGACCTGGTGGCGGCTGCTCATATGGACCGTGATCGGTGCGCTCATCTACCTGCTGTACGGCTGGCGCCACAGCAGGGTACGCGCGGAGAACGGCGCGGTCGGCGGCACGAGCGCCGCACCGAGCGGCTGACCCAACTCGGCCGGCGCGCCGCGCGCGCGCCGGGTCTCTTCAGGGCGGGCGCTGCCCCCCGCGCCGCAGCCGCATGTTGAGCAGCTCCACGGCGATCGCGAACCCCATGGCGAAATAGAGGTAGCCCTTCGGTATCTCGAAGTGCAAACCCTCGCCGATCAGCGCCATTCCGATCAGGATCAGAAACGACAGCGCCAGCATGCGGATGGTCGGATGGCGATTGACGAACGCACCGATCGGCCCCGACACCCACATCATCACCAGGATCGCAGCGACGATCGCCGCCACCATCACCGGCAGGTCCTTCACCAGTCCCACGGCCGTGAAGACCGAGTCGAGCGAGAACACGATGTCGATGACGGCAATCTGCAGCACGATCGAGAGCAGTGTGCCTGCGATCCGTGGGACCTCGCTCCCCGCAACCTCCCCTTCGAGGGCGCGGTGAATCTCCAGCACGCTCTTGGCGAGCAGAAACAGACCTCCGGCGAGCAGCACCAGATCCCGCAGCGAAAGCGCCGCGCCGGCGATGCGCAGCCACGGCGCACTGAGATGCGTGAGCCACACGATCGCGAAGAGCAGCGCGATGCGCGTCACCATGGCGAGGGCGAGCCCGCCGAGCCGGCCCGCGCGCTGCCGCTGCGGCGGAAG
>DATGJR010000027.1:0-20901 GCA_035295065.1 Steroidobacteraceae bacterium
CCGTGCGAGATCATCTGCACCATGGCCCCGTCCATCCCCATGCCGGCCCCGGCAAGGCTGCCGCTGTGGCGCACGATCTCGTACACCACGAAGGCGCCGAGCGTCACGAAGCCCATGTGCGCGATCGAGGAATAGGCGATCAGCTTCTTCATGTCCTGCTGCACCAGCGCCACGAAGCCGATGTACACCACGGCGATCAGCGACAGCGCGATCACCAGCAGGTCGAGCTCGCGGCTGGCGTCGGGGGCGACGGGCAGGCTGAAGCGCAGGAACCCGTAGCCGCCCATCTTCAGCATGATGGCGGCCAGGATTACCGAGCCGCCGGTCGGTGCCTCGACGTGCGCGTCCGGCAGCCAGGTGTGCACCGGCCACATCGGCACCTTGACCGCGAACGCCAGGAGGAACGCGCAGAAGATCCAGCGCTGCTCGATGAGCGTCAGCGGCAGGGCCTGCAGGCTGGCGATGGAGTAGTCGCCGGCCTTGACGTACATGTAGATGAGCGCCGCCAGCATGAACACCGAGCCGAGGAAGGTGTAGAGGAAGAACTTGATGGTGGCGTAGACGCGCCGCGGACCGCCCCAGATGCCGATGATCAGGAACATCGGGATCAGCATGGCTTCCCAGAAGAAGTAGAAGAGCAGCGCATCGCTCGCGCTGAACACGCCGATCATGAGTCCTTCCATGATGAGGAAGGCGGCGTAGTACTGCGCCGGCCGCGCCTCGATCACCGTCCAGGCGGCGATCACCACCGGGACCGTCATGAAGGCGGTGAGCACGATCAGCGGCAGCGAGATGCCGTCGATGCCGAGGGCGTAGTAGGCGTTGAAGCGCGGAATCCACGGCAGTTTCTCGACGAACTGCAGTGCCGAGGTGCCGGTATCGAACTGGCTCCACAGTGGCACCGTGAGGAGGAGCGTGGCGAGTGAGGCGGCGAGCGCCAGCCAGCGTCCCGCGGCGATCCGTCGCTCACCGAGGGCGAGGACACCGAGGCCCGCGGCGATCGGCAGCCAGATGAGCACGGACAGCAGGTATTGCATGCGCGTACTGCCTCTACCGCAGGTGAGTCAGGTACCAGCCGAGCAGTACCACCAGTCCAATGACCATCCAGAAGGCGTACGAATAGAGGTAGCCGCTCTGCACCCGCCGCAGCACGCCGCCGAACCAGCCGATGCCCTCGGCAGTGCCGTTGACCATGACGCCGTCGATCACTCCCTGGTCTCCTCCCTTCCAGAGCCCCACGCCCACTCCGCGGGTGAGCGCCGCCAGGATCTTCTCGTTGAACCAGTCGAAGTAGTACTTCTGCATCAGGATGCGGTACAGCCAGTGGTAGCGCCGCGCGACTTCATCCGCCCAGGCGGGATGCTTGAGGAAGAACAGCCACGCGGTGACAACCCCGGCGGCGGCGAACCAGAAGGGAGCCGAGAGGAAGCCGTGCAACGCGAAGCTCACCGGGCCCGAGAATTCCTCGCCGATCTTCGCCACCACATCGTTCCGTGCCAGCACCATGATCGAGTGGCCGAAGTAGTCGCCGAAGAGCACCGGCGCCACCGCCAGCGCCCCGATGAGGACCGAGGGAATCGCGAGCGCGATCAGCGGCACGGTCACCACCCACGGGCTCTCGTGCGGCTCATGCCCGCTGTGGCTCACGTCCGGCTCGTGATGCGTCTCCGCTCCCGCCGCTTGCTCGTGCGCGCGCCCGGTCGCATCGCCCGGATGCTCGTGGTCCGCGTGTTCCTCGCGGAAGCGCTCCGGTCCGTGGAAAGTCATGAACAGCATGCGGAAGGTGTAGAGCGCGGTGACGAACACACCGAGCAGCACGCACCAGTAGGCGAAGCCGCTGCCGGCGCGGTGCGATTCCCCGACCGCTTCGATGATCGCGTCCTTGGAATAGAAACCGGAGAAAAACGGCGTGCCGATGAGAGCCAGCGCGCCGATCCAGCAGGTGACGGCGGTAATCGGCATGTAGCGCGCGAGTCCCCCCATGCGACGCATGTCCTGCTCATGGTGCATGGCGATGATGACCGAGCCCGCCGCGAGGAACAGCAGCGCCTTGAAGAAGGCGTGAGTCATGAGATGGAAGATCGCCGCCCCGTAGGCGGACGCCCCGAGCGCGACCGTCATGTAGCCGAGCTGCGAGAGGGTCGAGTAGGCGATGACACGCTTGATGTCGTTGTTCACCACCCCGAGCAGCCCCATGAAGAAGGCGGTGATCGCGCCCACCACCATCACCACCGAGAGCGCCGTGTCGGAGTACTCGAACAGCGGCGACATGCGCGCCACCATGAAGATGCCGGCCGTCACCATGGTCGCGGCGTGGATCAGGGCCGATATCGGCGTCGGGCCTTCCATCGAGTCCGGCAGCCACACGTGCAGCGGTACCTGCGCCGACTTGCCCATCGCGCCGACGAACAGGCAGATGCAGATGAGCGTCAGCGCATTCACGCTCACCGTGCCCGAGAGCGGAATGGCGGCGAGGGCGATGCGCGGGGCGGCGGCGAAGGCGGCGTGATAGTCGAGCGAATAGGTGTAGAAGGCGACGCCGGCGATCCCCAGCACGAAGCCGAAGTCGCCGATGCGGTTGACGATGAAGGCCTTGAGGTTGGCGAAGATGGCGCTCGGGCGCGTGTACCAGAAGCCGATCAGCAGATACGAGACCAGTCCCACCGCCTCCCAGCCGAAGAACAACTGCATGAAGTTGTTCGCCATCACCAGCATCAGCATCGAGAAGGTGAAGAGCGAGATGTAGCTGAAGAAGCGCGTGTAGCCCGGATCGTCGGCCATGTAGCCGATGGTGTAGACGTGCACGCACAGCGACACGAAGGTGACCACCGTGATCATGAGCGCGGTGAGCCGGTCGATGAGGAAACCGACCTGCATGTGCATCGAGTCGCTCACCAGCCAGGTGTAGACGGGCGCGTCGTAGACGGGCGCCCCGTCCCACCAGATCTGCTTGAGCACGATCACCGACAGCACGCAGGAAGCCCCCACCGCGAGGCAGGTGATGGTGTGGGCTCCGGCGCGGCCGATGAGCCGTCCGCCGAGGCCGGCGACGATCGCGGCGAGGAGCGGCAGCAGCGGGATGGCGAGCAGCAGGTTGGGGTTCATGGGCTCGCGCCTTCAGCCCTTGAGGGTGTTCAGGTCTTCGACGTTGATGCTGCGGCGCTCGCGGAACAGCACCACCAGGATCGCCAGCCCGATGGCCGACTCGGCCGCCGCGACGGTGAGCACGAAGAACACGAATACCTGACCGTTGATGTCGTTGAGATAGCGCGAGAAGGCGATGAAGTTGAAGTTCGCGGCGAGCAGCAGCAGCTCGACGCACATGAGCAGCAGTATCACGTTCTTGCGGTTGAGGAAGATCCCGGCGACCGCGAGCGAGAACACCACGGCCGAGAGTGTCAGGAGCTGTGCCAGGCTGATCACGGGCCCTTCTCCGCTTCCATCTTCACGATACGCAGGCGATCCTCGGGCCGCACCGCCACCTGCCGGCTGATGTCCTGGTACTTGAGTCCCGCCCGGCGGCGCATGGTGAGCGAGATGGCGGCGACGATCGCCACCAGCAGCAGCATGGCGGCGAGCTCGAGCGGATAGGCGTAGCGGGTGTAGAGCGCGCTCCCCAGCGCCAGCGTGTTGGTGTAGTCCTGCGGCTCAGGCGTCGGACCGCGGCTGGTGTCGAGGCCCAGTCCCCCGCGCACCCACACGACCCCTGCGATCTCGACGATCACCGCGAGCGCGGTGAGCCAGCCGAGCCAGGCGAAGCGTGTGAAGCCGCGGCGCAGCTCCGCGATGTTGATGTCGAGCATCATCACCACGAACAGGAACAGCACCATCACCGCGCCCACGTACACCAGCACCAGCACCACGGCGAGGAATTCCGCCTCGATCAGCAGCCAGATGGCCGCCGAGGTCACGAAGCACATCACCAGTGCCAGCGCCGAATACACCGGGTTACGCGCGCTGATCACTCCCAGCGCGGACAACACCAGGATGGCGGCGAACACGTGAAACAGGACCTGGATCAGCATCGCGTGCTACTCATCGGTAGGGAGCATCGGCGGCCTTGTCGGCGGCGATCATGGCTTCATAGCGCTCGCCGACCGCGAGCAGCTTGTCCTTGCTCATGATGTTCTCGCCGCGCCGCTCCATGTGGTACTCGTGAATGCGCGTCAGCACGATGGCATCGACCGGACAGGCCTCCTCGCAGAAACCGCAGTAGATGCACTTGAAGAGGTCGATGTCGTAGCGGCTGGTGCGCCGCGTGCCGTCGGGTGCGACATCCGAGTCGATGGTGATGCACACCGCCGGACACACCGCCTCGCACAGCTTGCAGGCGATGCAGCGCTCCTGGCCGTTCGGATAGCGGCGCAGCGCATGCAACCCGCGGAAGCGCGGCGATTGCGGCGTCTTCTCCTCGGGATAGTTGAGCGTGTACTTGGCGGAGACGAGGGTCCGCGCGGTGACCAGCAGCCCCTTGACGAGCTCGGGCAGCAGGAAAGTCTTGAGCGGATTGAATGCCATCAGTGATACCAGGGACGCGCCCAGGGCCCGACGCGATAGACCGCGAGCAGCATCTCCACGCCGATCCACACCAGCGTCACGGGAATGAGCGCCTTCCAGCCGAGCCGCATGATCTGGTCGTAGCGATAGCGCGGGAAGGTGGCGCGGAACCACAGGAAGAAGAAGAGCGCGATGAAGATCTTGAGGCCAAACCACAGGAAGCTCGGCTGCCCGAGGAAGGTGCTGCCGAGCCCCGGATAGCCCTGAAACGGTCCCTGCCAGCCGCCGAAGAAGAACACCGCGGTGAGCGCCGAGATCAGGATCATGTTGGCGTATTCGGCGAGGAAGAACAGCGCGAAGGCGATCCCTGAATACTCGACGTGAAAGCCCGCGACGATCTCCGACTCCCCTTCCGCGACGTCGAAGGGCGCACGGTTAGTCTCCGCGACCCCCGAGATGAAATACACCACCAGCAGCGGAAACAGCCAGAACCAGTTCCACGATCCGACGCCGCCCGTCTGCGTCTCGACGATCGTTCCGAGGTTCATGCTGCCGGTGGCCATCAGCACCCCGACCAGAGCGAAGCCCATGGCGATCTCGTAGGCGACCATCTGCGCCGCCGAGCGCATCGCCCCGAGAAACGCATACTTTGAATTCGCGGCCCAGCCGGCGACGATGACGCCGTAGACGCCCATCGAAGTGAGCGACAGCAGGTAGAGCAGCCCCGCGTCCGCCTTCGACACCACCACCTCGGGCGAAAGCGGGATCACCGCCCAGGCGGCGAAAGCCGGAATGAGCGCGATCATCGGCGCGACACGGAACAGGAACTTGTTGGAGTTGGCGGGTATCACCACTTCCTTCAGCAGCAGCTTCACCACGTCGGCGAAGGGCTGCCCGACGCCCGGCAGGAAGCCGAAGATGCGCACCCGGTTCGGTCCGCGACGCAGCTGCATCCAGCCGATCACCTTGCGCTCCCACAGGGTCAGCATCGCCACGCTGATGATCAACACCACCACGATGACGATCGTCCAGGCGGTCGATTCCCCGAGCGGCGAGCGCGCGAAGCCGAGCAAGGCGGACCAGAGATTGGCGAGATGCGTCACCGTGTGATTTCCCCGCCCGTCAGTAGGTCGTGGCCACGGCGCGGCCCTCGCGCGTCTTCTGCAGTGCCGGCGCCCGGCGCACCACCGCATCGGTCTGATACATCGGCAGGTCGATGAGGCGCGGCTCACCGGCGGCGGACTGAGCCGTGCCGTCGGCGGCGTGGGTGCCGGCATAGCCCTCGAGCGCCCGCTCCGGGCAGCGCCCGCGCAGCTCCTCGCGCACCTCCTCGGAGGACTGGTAGTCGAATCCCGGAAGATCGAGGAGGTTGCCGAGCACGCGCAGCACTTTCCAGCCCGGTCGCGCCTGCCCGACCGGCGCCGCCGCGCCCGTCTGGCTCTGCCACACCCCCTCGCAGTTGACGTAGGTGCCCGAGGTCTCGGCGAAGGTGCCGATCGGCAGCAGCACGTGCGCGAGGCGCTTCACTTCGTCCCCCGCGAAGGGCGTGAGCGCGACCACGAGCTCGGCCCGCGCGAGCACGTTGACGCTGTCGGGGTCGAGCGCATCCACCGAGGGCTCGATGCCGCCGAAGAGCACGCAGGCCTTCGGCGGCCGCTGCAGCATCTCGCGCGCGCTCGAGCCCGCCTGGTCCACCGCCCGGCCACCGGCCTCGCGATGGGGCACGGCCCCGGCAAGATAGGCGCCGGCGGCGTTGCCGCCTTCGGCCAGCACACCAAAGGAGGCTCCGGCGAGCTGTGCGATCGCCGCTGCGAGAGCGCGCAGGTCGGCGAACTGCGGATGGCGGCCGGCGAGCGCACCGAGCCAAACCGCGCGCCGCTCTCCCGTGAGAAGGGCACTGGCGAGGCCGCGATGCTCATCGCTCACCCGCGCCGCGGACACCGCGCCGGCCAGATGCCCGGGGACGCCCTTGCCGGCGGCCTCGGCCACGGCCGCGAGAATCGCGGCGAGCTCTGCCGGGAGCGCGCGCCCGGCGGCGGTGAGAGATGCGGCGAGCGGAAACTGGTGGGCAAAGCGCCCCGGATTCAGCATGGCGACCCGCGCCCCACGACGCGCGGCCTTGCGCACCCGGTGCGCCAGGATCGGCACCTCGCGGCGCAGGTTCGCCCCGACCACCAGCAGCGCGCTCAAGGCGTCGACATCCGCGATGCGCATTCCGAGGTTGGGGAAGAGCGGATCGGCTGTCTGATCGCGGAAATCGCGCCGCCGCAGGCGGTGGTCGATGTTGTGGGTGCCGAGTCCGCGGGCGAGGCGCCCGGCGAGATACAGCTCCTCGAGCGTCGCCGAGGGGCTCACGAGGAAGCCGCAGTCCCGGGCGCGCGCCTTGAGGCCCTGGGCGACGAGCGCCAGTGCGCTCTCCCAGTCGCTCTGCACCCACTCCGCCCCGCGCCGGATGAGCGGCTGCTCCAGGCGGTCGGGACTATAGACCCCCTCGTAGCTGAAGCGGTCGCGGTCGGCGATCCAGGTCTCGTTGATCGACTCGTTCTCGCGCGGCACGACCCGCATGAGGTGGCCGCGCAGCACGTGCCCGTAGAGATTGGTGCCGACCGGGTCGTGGGGCGAAACCAGGGGCACCGCGCCCATCTCCCAGGCGCGCGCGCTGAAGCGGTAGGGCTTGGAGACCAGCGCCCCCACCGGGCACAGGTCGATGACGTTGCCGGAGAGCTCGTGGTTGACGACACTCTCTATATAGGTGCGCACCTTCATGTTCTCGCCGCGGCCGATCATGCCGAGCTCCTGGATGCCGGCGATCTCGTCGGTGAAACGGATACAGCGCGTGCAGTGGATGCAGCGCGTCATGTCGGTGGCTATCAGGGGACCTAAGTTCTCATCCGCCACCACGCGCTTGCGCTCCTGGTAGCGCGAGCCGTCGCGGCCGAAGCCGACCGCCAGATCCTGCAGCTCGCACTCCCCGCCCTGATCGCAGATCGGGCAGTCGAGCGGGTGGTTGATGAGGAGAAACTCCATGGTGGCGCGCTGCGCACCGATGGCACGGGGCGACCTGGTGAAGACCTTCATGCCCTCCATCACCGGGGTGGCGCACGCGGGCATGGGCTTGGGCGCCTTCTCCACCTCCACCAGGCACATGCGGCAGTTGGCCGCGATCGTCAGCTTGTCGTGGTAGCAGAAGCGCGGCACGTACACGCCCTGCGCGTCGGTCACGCGGATGATCATCTCGCCCTTGCGTGCCTTGACCGGTACGCCGTCGATCTCGATGTTGACCAGCTCGTCCGCCATCTTTAAGCCGCCCGTGCTCCCAGCGTCTCGGCCACCAGGCTCCGTCCGCCGTGATCGATCATGTATTCGAACTCATGGCGATAGTGCTTGAGGAAGCTCTGCACCGGCCAGGCGGCTGCATCGCCGAAGGCGCAGATCGTGTGCCCCTCGATGCGGTTGGCGACATCCAGCAGCAGGTTCAGCTCCTCGCGGCGCGCCTCGCCCGCCAGCATCCGCCTCAAGAGACGGTTCATCCATCCCGTGCCTTCGCGGCACGGCGTGCACTGTCCGCAGGACTCAGACATGTAGAAGCGCGAGACGCGCTCCAGTACCCGCACCATGCAGGTGGTCTCGTCCATGATGATCGCGGCGCCGGTCCCGAGAGCGGAGCCCGCGGCCTTGACCGAGTCGTAGTCCATGTTGGTCTTCATCATGGTCTCGCCCGGCACCACCGGCACCGAGACCCCGCCGGGGATGACGGCCTTGAGCTTGGCTCCCCCGCGCATGCCGCCATTCAGCTCGAGTAGATCCGCGAACGGCGTGCCGAGGGGGAGCTCGAGGTTGCGCGGCTTCGCCACGTGCCCGGAGAAGGAGAAGATCAGCGTGCCGCCGGAGTTGGCGGGCCCGAGAGCCGCGAACCACGCCGGCCCCTTGCGCAGGATGGTCGGCACCGAAGCGAAGCTCAAGGTGTTGTTGATGGTGGTGGGCGCGCCGTACAGGCCGAAGTTCGCCGGGAAAGGCGGCTTGAAGCGCGGCTTGCCGGGCTTGCCCTCGAGCGATTCGAGGAGCCCGGTCTCCTCGCCGCAGATATAGGCGCCGGCACCGATGAAGGCGTGCAGGTCGAAATCCACGCCCGAGCCGCGGATGTTGCTGCCGAGGAGGCCCGCCTCGTAGGCTTCCGCGAGCGCCGCCTCGAAGCGCGGCGCGGGCTCGCCGAGGAACTCCCCGCGGATGTAGTTATAGGCGACCGTGGAGTTGGTGGCGTAGCCGGCGATCGCCAGGCCCTCGATGAGGGCGTGCGGGTTGTAGCGCAGGATGTCGCGGTCGTGGCAGGTACCGGGCTCGCTCTCGTCGGAATTGCATACCAGGTACTTCTGCGCCGGGGAGTTGCGCGGCATGAAGCTCCACTTGGTGCCGGTCGGAAAACCGGCGCCGCCGCGGCCGCGCAGTCCCGAAGCCTTCACCTGCTCGATGATCGAGCCACGCTCGGGCTTCTCCTTCAGGATCCGCTCCCACACCTCGTAGCCGCCGATGTTGCGATACACGGGCAGCGTCCAGGAGCGCTCGTGCTTGAGCGGCTCGAACGCCACGAGGTTCATGCGCTCGGCGTATTTGCTCTCGAGGTCGCTCACTTCAGCTCATCCAGGATCTTGTCGAGCTTCTCGGGGGTGAGATTCTCGTGGAACACGTGATCCACCATCAGCATCGGCGCCCCATTGCAGGCCGCCAGGCACTCCTCCTCGCGCTTGAGGAAGATGCGTCCGTCGGGCGTGCTTTCGTTCAACTTGATGCCGAGCTTCTTCTCCGCGTGCGCCACCAGTGCCTCGGCGCCATTCAGCATGCACGAGATGTTGGTGCAGATGCTGACGTGATGGCGCCCGCAGGGATGGGTCTCGAACATCGAGTAGAAGCTCGCGACCTCGTACACCTGGATCGGCGGGAGCTTCAGGTGCTCGGCCACCGCGTCCATCAGGTCCGGCGTCAGGTAGCCGTGGTTCTGCTCCTGCGCCGCGCGCAACGCCGCGATGCACGCCGAGCGCTGCCGCCCGGGCGGAAATTTCGCCACCCAGTGATCGATCTCGGCGCGGGTCTCCGACGAGAGCAGCGAGAGCTTGCTCATCATCGCAGTGCCGGCCACACCGATGTTGCTGCGCCCGTTGCTCACCGGTCGATCTCCCCGAAGACGATGTCCTGTGTGCCGATCACCGCCACCACGTCCGCGAGCATGTGGCCGGTGCACATCTCTTCCAGCGCCGCCAGGTGCGGGAAGCCGGGGGCGCGGCACTTGAGGCGGTAGGGCTTGTTGGCGCCGTCCGAGACCAGGTAGATGCCGAACTCGCCCTTCGGTGCCTCGACCGCGGCGTAGGTGTCGCCTTCCGGCACCTCGTAGCCCTCGGTGAAGAATTTGAAGTGATGGATGAGCGACTCCATGTCCTCTTTCATGCGCTCGCGGCTCGGCGCACGCACTTTGCGGTCATCGATCATCACCGGTCCGGGGTGCGCGCGCAGCCACTCGATGCACTGGCGCACGATGCGGTTCGACTGGCGCATCTCCTCCATGCGCACCAGGTAGCGGTCGTAGCAGTCGCCGTTGGCGCCCACGGGGATGTCGAAGTCCATCGCCGCATAGACCTCGTAGGGCTGCTTCTTGCGCAGGTCCCAGGCGATGCCGGAGCCGCGCAGCATGGGGCCGGAGAAGCCGAGCTGCATGGCGCGCTCGGGTGTCACGATCCCTATGTTCACGGTGCGCTGCTTCCAGATGCGGTTGTCCGTGAGCAGCGCCTCGTAGTCGTCGATCGCGGCCGGAAACTGCTCGGTGAACGCCTGAATGAATTCCAACATTGTCCCGCTTCGGGACTCATTCAACCGAGCGACATCCCTGGCCGAGTGCCAGCGGGTCACCTGGTATTTCGGCATCGAGTCGGGCAGATCGCGGTACACGCCGCCCGGACGGTAGTAGGTGGCATGCATGCGCGTGCCCGACACCGCCTCGTAGACGTCCATGAGCTCCTCGCGCTGCTTGAAGGCGAGGAGGAATACGGTCATCGCGCCGATGTCGAGGCCGTGGGAGCCGAGCCACAGCAGGTGGTTCAGAATGCGCGTGATCTCGTCGAACATGACGCGGATATATTTCGCGCGCTCGGGCGGCTCGATACCGAGCAGCCGCTCGATGGCGAGCACGTAGGCATGCTCGTTGCACATCATCGACACGTAGTCGAGTCGATCCATGTAGCCGATCGACTGATTGAAGGGCTTGGATTCGGCCAGCTTCTCAGTGGCGCGATGCAGGAGTCCGATGTGCGGATCGGCCTTGCGGATGACCTCGCCGTCCATCTCCAGCACCAGGCGCAGCACCCCGTGCGCAGCCGGGTGCTGCGGCCCGAAGTTCATCGTGTAATTGCGGATCTCCGGGAACGCCTCGGTAACCATCAGCGTGGCACCTTCGGGTCGCGCAGCGCCGGCTCGTAGCGGTGGTCGTGCCGGATGACCTTGGGCACGAGCACCCTGGGGACGATGCTCACCGGGCGGTAGACGACGCGCTGGCGCTCGGGATCGTACTGCACCTCGACGTTGCCGCTCAGCGGGAAGTCCTTGCGGAACGGATGACCGATGAAACCGTAGTCGGTGAGGATGCGCCGCAGATCCGGATGGCCGCGAAAGACGATGCCGTAGAGGTCGAAGGCCTCGCGCTCGAACCAGTTGGCGCATGCCCAGATGTCGATCACCGAGTCCACGCTCGGCTCGGCACTGTCGGGACACTTCACCTTGAGACGCAGCCGCCGGTTGTGGGCGATGGACAGCAGGTTATAGACGACGCCAAATCTGCCGGCAGCGAGCGGATCGGGCGGCGCCTCCTGCGGGAAGCGCCCGCGGCTGAAGCCCGAGTGCGTCGCGCTCGCGGTCTGCCATTCGTCGCGCCCATGGTGCAGATAGTCGACGCCGGCGAGATCCATCAGCATCTGGAACTTCAGTTCCGGCGCATCGCGCAGCGTCCGGCACACGGCGAGGAGCGTCGCGGGCCCGGTCTCATAGGCGATCTCATGAGCGGGGGACGGCACGCGGCGCACGCTGCCCTCGAGCTGCGCATCAACCTTCCCCGCGAGTGCCTCGATCGCCTCGCTCACGCCTCGTTCCCCTTCATGCGCCTTATCTCGCGATCGTGCTGGTGCGCGCGATCTTCTTCTGCAGTTGCACGATGCCGTAAATCAGCGCCTCGGCCGTCGGCGGGCAGCCCGGCACGTACACATCGACCGGCACGATGCGGTCGCACCCGCGCACCACCGAATAGGAATAGTGATAGTAGCCGCCGCCGTTGGCGCAGGAACCCATCGAGATCACCCAGCGCGGCTCGGCCATCTGGTCGTAGACCTTGCGCAGAGCCGGCGCCATTTTGTTGACCAGCGTGCCGGCGACGATCATGACGTCCGACTGGCGCGGACTCGGGCGGAACACCACCCCGAAGCGGTCGAGGTCGTAGCGCGAGGCGCCGGCGTGCATCATCTCGACAGCGCAGCAGGCGAGCCCGAAGGTCATCGGCCACAGCGACCCGGTGCGCGCCCAGTTGACCAGGCTGTCGAGCTGCGTCGTGACGAAGCCGCGCTGCGCGAATACCTCAGGTAGTGCTTCGGCCTCTAATCCCACTCGAGGGCCCCCTTGCGCCACTCATAGATGAAGCCGACGACCAGGATGGCGAGGAAGATCGCCATGGCGACGAGCCCGCCCATGCCGATCTTTCCGAGCGCCACCGCCCAGGGAAAGAGGAAGGCGATCTCCAGGTCGAAGACGATGAAAAGGATGGCCACCAGGTAGTAGCGCACGTCGAATTTCATGCGGCTGTCCTCGAAGGCCTCGAAGCCGCACTCATAGGGGGAAAGCTTGGCGCGGTCATCGTGAAAGCGCGCGAAATAGCGCCCGAGCCCGGTGCCGAGCACGAGCAGCACCACGGCGAGCGCCGCGGCCACCACCAGAAAGATGAGGATGGGCAGGTAATTCAGCAGCATGACACTGGCAAGTAAATAAAGGCAGATCGCAGCTGATCTGCCGCTCCGACGAGCTTCGCCATTCTAGCAGCGCGCTCGCCGGATCGGCACCCTGCCCGGCGCAAAATTGCGGTGCCGCGGGCGTTACGGCACACTGAGTTACACGAGAACAACACGCAACGCCGCACGCGTCGGCCGAGCAATAAGGGGTCCTGCGGATTTCAATGCCAAGCGAGACGTGCAAGCGGCGCGACCGGGGGCTGCTGTATGAATGAATCCTCGGCCGCAGCCCTCGCCGCAACATCCCTCGATGACGATGCCTGGGACGACCTGCTGAGCTTCATCGAGGAGCGGCGGGTGATCCCGATCGTGGGGCCCGAGCTCCTCATGGTCTCGACCGAGCGCGGGCCGCGGCTGCTGTTCGACTGGGCAGCCGAGCGGCTCGCGGCGCGACTCAACGTGAGCACCGCGGAGCTTCCCACGCCTTTCACGCTCAACGATGTGGCGTGCGTCTTTCTCGCGCAGCGCGGCCGACGCGAGGAGGCCTACGTGCGGCTGCGCAGCGTCATCAAGGAGGCGGAATTCGCGCCTCCGCCGACGCTGCGGCGCCTGGCAGCGATCAGTGACTTCGACCTGTTCGTCTCGACCACCCCGGACTCGCTCCTCGAGACTGCGATCAATCTCGAGCGCTTCGCGGGCGCCCCGGGAACCGAGGTGCTCTCCTATTCCCCGAACCGGGTCGTCGACCTGCCCTCCGAGCGCGACCGCCTGGCGCGACCGGTGGTCTACCACCTGTTTGGCAAGCTCGCGGCCTCCCCCACCTACGTCATCTCGGACGAAGATCTGCTCGAGTTCATCTGCGCGCTGCAGAGCGAGCACCTGGTGCCGGAGAAGCTGTTCCACGAGCTCGAGCACAGCCATCTGCTCTTCATCGGCAGCAACTTCACCAACTGGCTGGCGCGGCTGTTCCTGCGCATGGCCAAGCGCCAGCGCCTGTCCGATCCCCGCGACGTCGGCGAAGTGCTGGCCGACGATCACACCAGCGAGGACGACCGGCTGATCTCCTTCCTGCAGCAGGTCTCGGTGCGCACCCGCATTTACGTCGGAGCCGAGCGCTTCGTCGAGGAGCTCTCCAGGCGCTGGCAGGCGCGCCACCAGGGCGCCGCCCCCGCCGCGGCCAGCGGCCCGACGCGCTTTCTCCCCCCGACGCGTGAGATGCCCGATAACGCGGTCTTCATCAGCTACGCGCGCGAGGATCTGCCGGCGGTGCAGCAGATCAAGGCGGGGCTCGATGCCGCGGGCATCACCACCTGGTTCGACATCGATCGCCTGGAGGCGGGCGACGACTACGACCGCAAGATCCGCAACAACATCGCGCGCTGCTCTTACTTCATCCCGGTGGTCTCCGCGACCACGCAGCGTCGCCTCGAAGGCTACTTCCGCCGCGAATGGAGTTACGCCATCGACCGCGCCCGCAACATGGCCGACGGCGCCCTCTTCATCCTGCCGGTGAGCATCGACGGGACCACCGCCGCCGAGGCGCTGGTGCCCGATAAGTTCAAGGCCCTGCATTTCAGCGAGCTCCCCGGCGGTCGCACACCGGGTGAGTTCGCGCAGCGTCTCGCCGACTTCACGCAGGCGCGCGGCCGATGAGCGCCGTGGTCAAGCCGGATATCCCCGACCCGGGCGCGATGGTCGATGAGCGCAATCCCTGGCTCGGGCTCGCCTCCTTCACCGAGGAAACGCGCCGCTATTTCTTCGGACGCGAGGAGGAGGTCGCCGAGCTCGCGCGGCGCGTGCAGAGGAAGCTCCTCACGGTGCTCTTCGGCCAGTCCGGTCTCGGCAAGACCTCGATCCTGCGTGCGGGGCTGGTGCCGCGCCTGCGCGCGCAGGGCTACTGCCCGATCTACGTGCGCATCGATTATTCGCGCGCTGCGCCCGAGCCTGCCGAGCAGATCAAGGCAGCCGTCCTCGTCAACGCGCGCCGTTCCGGGGAGTGGACCCAGGCGGGGGTGGCGGCCCCCGGCGAGTCGCTCTGGGAATTCCTGCACCATCGGGGCGACGTGCTGCGCGACCAGTCGGGCGCGACCCTCATTCCGCTCCTCATCTTCGACCAGTTCGAGGAGATCTTCACGCTGGCGCAGAGCGATGAGTTCGGTCGGGCGCGCGCCGCGCGCTTCGTCTCGGAGCTTGCCGACCTCATCGAGAACCGCCCGCCGAAAGAGCTGGAGGCGAAGTTCGACGAGGACGAGAGCGCCGCGGGGCGCTTCGATTTCGCACGCAGCGACTACCGCATCCTGATCGCGCTGCGCGAAGACTATCTCGCGCCTCTCGAGGGGCTGAAGAGAGAGATCCCGAGCATCTCGCAGAACCGGCTGCGGCTGGCGCCGATGAACGGCACTCAGGCACTCGCCGCGGTGCTCCAGCCTGGCAGGGGTCTGGTGACACAGGAGGTCGCGGAAGCGATCGTGCGCTTCGTCGCCGGCGGCGCCGAGCTCGCCAACGCCGTGGTCGAGCCCTCGCTCCTGAGTCTCATCTGCCGCGAGCTCAACGACGCGCGCATCGCCCAGGGGCGCAGCGAGATCTCGCTCGACCTGCTCGCCGGCTCGCACGCCACGATCCTCAGCAACTTCTACGAGCGCGCACTCGCCGACCAGCCCCCCGCCGTGCGCCGCATCATCGAGGATGAGCTCCTCACCGACTCGGGTTTCCGCGAGAACGTGGCGGAGGAGAGCCTGGTCAAGCGGTTCAGCGATGCGGGCGCCTCGCCCGGAACGCTGCCGCTGCTGGTCAACCGGCGGCTGCTGCGCATCGAGGAGCGGCTCGACATCCGGCGCGTCGAGCTCACGCACGATGTGCTCTGCAGCGTCGTCAAGGCAAGCCGCGACCTGCGCCAGGAGCGCGATGCGCGCGAGGCGACCGAGCGGCTGCTCGCCGAACAGCATGCCCGCGAGCAGGCCGCGCGGCACGCGGCGGTGCGGGCACGGCAGATCGCGGCCGGCTGCACGGTACTGGCGGCCGTGGCGGTGGTCGCCGCGGTATTCGCCTACTTCAGCAGCCAGCGGGCGCATCGCCTCGAGCGGGAGGCGCAGCAGAGCCGCGTCAACGCCGAGCAGCTCCTCGGCTATCTGAGCGATGACTTCGGACGCGAGCTCGAGAGCTTCGGCCAGCTCGACGTGCTCTCGGAGTTCTCGCAGCGCCAGATCGATTACTTCGATGCCCTGCCCGCGGATCTGCGCCGCCCCGACACGGTGCGCAACGCAGCGCTCGCGCTGGTGATGCATTCGCGCGCCAAGCGCACGCTCGGCAAGCTCGATGTGGCCGGGGAGAACGCCGACGAGGCCGTGGAGCTCCTGACGACGCTGCGCGCCGGCGGCGACAACTCCGAGGCCACTACCATCGCACTGGCGCTCGCCTACGCCGCCAAGGGCCGGGTGCTCGAGGCCGCTTCCGACCCCGCCGACCTCGAAACCAGTCAGCGCGGCCTCGCGCTGCTTGCGCCGCTGGTGAAGCGGCCTGACGCCTCGGTCGCCGCGCGCCGCGCCTATGTCGAGGTCGGCTACCGGATCGGCTTCGAGCAGAACGCCGCCGATCACCTGCAGGAGGCCGTCGCCACCGAGGAAGACGTCATGCAGGTGGCCGCCGACCTCGGTGGCCGCGACCTGCGCGATCTCGACATGGGGGCGTACTACGCCGAGGCGGCCGGCTGGAGGGTGACCGCGCTCGAGAGCCTGGGCCGCTACGATGAGGCGCGTCGCATCGGCGAGGAGGGCCTGAAGGTGGCGGACGGTGTGCTCGAGCGCCGCCCCGGCTATCGCCTGGCGCTGCACGCCGAGGGGATCACCATCAGTGTGCTCGGGCAGGTGGCGCAGGATGAGCTCGATCCCCGCGAGGCGCTGCGCGCGGGCCTGCGGCAGGAAGAAGTGGCGCGCACACTGCTCAAGCTCGACCCCGCCAACATGACCTCCGTCAATAATCTCGCGGTGGCGGAGTCGCAGCTGTGGTACGCCTACTGGTCGGCCGGACGCTTGCGCGAGGCTATGCCCTATCGGCAGAGGCAGTTCGAGATCGCCGAACGCGCCACGGCCGGAGGACCCACCTTCTACCTCAACTATGCGGGCGCGGCGTCGGCGCTGGTGTTCGCGCAGGCCACACGCGGCGATGCGGCCGGCGCGCGCGCTACGATGGCACACGCACAAGCGGTCCTGCAGAAGCTCCTGAGCACCGAAAGCGACGGCAGCACCCTCAGTGCCCTGATCGCCGCGGAGCACGAAGTGGACGAAGCCTATGCGGCATTGGAGCGCGACGATCCGCCCGCGGCGTTGCGTCTGGCGACTGAGGCGGGAAACGAGCTCAACGCCATTGCACCGCAGGGCGGCGCGCAGAAATTCATCAAGTCCATCGTGCTTCACTTCGCATACGACGCGCAGGGGGAAGCGCAGTACCTGGCGGGCGACTTCGCCGGCGCCGAGCACTCGGAGGCGAGAGCGGTGGAGCTGCGCAAGGAGCTCGGGGTCGATGCCATGGACGATCGCCGCCGGCTGAATGTCGTCACGACCTGGGAGGCGATGGCGCAGGTCCGTCAGGGGCGCACGGAGGATGCCGCCCGCACGATCGCGCCGGTGATGAAGTTCGAGCGCGAGCTGGCGGCGAAGAATCACGGCGACCAGTGGGTCGCGCCCGACCTGGCCGCCGCGCTCTATGTCGAGGCGCTGGCGCAGCCGGCGCGGCGTGCGGCGCTGCTGGCGGAGGCGCTCGCCCTCATGAATGGCCTGGCGCCGGAGATCAAGCCGCTGCACGACACGCTGCAGTGGCGCGCCCGCATTCTAGAGGCGCAGCGCAGGAGCTGATCCGCACGGGGCGGCGCTGCTCGCGCCGCCATTCGAATTCTGGTGCCCACGGGGAGATTCGAACTCCCACACCTTGCGGCGCTAGCCCCTCAAGCTAGTGTGTCTACCAATTCCACCACGTGGGCAACTGTCGGACTCGTCGTAGCGGGCCTGCGATTATTTCGGCGGCTGCGCCGGAGCGGGCGCGCCCGAGGGGCCCGATGCCGGAGGCGGCGTCGCTGCGGGCGCCGGTACGCTCTGCACCGGTGCCGTCGTCACGGGCGCCGGATTCTGCTTCGTCTCACCGGCTTCCTCGAGAATCGACTTGGGCTGCTGCGGGGCGCGCGTTCCCATGTAGGCAAGCCCGAGGCTGTTGAGCATGAAGATGCCCGCGAGGATCGCCGTGGCGCGCGACAGCGCGGTCGAGGCACCGCGCGCACCGAACACCGTTCCGGAAGCTCCCGCGCCGAAGCCTGCACCCGCATCCGCCCCCTTGCCGCGCTGAAGCAGCACGAGCCCGATGATCGCGAGCGATGTGAATACCTGCACTCCGGTCAGAATGATGCGTAGCATCGGATACCTATTCAGCCCGCCGCGCTGCGGCCAGGATTGTCAGAAACTCGTCGGCCTTGAGCGAGGCGCCGCCGATCAGCCCGCCATCGACGTCCGGCATGTTGAAGAGCTCGGCCGCATTGCCGGCCTTGACGCTGCCGCCGTAAAGGATGCGCGTCGCGGCCGCGATTTTAGCATCCCGGGTCGCGATCCGGCCCCGAATGAAGGAATGCACGTCCTGCGCCTGCTCGGGCGTCGCATTGCGGCCGGTGCCGATGGCCCATACCGGCTCGTAGGCGATCACCGCGCGCTCGAGCGTTCCGGCCCCGCACAGCTCCAGGACCACATCCAGCTGCCGCGCGACGATCTCGCGGGTGCGTCCTGCCTCGCGGTCGGCGAGCTGCTCGCCGACGCACAGGATCGGAATGAGCCCCTTGGAGTGTGCAGCGGCGAACTTGCGCGCCACCAGCTGATCGCTCTCGCGATACAGGAGCCGGCGCTCCGAGTGTCCGACGATGACGTACACGCAGCCCACGTCCTTGAGCATCGCAGCGGACACTTCGCCCGTGAACGCGCCTTGCGTGTCCGCGCACACGTCCTGTGCGCCGAGCACGAACAGCGAGTCGCGCAGCAACCGGCCGACCTCCTGCAGGTACACGAGCGGCGGGCAGACGACGCAGTCGGCCGCGGCGGAGGCCGGCGCCTGGGCCAGCAGCTCCTCGACCAGTCGCGCATTCTCGGCACGCGACCCGTGCATCTTCCAGTTCCCGGCAACGATGGGACGGCGCATGAAACTAAGCCTGGACTCGCTCTTGAAAAGGGGGGCAACCCCAAGGGGCGCGGGATCATAGCGATGCAGGGGGGGTGGTGCAACGCTCCCGGTGGGTTCCCCGGCGGGGGGCAGATCTTCAGCCGGCGGCGGCTTTGACTATGTCCGCAAGCTCGGTCGCCGCCGCACGGGTTGCGCCCTCGTCGCGGCCCTCGACCATGACCCGGATCACGGGCTCGGTTCCCGAGGGGCGCAGCACCACTCGACCGTCCCCGCGCATGTCCCGCTCGATTCGCGCCATTGCGCTCTGGACCGCGGGCACGCTCGAGGGGTCGAAGCGCTTCGCCACCTTTACGTTCAGCAGCACCTGGGGGAACTTCTGCATCCCGGAGGTGAGCTCGGCGAGTGACCGTCCGGTCTGTTTCATCACCGCCAGCACCTGGAGCGCGGATACGGTGCCATCGCCGGTCGTCGTCTTGTCGAGACAGATGATGTGTCCCGAAGACTCCCCACCCAGCACGCCCTGGGTCTCGCGCAGCATGGCGAGCACGTAGCGATCGCCCACCGCGGCGCGGCGGAACTCGATGCCGGCCGCACGCAGCGCCACCTCGAGGCCGAAGTTGCTCATCACCGTGCCGACCACGGGTCCGCGCAGCGTCCCGGCCTGCCTGGAGGCGCGGGCGATGACGTACAGCAGCTGATCGCCGTCGACGGTGCGCCCGAGGTGATCGACCATCACGACGCGGTCGCCGTCGCCGTCGAGGGCCAGCCCCACGTTGGCGCGCACTCCGGGCACCGTCAGCTGCAGCAGATCGGGTGCGGTCGACCCGCAGCCATCATTGATGTTGCGCCCGTTGGGCGAGCAGCCGATGGGCACGATCTCGGCGCCGAGATCGGCGAGGATGCGCGGTGCCACCTTGTAGGCGGCGCCGTTGGCGCAGTCGATGACGATCTTGAGTCCGGTGAGATCGAGGCCCGCAGGGAGCGTCGAGGCGCAGAATTCCTGATAAACGGTGCGCGAGCGATCGACCCGGATGGCGCGTCCGAGATTGCGCGAGGTACGCGTCAGCGGCGGCTGCGCCAGCTGCGTCTCGATGCTCTCCTCGAGCTCATCCGAGAGCTTGCCGCCCGAGCCGTCGAAGAACTTGATGCCGTTGTCGTCATAGAGGTTGTGCGAGGCGCTGATCACCACGCCGAAATCGCACTTGAAGTGGCGCGTCAGGTAAGCGATGCCGGGCGTCGGCAGCGGACCGATGAGCATGGCATCGACCCCCGCGGCGACGAAACCGGCTTCCAGCGCCGACTCGAACATGTAGCCCGAGAGGCGCGTGTCCTTGCCGATCAGCACCGTGCCGCCGTCGGGCACCAGCACGCGCGCCGCCGCGCTCGCCAGGTGCAGCGCGAAGTCGACCGTCATCGGGTGCTCGCCCACCCGACCCCTGACGCCATCGGTTCCGAAGTACCGTCGACCCATCGAGACTCCCTGGCGCGCCTACTGCGGCTCGCCCCTCACCGCCGCCACCACCTTCAGCGCCTCCACGGTGGCCGCTACGTCGTGCGCCCGTACCACCCGGGCCCCCGCCAGGGCCGCGATCGTGGCGAGCACCACGCTCCCCAGCAGCCTCTCGGACGCCGGACGGCCCGTGAGTTTGCCCACCGTGGACTTGCGCGACAACCCGACCATCATCGGTGGCCCCTCGGCCGTGAGCTCGCCCAGCCGCCTCAGCAGCGTCAGATTGTGCTCCACAGTCTTGCCAAAGCCGAATCCCGGGTCGATGAGGATCTGATCGGCGGGCAGGCCCGCCGCCCGGCAGACACTGGTCCGCTCCCTGAGGAATGCGCCCACTTCATTGACTACGTCGCGGTAAGTCGGCGCATCCTGCATGGTGCGCGGCTCGCCCTGCATGTGCATGAGACACACCGCACAGCCGCTCGAGATCGCCGCCTCGAGCGCACCGGGTGCCCGCAAGGCGTATACGTCGTTGATGAGCCCGGCCCCCGCGGCCGCGGCCGCGCGCATGACCTCGGGCTTGCTCGTGTCGACCGAGATGACCGCAGGCGTCGCATCCCGCAGCCGCTCGATCACGGGAATCACCCGGCGCAGCTCTTCGGCTGCACTCACCGGGGCCGCTCCCGGCCGCGTCGACTCGCCCCCGACGTCTATGAAGGCAGCGCCCTCCCCGGCCATGCGCAAGGCATGGCTCACCGCAGTCTCGGTGTCGAAGAACTCCCCGCCGTCGGAAAACGAATCCGGCGTGACATTGAGCACGCCCATGAC
>DATGJR010000028.1:0-8345 GCA_035295065.1 Steroidobacteraceae bacterium
CCACGCGCGCCCGCGGGAGCCTGGCGCGCGGTACCACGGTCTCCGACTTCGATCCGCAGGAGAAACGCCTCCAGCACTCCCTCGACACCGCGGTCTGCAGCTTCGCCACCGACGGCACGCGCATCAACCTGATCGACTCCCCCGGATACCCGGACTTCCTCGGCAAGACGCTCTCGATCCTCGAGGCGGTCGAAGCGGTCGCCGTGGTGGTGAGCGCGGTGAGCGGCGCCGATACCCTGACGCAGCGCCTCATGGACTTCGCGCGCGACCGGGGATTGTGCCGCCTCATCATCGTCAACAAGATCGACAGCCGCGACGCGCACTGCGAGAGGGTGCTCGAGGAGCTGCGCGAGGCTTTCGGCAGCGAGTGCCTGCCGCTCAACCTTCCCGCCGGCGGCGGCGACTCGGTGGTCGATTGCTTCTTCCAGCCGCATGGGCGGGCGGCGGATTTCTCCTCGGTGGAGGCGGCGCACACCCGCATCATCGATCAGGTGGTGGAGCTCGATGAGCAGCTCATGGCGCTCTACCTCGAGCAGGGCGAGGAGCTCTCTCCCGAGCAGCTGCACGCCCCTTTCGAGCAGGCGCTGCGCGAGGGACATCTGGTGCCGGTGTGCTTCACCTCCGCGGAGACCGGCGCCGGAATCGCCGAGCTCCTGCAGGTCATCGTTCGGCTCATGCCGAACCCCGCCGAGGGCAATCCCCCGGTGTTCCTCAAGGGCACCGGGGATGCCGCCGAGCAGGTCACGGTGACCCCGGACCCGGCCCGGCACGTGATCGCCCACGTCGTGAAGGTCAGCATCGACCCCTACGTCGGCAAGCTCGGGGTGCTGCGCGTGCACCAGGGGACGGTACGCCAGGGGAGCCAGCTGTTCGTCGGCGATGCGCGCAAGCCCGTGAAGATCGCGCATCTCTTCAGCCTTCTCGGCAAGGACACCACCGAGATCGCCGAGGCGGGGCCGGGTGAGATCTGCGCCACGCCGAAGGTCGACGAGCTGCACCTCGACGCGGTGCTGCACGACTCGCACGACGAGGATCAGTATCACCTCAAGCCCGTATCCTTCCCGCCGCCCATGCTCGGGCTCGCCATCGAGCCGGAGCGGCGCGGGGATGAGCAGCGCCTCGCCGATACGCTCCACAAGCTCACCGCCGAGGACCCGTGCGTGCGCATCGAGCACCATGCCGCCGTGAACGAGACGGTGCTCTACGGCATGGGCGAATTTCACCTGCGCGTGCTGCTCGAGCGCATGAGCGAGCGCTACGGCGTGCACGTGAAGACGCACCCGCCGAGCATTCCCTACCGCGAGACCATCACCCGACCGGCGGACGGGCACTGCCGCCACAAGAAGCAGACCGGTGGTGCCGGACAGTTCGGCGAGGTGTATCTCAAGATCGAGGCCCTGTCGCGCGGCTCGGGCTTCGAGTTCGTCGACGATGTGGTGGGGGGCGCGATTCCCGGGCAGTTCATCCCGGCGGTGGAGAAGGGCGTCCGGCAGGTGCTCACCGAGGGGGCGCTCGCGGGCTTTCCGATCCAGGACGTGCGCGTCATCGTCTACGACGGCAAGCATCATGCCGTCGACTCGAAGGAAGTGGCCTTCGTCTCCGCGGGGCGCAAGGCATTTCTGGACGCGCTGCAGAAGGCGGCCCCGATCGTGCTCGAGCCGATCATGCGCATGGAGATCACGGCTCCTGCGAGCGCCATCGGCGACATCACGGGCGACCTCGCCACCAAGCGCGCGCGCATCTCGGGCAGCGATACGTTGCCCGGCCAGCGGGCGACGCTGCAGGCGCTGGTGCCGCTGGCGGAGATCTCCGAGTACCAGTCGCGTCTCAAGGCTCTCACCGGCGGCCAGGGTGCCTACACCATGGAGCTGAGCCACTACGACCCGGTGCCGCCGCGCAAGCAGCAGGAGCTGTCGCAGGCGTGGAAACCGCGGGAGGCGCAGGAGTAAGGTGGCGGGCAACGCGCCGCCCGCACGGCGCCCCTACCTCCTCTTCGTGCGCGCGGGCGCAGCCTCGCTCCATGGACGGCTGATCGCCGAGGACCGGGAGCGCAACTGGGACTGCTGCGTCAGCTGGTACGTCACGCCGCGCCCCGAAGAGCTCGCCGAGTACTATTCCCGGGGCGGCTTCAACAAGCTCGACGGCTTCCTCGAGTTCTGGCGCGAATTCCCCGCGGCGCGCGACTACCGCTACCTGCTGCTGCTCGATGACGACGTGTATCTGCGCCCGGGAGACGTGTCGCGCTTCTTCTCGCTGTGCGAGCACTACGGCACCTATCTCGCGCAGCCGGCACTGCGCTGGTTCACGCACACGACGATCAACGCGCTGGTGCGCAACCCCGTGTGCGTGCTGCGCCGTGTAACCTTCGTGGAAGTCATGGCGCCATGCTTCTCGCAGGCGGCGATCGTGGAGCTGCTGCCGACCTTCGGAATGACGCGCAGCACCTGGGGAACGGACCTCGCCTGGGCGGGCACGATTGCCGGCCGCCATCCGATCTGCGTCGTGGACGCCATCGGCATGGACCACACGCGCACCGGCGACGGCCGGCCCACGGCCTTCTATCGCAAGCTCACCGAGATGGGCGTCGATCCGGGCGAGGAGCTCGCGCGCGTGCGGCGCATGTACCCCGCGTTTCGCGGCTCGCGCACCCTCCCCAGCGGGCACGTGTACCGCGCAGGGGTGCCGCGCTGGGCGGCGCCGTTCCTCATGCGCCTCCTCGAGGAGCTGAAATTCATCGTGCGCATCCGCAAGAAGGTGCTGCTGCATGCGCGTGCGTGGCGCGCCCGGATCGAGGATCGCTAGCGAAGCGGTCGCGCATCGAGCAGCGCGCGGATCGCCGGCCAGCGGTTCTCGATGAGGCCCAGCGCCTGCGCCTGGCCCGCGTCGGCCAGCACCGAGAAATCCTTCGCCAGGTATTGCGCGGTGAGTTGATCGAGCCGCCCGGCGAGCAGCCGCGAGCCCGGATCGGGATTGAGCACGATGCCGAGCCCGGTGGGGCGCGTGGCGATGGTGCGCACCGTGAGGTCCGGCCGCTCCGTGCGCAGCAGCAGCAGCAGCCGCCACACATCCCCGCTCCAGAATCCCGTGACCTGCTCGCGCTGCGCGGTGCGCTCATCGAGCGGGTAGCAGTCGTGGATCAGGATCACGGACGAGGGTGCGCAGGCGCGCTCGACGTTGAGAAAATCGCGCAGCGCATACTCGAATCGATGCAGCCCGTCGATGAAGGCGAGCTCGACTGCGGCGCCGCCGAGCTCCTCGCGGGGCGCGAACTTCGCGAAGAAATCGTCGGAAGTCTCGCGATAGATCCGCACGTTGGCGGGCGGCGCGAAGGCGAGATTCGGCTGCGGATCGATGCCCAGCACCCGCGTCGCGCGTCCGACCAGCTTGAGCGACTCGCCGCGCGAGACGCCGATCTCGAGGTAGGTGCGCGGCTGCAGGTGGCGGTGGATGCGCGCCAGCACGTGGAAATAATCCTCTCCAGGGAGCGCGAGCTGCGACATGAGCGTGTAGGCGCGCGAGTAGTCGGCGCGCTCCACTGCCTCGCGGCACAGCGCGAGGGCCTCGTTGCGTCGTCCGAGCAGGTAGCGCAGGCGCGCACGCCGGAACAGCGTGCGTGCGGCGCGCTGCGATTCGGCGCTGGGCGATGCGTCGCGCGAGCTCATCTCAGGCCCCGGCCGCGCCGCGCCCCGGGTGAGGGGGCGCGGCGTACTGGCGGGCGTACCACTGGCGGTATTCTCCGCTCAGCACGTCGCGCCACCACGCCTCGTTCTCCAGGTACCAGCGCACGGTGGCGGCGAGTCCCTGCGCGAGGCTGGTTGCGGGACTGAAGCCGAGACGTGCGTGGATCTTCTGCGCGTCGACCGCGTAGCGCCGGTCGTGGCCGGGGCGGTCGCGCACGTGCTGGATGAGGCTGCGCGCCGCGCGTCCCTGTGCCGGGGCGCTGCGCGGGTAGCGGCTGGCGAGCTGCGGCTGCGCCGCGAAGGCGCGATCGATGAGGTCGCAGACCGTTGCGACCACCGTCAGGTTCGGATCCTGGGTCGCGCCTCCGACATTCCACGTCTCCCCCGGCTCGGAGCGCATCAGGATCAGCTCGAGCGCGCGGCAATGATCGCTCACGTGCAGCCAGTCCCGGATCTGCATCCCGTCGCCATAGATCGGCAGCGGCCGGCCCTCGAGAATGTTGAGGATACAAAGCGGCAGCAGCTTCTCGGGAAACTGGTACGGCCCGTAATTGTTGGAGCAGTTGCTGATGGTGCAGGGGAGTCCGAAGGTATGCGCGCAGGCGCGCACCAGATGATCGGCGGCCGCCTTGCTCGCGGCGTACGGGGAGTTGGGCGCATACGGGGTGCTCTCGGTGAAGGCGGCATCCCCGGGTGCGAGCGAGCCATAGACCTCATCCGTCGATACGTGGTGGAAACGGCAGCCGCGCTGCGCGGCCCCGGGCCCCCAGGTGAGGCGCGCCGCATCGAGGAGCGACTGGGTGCCGAGCACGTTGGTGCGCAGGAACTGCGCCGGATCCTCGATGGAGCGGTCGACGTGCGACTCCGCGGCGAAGTTGACGATGGTGTCGATGGCTTCTTCGGCGAGCAGCGCCGCCACTCGCTCGCGCTCGCCGATGTCGCCATGCACGAAGCGCAGCTTCCCGGACTCGATGAGCGCGTTGAGGCTCGCGAGGTTACCCGCATAGGTGAGCGCGTCGAGCACGACGATCCGGTCTTGCGGGTGAGTCGCGCACCAGTGCTGGCAGAAGTTGGCGCCGATGAAGCCTGCACCGCCCGTGACCAGCAGCCGCTTCATGGGACGAGCCCGGCCAGGGTCGCGCGCAGCGCGGTGCGCCAATGGGGCGCCGTGAGCCCCAGGAGCTTCTCGGTGGCGCGCTTGTCGAGGACGCTGTAGGCGGGACGGGGCGCGGGCCTCGGATAGTCGGCGGTGCCGATCGGCGTCACCGGCGGCGCCCCGGGCAGGAGCGCGAGCAGCACGGCCTGCTCGGCGATCGCCACCGCGAAGTCGTACCAGCTTGCGACACCCGAGTCGCACCAGTGCCACAGGCCTGCCGCGCGGCGCGTCGAGAGCGCCCAGAGAACCCCGGCGAGGCCCGCGGCGTGAGTCGGCGCGCCCACCTGATCGCTCACCACCCGGATCTCCGGGCGGCTCTTCATGAGCTCGAGCATGCGCATGGCGAATCCGCCGGCGGTGCTGTAGAGCCACGAGGCCCGCACCACCGTGCTGCGCTCCGGGAGTCCCTCGAGCACCGCGATTTCGCCCTCGCGCTTGGTACGCCCGTAAACCGAGAGCGGATTGGGCCGTGCGTCGCTCGCGTAGGGATGTCCCTGGCGGCCGTCGAACACAAAGTCCGTCGACACGTGAGTGAGCCAGCAGCCGCCGCTGCGGCAGGCAACGGCGAGCACCCGCGGCCCTTCGGCATTGGCTCGGGCCGCAGCCTCCGGGGCGCGCTCGGCCTCATCGACCCGCGTGTAGGCCGCCGCGTTGATCAGGAGCCCGGGTGCGAAGTCCGCGAGCTCCGCCTCCACAGCGCTCCGGTCGGCGATGTCGAGCTCGGCGTGCGAGCGGGCACGCAGCGCCATGCCGGCGGGCGCGGCATCGAGCAGGGCGCGCCCGAGCTGTCCGCCCGCGCCGGTCACGAGCACCCTCATGGGAAACACTCCGCGCGCGCGAGGGGGCGTCCCTCGCGGTCCTTCGCCGAGAGGAGCGGTGTGACGCCCGCGGGCAGCGGCCAGCGGATTCCGATCCTTGCGTCGTCCCAGGCGAGTGTGTGCTCAGCCTCGCGCACCCAGAAATCGGTCACCTTGTACTGCACCCGCGTCTCGTCGGCGAGCGACAGGAATCCGTGGGCGAAGCCGGCAGGCACCCACAGCGACTGCTGCCGCGCGGCGTCCAGCGTCACCGCGGCATGCGTGCCAAAGTTGGTCGAGGAGCGCCGCAGGTCGACGACCACGTCAAAAATGGAGCCGGCCAGTACCCGCACGAGCTTGCCCTGGGCGTGCGGCCGCTGATAGTGCAGGCCCCGCAACACGTAAGCGCGCGAACGGCTGACATTCTCCTGTACGAAGCGCGCCTCGATGCCGGCGGCGGCGAAGGCACGCTCGTTCCAGCTCTCGAAGAACGCGCCGCGCGAATCCTCGAACGCCTGGTGCTCGATCAGCAGCACCTCGGGAAGGGCCAGCGCGGTGAGGCGCATCAGAACACCCGCTCGTTGAGTACATCCTCGAGGTACTCGCCGTAGCCGGTGCGCTTGAGCTGATCGGCGAGGCGCTGCAGCTGTCTGCGGTCGATGAAGCCCTGGCGGTAGGCGATCTCCTCCGGGCAGCACACTTTGAGTCCCTGGCGCGCCTCGATGGTCTCGACGAAATTCGCCGCCGCAAGGAGCGAGGCATGCGTGCCGGTGTCGAGCCAGGCGACCCCGCGCCCGAGCACTTCCACTTTGAGGCTCGCACGCTCGAGGTACGCACGATTGAGGTCGGTGATCTCGAGCTCGCCGCGAGCCGAGGGCTTGAGCGCGCGCGCGGCCGCCACGCACCCCGCATCGTAGAAATAAAGACCCGTCACCGCGTAGTGCGAGCGCGGCGACCTGGGCTTCTCCTCGAGTCCGACCGCGCGTCCCGCAGCGTCGAACTCCACCACCCCGTAGCGCTCGGGATCGCGCACGTAGTAGGCGAACACCGTCGCGCCGCTGTCGCGCGCGGCCGCGGCGCGCAACTGCTCCGGCAGGCCGTGTCCATAGAAGAGATTGTCGCCGAGCACCAGGCACACCGGGTCCGGGCCGATGAACTCCGCCCCGATCAGCAGCGCCTGCGCGATGCCGCGCGGCTCGCTCTGGATGGCGTAGCTGATGCGCACGCCCCACTGTGAGCCGTCCCCGAGCAGCCGCCGAAAGAGCGGCGCGTCGTCGGGCGTGGAGATGAGCAGCAGCTCGCGGATGCCGGCCAGCATCAGCGTGGCGAGCGGATAGTAAATGAGCGGCTTGTCATATAGCGGCAACAGCTGCTTGGAGAAGGCGCGGGTGACCGGGTACAGCCGCGTGCCGGAGCCGCCCGCGAGGAGGATGCCTTTTGTGATCATGGGGTCGGCATCCTAGCGTGCGCGCGGCAGGGCACCAAGTCGCCGACGGTATACACTGGCGAGCATGTGCAAGCCCTTATTGTCCGCGCTCCTGTGGTGCGCAGTACTACTCCCGAGCATCAGCGGCGCCCTCGATACGAGTGCCACCCCGCACAAGTCCAAACCCAGCTCCTTCGCGCCACGCCACAGCGGCAAACACGTCTACGGGGCTCCGATCCAGCACCCCATCCTTCACAAGCGCCACAAGGCGAGCCACAAGGCCTCCAGATCCGCCGCCGCGGCTTCCGGTCAGCGGACAGACAGCGCCGTGCATTAGGGCCCGCTGTGCTGACCGCCCCCGAACTCGACGCACAGCTGCGTGATGCGTCCGCCTCCCTGGGCCGTGGCGAGCTGGCGCAGGCGGAGACGCTCTGCCGCTCGGTGCTCGCCAACCATCCTAACAATGTGGTGGCCTTGAACCTCCTGGGGCTGGTGCGCGCCCAGGGCGGCGACCGGCAGGGGGCCGAGGAGCTCCTGCGCCGCAGCGTCGACATCGATCCCGCGGATGCGCGCCACCGCCTGGATCTCGCGACCTTTCTGCGCCGCAGCGGGCGGCCCGAGGAGGCCGAGCGCGTATACCGCCGCGTGCTGCAGCTCGCGCCCTCGAACCGCGCGGCACGCCATGGCCTGATCCTGACGCTCGATCAGCTCGGTCGGGCTCGCGAAGCGGAGATCCACTGCAACACCCTCCTGGAAGGCGATCGCTCGAGTCCGGATGCCTGGGCACTGCTCGGCTTCGTGCTCGGCAGTCAGGACCGGCTCAGCGAGGCCGAGAATGCCTATCGTCAGGCGCTTACTCTCGCACCGGGGAACCCCGCGGTGCAGCGCCGGCTCGGCACGCTGCTCGCGCGTCAGGAGCGCGTGGAAGAGGCGCTCGTGACGCTGGATCGGGCACGAGCCCTTGGGGCCCGCGGCTTTGAGTTGGAATTCACCCGCGGGCGCGTGCTGACACAACTCGGCCGACTCGAGGAGGCCGAGCGCGCATTCGCCGCGGCCACGAATGCACGGCCGCGCAACGCCGAAGCGCAGCTCGACCTCGCGCGCGTACGGCAGGCGCTCGGGGAGGCGGACTTCACGCGCTCACTCGCCGCCGTGGTTCGCGAAGCGCCACAGGATGTGCGGCTGCAGGAAGTGCTCACGGGACTGTTGCTGCGGGCCTCGAGGGGCGATGTGGCCGAGCAGCTGCTGCGCGAGCAGCTGCGGGTCGCCAGCGCTCCGGTGCCGTA
>DATGJR010000029.1:0-27505 GCA_035295065.1 Steroidobacteraceae bacterium
CCGCATCCTGGCTCTTAAGGCTATTTAAGCTCATAACCGCGCGCCACGTCCGTGATTCATATTCGAACCCAGTTGGCATTCTCAGATGGCCCTAAAGCGGCTCGACGGCTGAAAGCATCGCCTGCGTATTAGCCATGAGCGCGGCGGCAATGACCTCCGACTTGACTGAGGCCTTGCGCGTCACCCAGTGAGTGATGAGCGCGATCTGCATTTCCGCGATCATGAGCGCGATCAGGGATGCTGGAACGCGCGGCCGCATCCCTCTCGGTTGCTGGCGAGCCAGATGAGGCTCGATGAAGGTTGCGACGCACTTGACCCAGAGAGCGCGAATGGGGTCTGCAAAGAAAATCCGATTCAAGGCACGCTGTTCGCGGAAGTGATCGAGGAGGCGCGTGAGCTGCTCGCCCGTGAGCTTCCCTCTGACGCAAGCCGCCAACGCCAGAGAGGGGGTCTTCAGGCTCTCCTTCAGGAGGTCGTCTTTGCTCGCATAGTGGAGATAGAACGTCGAGCGACCCACATTGGCCTTGTGGGAGATTTCGCGGGCCGTCACGGTCTCATAGCCGCGCGTGAGCACCAGTTCGACGAAGGCTGACAGCAGCGCCTGGCGGGTCCTCTGAGCCCGCCGATCGGGGGTCCTCTGGTTTTTCACGGAAATTCCAAGACGCGGCCGTTTGCGTGTTCAGTATTGGACAGGTGGACCATCGCGTCCAGCATCTGTGGCAGGGATTGATGTAGAACGCAACCGATGGCGCAAGTGTTCTCGAGCGATCGCGAACGACGGGGGCTGGCAGGAGCGTTTGCGCTCTGCTCCCTGGCGACTCTCACACTGCTGGCGAGTCACCCTTCAAGCAGCGCGCGAACCCTCGTGGAGGTGCTGAAAGAGGAGGCCCGTGGTGTTTGGATCAACGGCGTGGTGCATGGTGGTTTCATCATCACACTGGCCGCATTGATGGTGTGTTTCATCCTCCTGTCGCGCCTCCTCGGGTTGCGCCGGGTATCCGTGGCGATCGCTCTCACGGCTTTCTGTGTCGGCTCGGGCCTCCTGATCGCCTCGATGATTCTGGACGGCTTTGTCACCCCTGCCCTGGCGATCCGTTTTGCCGACTCGGGCAACGCGGACAATCTCACGATGGCCCGCACTCTTTTTATACTGTGTGGCACCGTCATCAGCTTCCTCATGCCCATCGGAATGCTGTTTCAGTCGACGGCGATCCTCGGCTGGTCTGCGGCCATCGTAAAGGGACCGGGGATGCGCCGTGGCGTCGGAGCCTTTGGTCTGGCTGCCGGGGTCATTCTGATCATCGGGCTATTGGCTGGTCCACCCGCCCTCAAGCCACATCTGTTGCTGGCGGGTATCGCACTGCAGGCGATCTGGTATCTCGTGCTCGCCGCTCTTCTCAGCAGCGCGGCTTCATGGCCTGTGGCCGAGCGCTGACCGGCAGACGATGACACTCGATGCTCGCGGCAGAGCCACCCGCGCATACCCGATGACTTCAGGGAAGCTCGGCTCAATCCCTCACTGAGGCGGGAGCGAAAGCGAGACCGTCTTGCCTTTGAGCTTCACGTAACTGGCCAGGGAGGAGTCCAGCCCGACGGCGGTCTTGATGTCTTCGATCGGATTCGGCGGGCCGGCGAGCCCGCCGAAGGCCGCCGCTGCGCCACGCAGGAAGTACGCCCGTGCCAGGCCAGGATCGAGTCGGATCGCTTCGGCCTCGTCCTTGATCGCGCTCTCGTAGTCCTGCGCTCGGATGGATACGTAGCCTCGATCGCTCCACAGCGCGGCAGTTTTCGGCTCCAGACTGATGGCCTGCGAGTAGTCTTCGCGCGCCCCGGCGAAATTGCCGCGCGTCAGGTACACCTTCGCTCGCTGACGCAGCGCCGGCACCAGCCTGGAGTTGATCCCGAGAGCCGTGTCGAAGTCCTGCAGCGCCGCAGCGGGATCGGATTGCGCCGCATAGAAGACGCCGCGGTTGTAATAGACGTAGGCATTGCGGGGAGCCAATTTGATGGCCTCATTGAAATCCTCGAGTGCATGCTGCTTGTCGCCGGCGGCGAAATACCCGGCAGCGCGAGCGGCGAAAAGAAAAAAGCGGGTGCGGCCCTCGAAGATGTCCTGATCGAGCGATTCCGTGCAGGCCTGAACGATCCTGGCGGGCGCGGTGTCGCCCTTCGCGTTGATGCAGGCCGAGACCACGATGTGCCTTTCCCGGCTGAGCTCCTCCTGGCACATGACCGCCTGCGTATAGTCAATGTTTTCCGGGCTCACCATGCTCATGCACTTTCTGAATGCATCCGGCGGAAGCTCCGGGAGCGGCTGATCGCGCGGGGCGGTCACGGTGACCTGCGGTTTCACCTCGCCCGCACTCGTCGGCGCCTGCCCAGCAGGACCGCTCTGGCTTGCGGCTTGCGTCTGAGCGCTCGCCACGGCGGCGGCAAACAGCCATAGCGGGACTTGCCACGCTGTAAAGTACGGCGATGCCTTCACGGGCCTACATTCTATCGCTTCCCGAACGGGTGATCCGCTCGGCGCTTGGCCTCAGTGCCGGATTGCTGCGCGAAATCGGGGAGGTGGTGGTCCCCCGGACCGTGCGCCGCGGCCAGCTTTATAAGAGCCTCGTGGACACCACATTGCGATACATGATCGAGCAGGTCGGAGGCGCCAAGGGTGTCTACCCTGCCGAAGGACCGCACACCCGGGACTTCCTTGCGCGCCGTGGAGCGGGTCACGCCATAGAGCTCCTCGGCATTGCGGCTTTTCGCGTCTCTCCCGTATGGGTGTTCGCCGCACTGGCCGATCTCAGCGGGATGGGACGTCGACTCATCCCCGAGATTGCCGACGCATTGAAGGAACAGGGACTCCTCGAAAGCGATGCGAAGTTCGAGAGTGTCGATCAGATGCTGGACGGCCTCGCGAAGACCTCCTCGCGCCTTGCGCAGACGCTCAACGTGCCGCCGCTCGATGTCGAGCGGCTGCGCACGGAATGGACGGAGCTTCGATCGCAGGCGCGTCACCTGAAACCTGCAGACCTTCCGTCTCTGGAGGACATCAGCACCCGATGGGAGGAGCTCAAGGGCGAGGCCGCGCGACAGGAACGCTCGATCTTCGCAACTTCCTCGCTGATGGCCGTCTCGGCTGTGCGGATGCTCCCCGGCCGGGCGCGATGGCTCTCATTGTCAGCGCGTGCCGGGGCGGCTCGCACCGGAAAAATTCTGTATACGACGATCCTCGAGGATTACAGCCACACGCTGACCGAGCTTCGGGAGGCCGGCTATGTCAGCTACGCGCAACGCCAGTTGAGTCCGTACCTGCGCGCCTGCGTGGATCAATTCTCGCGCCGCCAGCAGTCCCTTACCGAGCGGCTCGTGGGGCGGATCCGCAGCAAGACCCGCAAGGCAATCGGCAGGAAATGACACGTGGTGCGGCCTGACGGCCTGGGCGATAATCCGCGCTACCGATGGATCTCAATTTCTCAGCCGACGAGGAGCGCTTCCGCAGCGAGGTGCGCGCGTTCGTCGCCGCGGAATTGCCGGCGTCAATTCGCGACAAGGTGCTCGGCCACAAGCGTCTCGAGCGCGAGGACTTCCTCTCCTGGGTGAGGATTCTCAACACCCGCGGCTGGGTCGCGCCCAGTTGGCCCAGGCGATTTGGAGGACAGGAATGGGATCCGGCGCGCGAGCTCATTTTCGAGGAAGAATGCGCGCTCGCCGGCGCGCCGCCGGTCCTCTCCTTCGGCCCCCGGATGGTGGCACCGGTCATCATGGCCTTCGGCACGCCGGCGCAGCAGCAGTACTTCCTGCCCCGGATCCTGAGCGGCGAGCACTGGTGGTGCCAGGGGTACTCTGAGCCCGGCGCCGGCTCCGACCTCGCATCGCTCAAGACCCGCGCCGAGCGCCGTGGCGAGACCTATGTCGTCAACGGCCAGAAGACCTGGACGACGCTCGCCCAACATGCGAACTGGATCTTCTGTCTGGTGCGAACCTCGAGCGAGGGCCGCCCGCAGAGCGGCATCTCATTCCTGCTGATCGACATGAAATCGCCGGGGATCACCGTGCGCCCGATCGTGATGCTCGACGGTGGGCACGAGATCAACGAGGTCTGGTTCAACGACGTCGAGGTCCCGCTCGCCAATCGGATCGGCGAGGAGAACAAAGGCTGGACGTACGCGAAGTTCCTCCTCGGTCATGAGCGCGTGTCGAATGCGACGCTCGGACTGAGCAAGCGCGCCTTGCGTGAATTGAAGGCGATCGCCGCGGGGACTCCCGCCGGCGGCGGCCGCGCCTTGCTTGAGATTGCGCGCTTCCGCGACCGCATCGCCGAAGCGGAGATCGATCTCATGGCGCTCGAGGTACTGGCGCTGCGGGTCATTGCGATGGACCGGGAGCGCCATGCCCCAGGTCCCGAGGCCTCGCTCCTCAAGCTTCGCGGCAGTCAGATTCAGCAAACGCTCTCGGAGCTGGCCATGGAAGCGCTGGGCCCTTACGCCCCACTCCATCAGCCGCAGGCACTGGCCGCCGACTGGACGGGGCCGCTTGCGGGCCCCTCCGACGGGATCGGCATCACCGCGCGCTACTTCAACCATCGCAAGGTCTCCATCTACGCCGGGTCGAATGAGATCCAGCGCAACATCATTGCGCGCCACATGCTGGGACTCTAGCCGTGAATTTCGCTTTCACCGAGGAGCAGATTCAGCTGCGCGCAACGCTGCGACGCTTCCTCACTCAGACCTACACCCTGGAGCGGCGGCGTGCCATCGCCCGCGCAGGCGGCGGCTGCGATCCGGCGATCTGGCAGCAGTTTGCGGAGCTCGGAATCCTCGGGCTCGCGATCCCCGAGTCCCTCGGAGGGATCGGTGGAGATGCGTTCGATGCGATGGTGGTGATGGAGGAATTGGGACGCTCGCTCGTCCTCGAGCCCTACCTCTCGACCGCACTCGTGGCCGCCGGCGTCCTGGCGCGCGCGGGTAGCGCGCAGCATCAGCCACTGCTGCGCGCGGTCGCGACGGGCGAGATCCGGCTTGCCTTCGCACACGAGGAGCGCGACTCGCGCTGGCGGCTGGACGCGGTGACGACCCGCGCGGTGCGCGAATCCGGCGGCTGGGTGCTCGAGGGGCACAAGTCGATGGTGGCCGACGGCGCCGGTGCTCATTACCTCCTGACCTCGGCCCGAGCCGCTTCCGGCCTCTGCCTGTTTGTGCTCCCGGGCGCGCTCGAGGGAATGACACGCCGTGCGGTCGCGACTCACGACGGCTCGAGTGTCGCGGAGATCGAGCTCGCGGGGGTCCGCGTGCCGGCAGAGGCGCTGCTTGGACCCGAGGGAGGCGGATTACCGCTGATTGAAGCGGCGAGCGACGTGGCCATCGCGGGGTTGTGCGCCGAGGCGGTGGGCGCGATGGACGCACTCCTCGCCCTCACACTGGAATACGTGAAGAACCGCAAGCAGTTCGGCGTGCCGATCGGGAGCTTTCAGGCGCTGCAGCACCGCATGGCCGACATGCTGCTGCACGCGGAGCTGGCACGCTCGATGAGCTACCTGGCGAGTGCCAAGCTCGAGGTGAGCGACGTCACGGAGCGGCGTCGCGCGATCTCGGCGGCGAAGTTCCTGGTGGGCCGCTCGGCACGCTTTGTCGGCCAGGAAGCGGTGCAGCTCCACGGCGGCATGGGGGTGAGCGATGAGGTGGCGACCTCCCACTATTTCAAGCGTCTCACGCTCATCAACGCATCGTTCGGCGACATGGGCCATCATCTCGAGCGTTTCGGGTCGATGATGGCTGCCTGAGTCAAGAGGTCACCTGCAATCCCAGCCACTGCGCGGTGAGCGCCGGCTCCTCGCTCCCCTCGATCTCGACCCGAACGCCGAGCACCAACAGCCATTCGCGTGCCCGGCGCTCCCGCAGGTCCTGCAGCGTGAAGTGCCCGCGTATCCTGGCGCCTGCCGGCACCGGGGCGAGAAAGCGCAGCTTGTCGATCCCGTAGTTCACCGACATGACCGCCCCGGCGACGGGCGGCACGATCTGCCTGGCGAGGGCGCTGAGGAGCGACAGCGTCAGAAAAGGGTGCGCGACGGCCGCGCCCCGCAAGTGGCCCCCGGACAGCACCGGTTCTGGAGGGGTGACCTCGCGATCGAGGATTGCGCTCGCAAAGCCATCGATCATCGTCTGATCGATCTGAAGCCACCCGGAGCTCCCGAGCTCGCGTCCAATCAACGCTCTGTAGGCATTGGGATCGAGCGCTGCGAGCCTCTTGGCGAGGCTGCCGTTTCCTGCGCTCACGACGCGACGGGCGTGATGACGAGCTTCCCAAGAGCCTTGCGCGCCAGCAGCGCCGCCAGCGCGTCCGCGCCTCGCTCGAGCGGGTAACGCTCGACCACATGGGGCCGGAGGCGCCCTTCGCGCAGCCACCCGAAGAGCGTCTCGAGATCGGCTGCCCAGGCGGCGGGTTCGGCTTTGATGTAGCGGCCCCAGAAAACACCGATCAGCGAGCAGCCCTTGAGCAGGGTGAGGTTGGCGGGCACGCGCGGGATGTCGCCATTGGCAAAGCCGATGACGAGGTGCCGTCCACGCCACGCGCAGTTGCGCAGCGCCGCCTCGGTGAAGGGTCCCCCCACCGGATCGAACACGACATCGACGCCCCTTCCCTGAGTCAGCGCCGCGAGCACGGGCTTGAGGTCGTCGGCATAATTGATCACTTCGTCAGCGCCGTGCTCGCGGCAGATGTCGCGCTTCTCGGCCGAAGAGGCCCCGGCGATGACGCGCGCGCCCAGTGCTTTGCCGATCTCGATGGCGGCGATGCCTACTCCTCCGGATGCACCGAGCACCAGCAGCGTCTCGCCCCGCCTGAGTGCGCCGCGATCGGCGAGCGCGTGATAGGCGGTCCCATAGGTCAGGAGGAAGGCTGCGCCGGTCGCGAAGTCCACGCCCTCAGGGAGCGGCGTCAGTGCATCGACGGGGGCCGATACCTTCTCTGCGAAGGCGCCGGATTGAGTGAGCGCGATGACACGAGCGCCGACCTTCACACGCTCGACGCCCTGGCCGACGCTTTCGACCACGCCCGCGCATTCGCTGCCGGGAACGAAGGGCAGCGCCGGAGCGGACTGGTATTTATTCTGAATGACCAGCGCATCGGGAAAGTTGACCCCGGCGGCGTGCACTCGGATGACGGCCTGACCGGGTCCGGCGACCGGATCGGCCCTGTCCTCCAGCACCAGGGTCTCGGGTAAGCCCCATTGCCTGCACACCAGCGCCTTCATCGTCACTGACCACTCAGGCGTCGGACGCCGCCGACGAAGCGCGCGAGCGTAGTCGAGAGCACGCCGCGCGACAAGCTGATGTCGATCAGCTGGAAGCGGCCGCGTCGCGTCACCGCCGCCTCGAGCGCCGCTTTGAGCTCGGCCCGCGTGCCGACGCGGATGCCCTCGCCGCCCATTCCCGCAGCCATACCGGCGAAGTCCCATCGGTCGAGTAAGGTGAACGATGACTCCGGCTGGAAAGTGCGCAGCATTTCCCAGCTGGCATTGTTGAACACGAGCACGATGGGATCCCAGCCGTAGCGGCGGCAGTTGCCGAGCTCCCAGCCGGTCATCGCGAAGGCGCCGTCGCCCACCAGAATGAGCGGGCGCTCGCCGCAGGCGGCCTGCAGCCCGAGTCCCGCCGGGACGCCGTAGCCCATCGTCCCGTAGTAGCCGGGTGCGAGCAGCGGGGTGGGCTCGATGTCCATGGCCGTGAACAGGCAATCGCCCATGTCGCAGGCAACCGGCATCCTGCCGTGACGAGCAAAGAGATCATTGATACCGGCGCAGATGTCGGTCGGCGTGATCGGCGCACCGTCAGCCACGAGCCGGCGCGGATATGAGGGCGCAGCGATACTGGCGGTCTTGCCGATCGGCCGCGCCCGCGCGAGCAGCCGTGCAACGAGGGAGGCCAGCGGAATGTCAGGATAGGTGTGATAGCCGAGCGTTACGCGCCCATCGAGCGCCTGAATGGTCTTGCGCATGTCGATGCGCGTCTGCGAGACGGCAAAGTTGGTATCACAGATGATCTCGCCGAGCAGGAACAGCCCGTCTGATTCCTCGACCAGGCGCGTCACCTCCGGCATCCCGGCGACACCCATGTAGGTGCCAACGAGCGGCGCGTCCTCCTCAGCGAACAGGCCGCGACCCATGAGACCGCAGACCACGGGGAGCCCCAGACGTCGTGCGAGATCCACCACCTGATGCTCGATCCGGTAGCGCCGTGCCTCGACTCCGACCATCAGTACCGGCGAGCGCGCCCGTGTCAGTCGCTCGAGGATCTCCTCCACGCAGGCTTCGAGTGCATCCGCATCGGGCGTCGGGGACTCCTCGGCCACGACTGCGGCACACTCGACCCCCACCATGTCGCGCGGGATCTCGAGATAGACGGGCTCAGAGCGCCGTCGACAACTGGCGAGCACCCGGGCGATGTCGCGCGGCGCACGCTCCGCGTCATCGAGGCATGCCTGATCGCAGGTCACTTCCTTGAACATGGCGAACTGCGAGTCGATGCGTTTCGCCTGGTGGTGCAGCAGAAGCCCCGAGCTCGCTTCGGCCTTGCCGGGCGCACCCGAGAGCACCACGAGCGGCACCTTCTCGGCATAGGCGGCGGCAACCGAATTGAGCATGTTGAGGGCGCCGGCCCCGTAGGTCACCGCGGCGACGGCCGGCACACAGCCGACGCGCGCCGCCGCATCGGCGGCAAAACCGACGCCGGGCTCATGCGAGAGCGTGTAGAGCGGCAGGATGCCGCTCGATTCGATGACGCGGAAATACGGCAACGCGAAATCGCCCGGGATGCCGAAGATGAGCTGCGCGCCGTGCGCCTTCAAGGCATGCAGCAGGGATTCCATCAGGTTCAAACGACGCCCCCTCGATACCCGCATTGCGGCCGGCAGTTCTCATGGGCCTTATGGGTCGAGCGGCGGGGAACCTCAATCCGTAGTACTTCCTATACCCCCTTTCTCACAGCGGGCGCACGCGCCCGGCCACACCGGGAGCGCACTCGAGCTGCGCACGATCCCAGGCGGCTGCATCCGCGGCGGCCTCGTAGGTCCTCGCCAGGAAGTCGAGCAGGAGGCTCTCCGGAGCCGACGCCGTGCGCACGGTCTCGTAGGGCAGGATGAATTCCCCGAGCTTCTCGTCGAAATATGCCCCGGGCGGGACCGCGCCAGCGCGAAATCCCGCGGGCTCGGGGTAGGCATAAGAGTAGAAGGCGGCGGCAGGAAAGGCGTCGTTCCCGGGCCAGAAGCCGGCGCTGCTGACTTCGTGCGAGTAGGCCTCCCGCGTGACGGCGTCGGGCAGCCCTGGCACGCCACCGGGATGAAGCGGTGCACGCCGTCCCGAGAAGCGCGTCACCGCAAGGTCGAAACTGCCCCAAAAGAAATGCACCGGACTTGCCTTGCCCAGAAATCCGGTACGGAACTGCTTCAGGATCCGATCGGCCTGGATGAGGGCGCGCCAGAATGCGTGGGCAGCGGCGGCGTCATAGGAGCTGTGACGATCGTCGCTGGAGAAGGGGATGGGATCTGACACCTCATTGGGCATCTCGTGAATCGAGACCGCGATCCCGAGCTCGCGCAGCTGTGACATGAGCTCGCGATAGAACTCAGATACCGAGCGCTGCTTGAGCGAAAGAGCGCGCTCCGCGCCACGGCTGGTGCGGGTTCTGAGCTCATGGGCGAGAAAATCGAATTCCATCTCCAGGATTTCGTTGCCCGCCGGAACGGCCAGAGTGCCAAGCCCGCGGCCGGTCACGTAGAGTGGAACCTGCCAGCTGTGATTGAGCCAGGGGGTGAGAGCCAGCCGTATTTTTCCGACGATCTGGGTCCACAACTGCAGCGTGATGGCAGTCTCGCGCCAGGTGCGGTAATTGAGCTCAGGCCATGGCGCTTCAGGGGTACTGCTAAGATCGATCCAGCCGTCTTCGAAATCAGCGCGCATGCCTCTCCCCTTCTGCCTTGCGATCGGCATCCTGCTCCTGGCGGCATCCCCCGACACGGCGCCCGCCGACACCCCGAAGCGCCTGACTCCGTTCGACATCGAGGCGCACCGCGGCGGACGGGCGCTACGTCCGGAGAATACGCTGCCCGCATTCGCGAATGCACTATCCATGGGCGTCGACACTCTCGAGCTCGATATGGCGATTACCCGCGACGAGGTCGTGGTGGTCTCGCACGACCGTGGATTGAATCCCGATCTGGCCCGTGGCGCCGATGGACAGTACATCGCGGCGAGCATCCCCTTCATCGACCTGACCCTGGCTCAGGTCAAGACATACGACGTCGGACAGATCCGCCCCGGCAGCGCCTACGCGGCGCAGTTCCCCGAGCAACGCGCCATGCCGGGCACGCGCATTCCGACCTTATCCCAGGTCATCGCACTGGTGCGCGCCTCGGGCGACACCCATGTCAGACTCAATATCGAGATCAAGATTGATCCGCATCATCCGCGCGAGTCCCTCGATCCGGAGCGATTCGTGGCGATCGTGCTGGCACTGCTGCGCCGCGAGCACTTCGAGAGCCGCGTGATGATCGAGTCATTCGACTGGCGCTCGCTGCGGCTCGTTCAGAAGCTCGCTGCGCAGATCCCGACGGTCTACCTCACGACTGAGAGCGGGCATGAGCCCACGGTGTATTCCGACAGAGCTTCCGTTTGGACCGCGGGCTTCAGCCCCGGCGACCAGGGCGGCTCGGTCGTGCGCGCAGTCAAAGCCGCGGGAGGAGGCATCTGGTCGCCCTACTACCGCGACCTTAACGCCCGCTCGATCGCTGAGGCGCATCTTCTCGGGGTCGCGGTCATCGCCTGGACGGTGAACGATGCGCAGGAGATGGCCGATCTCATCGACATGGGGGTCGATGGCATCATCTCCGATCGGCCGGATCTCCTGCGGACGGTTGCCGCTGCCAGGGGCCTGCGGCTACCTGAGGCACTGCCGGCTTTGGACACACGCAGTCCCGACTGACTGCGGCTCCGCGGTGAGCGAGGCTCACAGCGCGCGGCCTGCACCGGCAGCGTGCGAGTCCTTTCCTACAAACCCTGGGCCTCCCCGCCGACAAGAGCCGCCGATGAAGCGGGTATGCTCCGCCAACCCGAGCCTGCCTTCGGAGACAAATAATGACGGAACGCTCCAACGGCCACGCTGCCGCTGAACTTTGCACCACGGGAGTCCCGGGCCTCGATCAGGTGCTCGCCGGCGGGTTGCCGGGCAACTGCTTCTATCTCATTCAGGGAGATCCCGGTTCGGGCAAGACGACCCTGGCGCTGCAGTTCCTGTTCGAAGGTCTGCGGCGCGGAGAGCGGGTCTTCTACATCACCTTGTCGGAGACAAAGGCCGAGCTCGAGAAGGTCGCGCGCTCGCACAATTGGTCGCTGGAGCAGATTCCGCTTCTCGAGCTGTCGGCGATCGACTCGCTCCTGCGTCCCGAAGCGCAGACCACGGTCTTTCATACCTCCGAGGTGGAGCTGAACGCGGTCACGGATCTGCTCCTCTCCGAAACGCGCAAGTTCCGGCCCACGCGTGTGGTCTTCGACTCGTTGTCGGAATTTCGGCTGCTCGCGGAGACGCCGCTGCGCTATCGTCGGCAGCTCCTGAGACTGAAACAGGAGCTCGCCGGGCAGGGCAGCACGGTGCTGCTGCTGGATGACAAGATGGATAGTGGCCGCCTGGGGGGCGACCCGCATGTGCTCAGCCTCACCCACGGCGTGATCGAAATGGAGCAGCTCTCCCCGGAATACGGCCGATCGCGCCGGCGGCTGCGGGTCATGAAAATGCGTGCGATGAGCTTCAGTGAGGGTTACCACGACTACATCGTCGAGACGGGGGGATTGCGTGTCTTCCCGAGACTGGTTGCTGCCGAGCATCGCATCAACCTGCCGCGCGAGCCGGTGCCCAGTGGCATCCAGGAGCTCGATGAGCTCTTCGGCGGCGGCCTGGATCGGGGCACCACGACTTTGATTCTCGGCCAGGCCGGCACCGGCAAATCCACGCTCGCGCTCCAGTACGCCACACAGATGGCGAGCCAGGGCGAATCCAGCGTGATATTCGCCTTTGACGAGACCGCGGGCATCGCACTCGCCCGCGCGGAGAAGCTCGGCCTCGACTTCCCGCATTTCGTGAGCAAGGGCACGATCAGCCTGCAGCAGGTCGACCCGGCCGAGATCTCTCCCGGGGAGTTCGCCGACCGCATCCAGAGGGCAGTCGCGGGCGGTTGCAAGCTGGTGGTCATCGACTCGCTCAACGGCTACCTGAACGCCATGCCGGGCGAGCGTTACCTCAGCAATCAGCTGCACGAGCTGTCCACCTACCTGAACCAGAGCGGCGTGCTGACACTTTTCATTCTCGCGCAGCACGGGATGCTCATGGCCGCCGAGGCGCCCGTGGATATCAGCTATCTGGCTGATACCGTCGTCGGCATGCGCTTTTTCGAGGCGGCGGGATCGGTACGGACGGCTTTGTCGCTGCTCAAGAAACGCAGCGGTCATCATGAGCGCACCATCCGGGAATTCATGCTCCAGGGCGGCCGCGGTATTCGTATCGGCAAGCCCTTGGAGGATTTTCAACACGTGCTGAGCGGAGCTCCGGTATTCCACGGCACGCGCGATCAGATGATGCAGCGCTCAAATGAGCAGTGAGGAGCGAACCGAGCGAGTCCTCATCGTTGCACCGCTGGGACGAGACGCGGCGGCCATTGCCGAGCTGCTGAACGACCACGGCTATCGCGCGCAGGTGTGTAGCGGAGCGGCGCAGGCCGCGGCAGAGGCGGCAGCGGACGTGGGAGCGCTGGTGCTCACCGAGGAGGCCCTGGATCGCGAGCACGTGCCGGGACTGCTGCGGCAGATCGGCGCGCAGCCTGCCTGGTCGGAGCTTCCCGTGATCATCCTCACGAGCGGTGGTGAATCGCGCTCGGCGCAGCTGCTCGAACTCGCGGCGGCGGCGGCCGGAAGCATCACCCTGCTCGAGCGGCCCCTGGCGGCGGTGACGCTCCTGCGCACCATCGATGTGGCCTTGCGCTCGCGGCGGCGACAGTACCAGGTGCGCGACCTCCTCGAGGCGCAGCGCACCCGCGAGGCCGCCCTGCAGGAGGCCGACCACCGCAAGGACATCTTCCTCGCCATTCTCTCTCATGAGCTGCGCAATCCGCTGACCCCGATCCGCAACGCGGCCGAGCTCCTCAGCTCCACGAAACTCACCCCCGTGCAGCTGCGCTGGGCACAAAGTGTCATTCGCCGCCAAACCGAGCACATGGCGGCCTTGCTCGATGACCTTCTCGATCTGGCGCGCATCACCCAGGGTAAGCTGCAACTGCGCAAACAGAGCTGCTCGTTGCGGGGAATCGTCGACGCGGCGGTCGAAACGGCGCGTCCCATCATCGAAATGAGGCGCCAGCAGCTCTCGGTTCGCCTGCCGGATGAGATGCCGATGCTGTCCGTGGATAACATCCGGCTTGCCCAGGCCATCGCCAACCTCCTGACCAACGCGGCCAAGTACACCGATACGGGTGGCTCGATCACGCTCAGCGCACGCGTGGAGGGAGAGCTGATCATCACGGTCGCCGATAACGGTATCGGCATCCCCGCGGAGCAGCTCGGACAGCTGTTCACCATGTTTTCACAGATCGCCTCGGGGAATCGCTCCGACGGCGGTCTCGGAATCGGACTGTCACTCGTGAAGGGTATCGTCGAGCTGCACGGCGGAACGGTCGACGTGCAAAGCGGCGGGGTGGGCAAAGGAAGCGAGTTCACCATCCGCCTGCCTCTCGTGCCGGTGCTCACGACGGGCAGCGAGTCGAAAGAGCAGGGATCAGCGGCGCACGCCGCCTGGAAACTCCGCGTTCTGATCGCCGATGACAATGAAGATGCCACCGACAGCCTGGCATTGCTGCTCTCGCTCGACGGCCATGAGGTGCGCACTGCGTACAGCGGCCACGCAGCGCTCTCTGTCTTCGATGAATTCCGCCCCGACGTTGCGCTCCTCGACATCGGGATGCCCGAGCTCGATGGCTTCGCCACCGCGAATGCAATCAGACAGCGGCGCGGCGGCGCCTCGGTCTCCCTGATCGCCGTCACGGGATGGGGCCAGGAGGCCGACAAACGCCGGGCTCGCGAGGCTGGCTTTGCGATGCACCTGACCAAGCCCGTGGATCCGGACCGGGTGCGCTCCATTCTGTGGCGGCTTCAGAAGGGCGAGCTCAACTCCTCATCCGTCTGAGGACCGCGCGAACGTCCGCGCCGCTCACTTGTCCCGCGGGGGCTTCACCTTGCGGTGAGGCGCGCCGCGGCGACCTTGCCGCATGTTGCGCACACCCGCGAGCAGCGTCAGCGCGGCGTCGCGCACCTCGAGCTGCAGCGCCTCGTCGGCGTCGAGCTCCAGGTGGCTGGTGGCGTACGGACGCCAGTACCCGATGTACCGATCGAGTGTCGCACTCACGTCGGCGGGTACCAGATGCAACGAGGAAAGCCAGTCGCAGATGTCGCGGCGCGCGGCTTGCGCACCTTCGGCGTCCCCGTGCACGATGCACGCAAAGAGACGCCCTTCGAGGGGGCGCTGATAGTCCCAGCCGCCGAGCTCCAGCCCTTTGGCCGCCTGCGCATCCTTCCCATGCGTGCGTGTCGGGTCGGGATTGCCACCATCGGCGCACACGAGCCGATCCATCATCAGCTTCAGTGGCGATGAGCCGTGAAACCAGTGCACCGGGGTGATGATCATGACGCCATGGGCTGCGACCCATTGCGGGTAGATCTCATTCATCCAGTCGTGCGTCTGGCCGAGCGAGTAGTTGGGATAGCAGGAACAGGGCCAATGGCAAAGCGGCGCCGCGGTCGAAAAGCACCCCTTGCAGGGGTGAATGTGACGACCGTACTCGGAGGCGAGGCGGCTGAGGTCGAGCACTTCGATCTGAACGTGCGGATCCTGCATCAGGACATTGCGGGCAAGGCTCAGGAGTCGGTAGGACTTCGACATCTCGCCGGGGCAGGTATGCTCGCTGCGCGTCGAGCCATTGATCAGCAGCACGCATGCCGGTCCGTTCGGATCATCATGGCGACGCTGCGCCCTGAGAATGGCTTCGCGCGCTGCAATCCAGTCGACCGAAAGCTCGTAATCCGGGTCTGCGAACTGCGGACCGGCCTTGCGGGTGCGCGGGCTCTTGCGGCCGGCGGCATAGGCATCCCAGGCGGCGGCGGCAATGCGGTCGAGCTCGCCCGCGAGCGCCTCGAAGACCGGATCGGAGAACTGCGAGCGAAAGCGGCGCAGAAACTCGCTCTTGCTGAGATGCGGATCCGGCATCCCTTTACGCGGCACGGTACTGAGCGATGTCATGAGCACCTCCGGTCTTGCCAAGAACAGGGCGACGCATGCATTGACGGGTGCGACCTGCGATTCTTCACAGGCATCCCACGGACGCGCGCGCGGCGCTCGTCAAAGCGGGGGTCGAGAGTCAAGGAGAGACAGCATGACGACGAGCAGCGGACACACTTCAGCGATTCGTGTAAGCAAGGTCATAGGCACCAAGGTTAAGAGCGAGGCAGGCAGCAACATCGGCAAAGTCGAGGATGTGGTCCTGGATAAGCAATCCAACCACATCATGTTCGCCGTATTGAGTTTTGGCGGCTTCGCCGGGGTAGGAGAAAAGTACTATCCGGTCCCGTGGTCCGCCCTCGACTACGACGAGAATGAGGACGCCTATGTGGTGGGCTACACCAAGGAGCAGCTGCAGGGGGCGCCCGTCGGATCGGTCGAGGAATTGACGCGCGACGATGGCCGCAACTTCCGCGACCGGACTTATGAGTACTACAAGGTCGAGCCCTACTGGGAGTGACAGGGGGCGACGGGACGGTGAATTGACCGGGGTGACCCGGCGGGACCCTAAAGAAATGCCGGTCGGGGCCGAAAACCAGGGGTGGAACCCCGTTCGCCCCAGCCAGATGATCCCGCCCGGGTCGCTTCGCAATATCGCCGAGCGAGCGTTTACCTCGTTTCCGCTTTGCTCCTGCTGGCAGGGACCGCGACCTATCTGGTGGTCCAGGCACGCGAGCGGATCCGCACGGACGCGAGGCAAAGCGCGCTGAACATCGCCGTGGGGCTCGAGCGCAGTGCGACAGCGCTCCTGGCGCAGTCCACCGCCAGCCTGCGTGGCATCCAGGCAGATCTCTCCGCAAGCCAGGCAGAGGGCGCGGCGAGCCTGCTTCCGCTCCTGCAGGAGGCCATGCGCTTCGATCCGCTCTCCGAGCTCCTCGGCGTGCGCGGCTCCCGGACGGGCGAGATTGCCGTCGTCGACCGTGCAGGCCACGCCGGCTCCTTAAGGCTCAGGACCGCTTTGAGTCGGGCGCTCTGCGAGGCGGAAAGTGGCACGATCAGGCTATGCCCGGCCGTGCAGCTGCCGGGGGATGAGACCTGGTATGTGCCGTTGACGCTCGGTGCCCGGCGCGCGGACGCGGTGGATGCCGTCTTCGCGTTGGTTCCTGCGCGCAGCCTCGTGGTGGCCGCGCAGAGCCTGCAGCTGATCCCCGGAAGCTGGCTGAACTTCGTCACCGCCGACGGCACGCGGCTGTTCCGTTACGTGCCCAGCCGGGATGCGGTTGAGATCCCGGAGGGAAGGACTCCGCCGGAGGTGCTGGACCTTGCGGCCGCTCACCCCTCCGGAATCCTCGAGCTCAGTCAGCTCCCGGCTTCAGTCCAGGCGCGCACCCTTCCCGGCATCTACCTGGATGGCTACTCCCGGTCGGCCCTGCTGCCGCTGTACGTGACCACGACGGTGCCGGTCTCCTCTCTCATCACCGCGTGGCTCCAACAGTCGATCGGCCCGGGGGTCATTTTCCTCACCGGCATGCTCGCGGTCGTGATCTTCGGCTGGCAGCTGCGTGCCGCCTTGTTGCGGCAACGGCGCTACTCGGCTCGCCAGGAATATCTCGCCAGTCACGACACGCTCACGGGCCTGCTGAACCGCGATGCGTTCATGCGGCTCCTGGCGCAGAACATTGCGGACCGGCCCCGCGAATCATTCGCGGTCATCCTGCTGGATCTCAACCGCTTCAAGGACATCAACGACACGCTCGGTCATGCCGTGGGAGACCGGGTGCTGGCGCAGGTCGGTAAGCGCTTGAGTGATTTCATCAACGATGAAGGCTTCGTGGCGCGCCTCGGGGGAGATGAGCTCGTGATCTTTACCCCGGGAGCACACGTCTCGGATGCCGTCGAGACGCTCTGCGGCCGGATGCAGGCATGCCTCGGGAAGACCATCCTGACGGACGGCGTGGAGCTCGATCTGACCGCCAGCATGGGAGCGGCACTTTACCCGCAGGACGCACAGACGCCCACGGAGCTGCTGCGATGTGCGGACATCGCCATGTACGCGGCCAAGGGCGACCTCACGCCCTACAGCCGCTATTCCAAGATGGCGGACAGCTTCACGCCCGAAATGCTGGCGTTGAAGAGCGAGTTCGCCAAGGCATTGCGCGAGGGAGGCCTGCGCGTGGTGTACCAGCCGAAGGTGCGTCTGTCTGACGGGGCACTCGCGGGGCTGGAGGCGCTGTCGCGCTGGACTCATCCGGTGATCGGGCCGGTGTCGCCGGCCAAGTACATCCACCTCGTGGAGAGCACCGAGCTGATCCATCCCCTGACTCAGTTCGTATTGAAGAGTGCGGTGGAACAGATCGCTCGCTGGCGGGAGATGGGACACAACGTCCCGGTGGCGGTCAACATCAGCGCCAACAACCTGCTGGATCACACCTTCGTCGAGAAGCTCGGCGAGACGCTGCAGGCCGCCGCGGTGCCGGCGCACCTGCTGGAGCTCGAGATCACGGAGAGCGCCGTGATGCGCCATCCCGAGACGATATTGAGGCGGCTGCATGCGATCCGCGAGCTCGGGGTGCAGCTTTCCATCGACGATTTCGGCACCGGCTACGCGTCCCTGTCGTATCTGAAGCGCTTGCCGGTCTCGACACTCAAGATCGACAGGAGCTTCGTCGTCAATCTCAATTCCGACGAAGCCGATCAGCGCATCGTCCGCAGCTCGATCCAGCTCGCGCATGGCTTCGGCATGACCGTCGTGGCAGAGGGCGTGGAGTCGGAGGCCGCAGCCGAGCTGCTGCGGCAATATGGCTGTGATCAGGCGCAGGGTTTCCTTTTCGCGCGCCCCCAGGCTGCGCAGGATCTGGAGAAGAATCTGACCCGGTCCTGGCCGACGCCCGCGGTGGAGCTCTCGAGCACCGCAGTATTGAGAGTTCTGCGGATGCGCTGATCCCCGGCTGGACAGTAACCACCCGCCACTCGGATAGAATCGACAGCGCGGACTGCCTGCAAGGGGGTATTCATGCTGGTCGTTACTACCGAGAACGTTCCCGGGTACCGGGTGCGCGACGTCAAGGGTCAGGTGTTCGGCGTGGTCGTGCGAAGCCGCGGGCTCGGCGGCAACATCATGGCGGGGCTGCGCTCGATCGTCGGAGGCGAGATCACCGAGTACACGCAGCTTCTCGAGGAAGCGCGCCGGCATGCCGTGGATCGCCTGGTGAAGAACGCGAGCCTCATGCAGGCGAACGCCGTCGTGATGATGCGCTTCGACTCCGCCGAGATCGGCCAGACGATGAGTGAGATCGTGGCCTACGGCACGGCCGTCGTCATCGAGAAGGCCGGCTGAATGCTGCGAACGCTGCTGCTCGCCTTTGCCGGAGCGCTCGCCCTCCTCGGCGTGATCCTCCTCCTTCGCGGTCAGCTCGGCGCCGGAGCGTATGCGCTCGGCATGGGCGGACTCATCGTCCTGAGCACCGTATTCGAGCGCTGGCGTTATCGCCCGAAGGCCGGCCAGCCGGGGGCCGGATGGGAGGCGACCGGCGAGCGCTTCGAGGATCCGCAGACCGGCAGGACGATGCAGGTCTTCTACGACCCGAAGAGCGGTGAGCGCCGGTACGTGAGCGAGCTCTGATCCGCCATGAAGGTCGGTATCGTCGGGGCGATGACGCAGGAGGTTGCGCTCCTGCAAAGAGACCTGAAAGACATCCGCCGGCAGCGCCGCGGGATGCGCGAATACATGCAAGGGGAGCTCTACGGGAAGGAGGCGGTGCTGGTCTTCTCGCGTTGCGGCAAGGTCGCAGCTGCCTCCACCGTCACGACCCTCATCGAAGCGTTCAATGCGGATTTCATCGTGTTCACGGGCGTGGCCGGAGCCGCCGATCCGCTCCTGGAAATCGGTGACGTGGTCATCGGCACGGCATTCGTGCAGCACGACCTCGATGCACGACCGCTGTTTCGCCGCTTCGAGGTGCCGCTGCTCGACAAGATCCTCTTTGCCACCGCTGCCGACATCGTGGCGCTCGCCCGTGAGTCAGCCCGCAGCTATCTGGACGAGGAAATGGATCGGGATATCCCTGCGATCAGCCTGAGTGCCTTCGGGATCAGATCGCCCCCGCGGCTGCACGAGGGACTCATCGCGAGCGGGGACCAGTTCATTGCGGACCCCGCGAAACTCACCGAGCTGCGCAACGCTCTGGTCGCGGCAGGATTGCCTGCTCCGCTGTGCGTCGAGATGGAGGGCGCCGCCGTAGCGCAGGTATGTGACGAGCACGAGGTCCCGCTCGCCATCATGCGTATCATTTCCGACAAGGCAGATCACTCGGCGGGCGTGGATTTCACCTCGTTCATCGATGAGGTCGCCAGTCACTTTACCCGCGGCATCGTCGAGGGATTCCTCAGGCGACTGCCGGCCAGATAAGCCCGCCCCAGCTCCTCGCGGTCCGCCTCATCGAGCCCCCGGCTGAAGTGAAGGATGGGCGGCAGCACGTCGCTGCTCTCGAAATAGGCTCCGCAGCAGTCGAGGTGCACATAGCCGCCCGAGGAAAATCGGCCGCCCTCATCGAGTACCAGCCGGATGCGCCAGCTCCCGCGCGCGATGGTGTTGCGACAGCTGCGGCATCTGGCCTGCCCACTCGGTGAGCGCTCGGCACCATCGATCCGCGGGATGCGCCGTTGCGCGAGGCTCGCGCGAGCGGCACGCTCGAGGGCCTCCCGGTCCGGCACGGCCTCGCGGGTCGCGCCGAGCGCCTGAAGAAAGGGCTCCGGGCGCCTGAAGGCCGCACAGGCCGGATGGAACCAGACTGTCATCTCCCCTTCTCCGAACGGATTGGGCAGGCACTCGCCAAAGCGCAGCTCGCCACGGCCGATCGTGCGGCCGCAGGCGCGGCACACGGAACGGCCGCTCGTGGCAGGTAAGAGAAGGTGCGGCACGTCCGAATGCATGAGCCCCTGGCGCGGCAGTCTAACGGGTCGGTACAGGGGTGTAATTTGCCCGGGCAGACCCAACACGACGGCAAGCCTTATCCTTGGCCTCGCAGCAGCACCGCGCGCAGGACCTACCCCTGACTCGCATCGACGGTTGACAACGGGGGGTCGGACGCGGCCTCAATGTCGTCATGTCGAACGACTCAGCCAGTGAGGGTAAGGCGGCATCGCCGGCAAGCTCGGCTGTAGTTGCCTTCCGGCGGCGGCTGTCGCTCCTCACCCGATTGCGCTTTCTGCTCTTCGGCCATGAAGCGCTGGCCGGCATCGTTTTCTGGGCCGCCCTGGTGGGATTTTGCGGTGCGCTTTCGAGCGTGGTGTTCCGCGAAGGCGTCCGGCTGTTCGAGCTCGCCTTCACCGGCCAGGCCCGGGGCCTGGTCTCAGCGGCCGGGCACCTCGCCTGGTGGCACCGGATGGCGGTGCCGGTCGTGGGCGGTACGCTGGCCGGCTTTACGCTCTACTGGAGCGGCCGCACGCGCGTGTGGCCCCGGGCGGTCGACTACATGGAAGCGGTGCGCGTCGGCGAGGGCCGCATCGGCTTTCGCCTGACGCTGCTCAACAGTCTCTCATCGCTCTTCACCATCTCCTCGGGCGGCTCCATCGGGCGCGAGGGTGCGATGGTGCAGCTCGCAGCAATGCTCGGATCCAGGCTCGGTGTCCTGATCGGCGCACCGGCGCCCCGCCTGCGGCTGATGGTCGCGTGCGGGGCCGCCGCGGGTATTGCAGCCGCGTACAACGCACCCATCTCGGGCGCGCTGTTCGTCTCCGAGATCGTCGTTGGCTCGACGGCGATGGAGACCTTCGGTCCGCTCGTGGTCGCCTCCGTGATTTCCAACGCCACGATCCACAGCTTCCTCGGTTACGGACCGGTCTTCCAGGTGCCGCACATCGAGTTGGCTTCCAACCTCGAGCTCGGATTCTTCGTGCTGCTGGGCGTTCTGCTGGGACATCTCGCCCCGCCATTTCTCGCGCTGCTGGATTTCGCCAAGGCGCGCTTCGCGAGCCTGCATCTCTCGCTCCCGGTGCAGCTCGGGCTCGGGGGCCTGCTGGTCGGGTCGCTGTCCGTGGTGGCGCCGCAGGTGTGGGGCAATGGATATTCCGTGGTCACCGACATCCTGCACGCGAACCTCATCGGCACGGCGCTCCTGATCGTGCTGGTGGCGAAGGTGCTGGCCACCGCCTCCACGGTCGGCTCGGGAGCGCTCGGGGGTGTCTTCACGCCGACACTCTTCATCGGCTGCGCCGTCGGCGCGCTCGTCGGCGAGCCTCTGCATGCAGCGCTGCCCTCGATCACTTCGAGCCCCGCCGTCTATGGGCTGATCGGCATGGGGGGCCTGCTCGCCGCCACGACGCACGCCCCGCTCACCTCGATCCTCATGGTCTTCGAGATGACCGGGGACTATCAGATCGTGCTGCCCCTGATGCTGGCCTGCGTCACCGCGCACTACACGGCCAAGGTTTACCGACGCGGCGAGTCCGTCTACCACGCCTCCCTGGCCCGCGCCGCCGCCGCCGAGGACAACGCCGGTGAGTGGCGACTCAGAAGCATCGATGCGCTCATCAAACAACCCGCGCTCTCGGTGCAGCGTCATACGACGCTCCGCTCGCTGTTCGCGCAGCTGCCATCGGCTCCGCTCGAGCGTGTCTATGTCGTCGACGGCATCGAGCTCATCGCCTGGCTCGATCCACGTTCGCTCGCGGTGCGGCTCGAGCGGGGCGAGATCGATGAGGGCCTGACGGTCGAGGCGGTGGCGAGCCCGGTCACGGTCACGCTCGCTCCCGGCGCGGGGCTCGGTGCAGCTCTCGACGGATTCCTGCGCGCGGAAAGCGGGGTGCTGCCGGTGACGCGCGGAGAGTGGAGCAATGTGCTGGTGGGCGAGGTCTCGCGGCCCGACGTACTGCTCGCCATCCAGGACCGCCTCACCTTTCCGCGCTGAACCGCCGCGCCCCCGAAGGGCGCAATCCTCAGCGGCCGCCTGTGCGGCGGTCTTCGTCCTTCTGCGCCGATTCCTCGGAGAGCTTCGGCCGAGCCATCTCGCCCGTAGCGCCGCGCTCGAGCAAGGCCTGAGCGAACAGCGCCTCGGCCGGGTAGCCGGTGTGCGCCTCGATCCAGCGGAAGGCCGATTCGAGCGAGCCTGCGCTCCAGAGTTTCTGGCCGTCCGCGTTCGTGACCTCCCAGGGCGCGAACGTCCGGCTATCGTTCCGATAGCGAACGATGCGGGTGACGCTGGCTATGCGCACCCGCCAGAGGTTTGGCTGAGTCTCTTCGACGCTGCATTCCATAGCGCTCTTCCCCATGGCCCATCCCTGCAAATCTAACCCCGTGAACCTTGGCTTTGTCTTTTTGGTGCCAACGGTAGGATATGCCTGTCAGGACGCGCCGCAAGCTGATTGGACATAGTCCGTTCGAACTTTTTACTGAACATAAAGTGCCACGCCCCCGGAAAGGAGGCGCGCAGCCCTATTTTTGAGCGAGGTAGTGCGCCAGATGTCTTACGACCTCGCGCGCATCGTCCTCGGCGCCCAGGATGAAAGTCGACTTGCGGCGCCGTAACAACGGCAGACCCATCACATACAGTCCCGCAAAACCAACCACTGCACCACCGTCGTGGTTGAGCTCGCCCCTGACATCGAAGACCGGCAGCTCGAGCCAGCGAAAGTCGGCGCGAAATCCCGTGGCCCAGACGATCGAGCGGATCTCGCCGCGGCGCAGGTCGAGCGACAGCCGCGGCGCAGCCGGCGCCCGCGTCGGCTCAAAGCGCTCCGGCGGGCCCACCTGCACTTCTCGCGGCAGCCGCGCCTGCGCCCACGCATCGAAGGTATCCAGCAGGCGATCCATCTTGAGGTCGGCGAGCGCAAAGTGATTGGCCAACCCTCCGGAGAAGAGCGCCTGTCCATCCCGAATAGTGCCGAGCCGGCCGACGATCTCGACTCCGCGCGCCCTGAGCACGTTCAGATCGAGGCTCGAGTGCTGCGGGGTACCGACGAGCTGCGGCGAGGGAAGCCGGCGCGCGCGCTCGAGATCGTCGATCTCATCGTAACGCTGGCCCCAGACCCCGGAGGCCTCCATCCACCAAAGCACGTCCCGCCCGCGATAATTGCGTGGCAGGCGTACGTGCTCGCCGACCGAGAGGATGACGGGGCGGCCCGAGCGCTGGATCTCATCGGCGAGCTGCACGCCGGTCGCCGATGCACCGACCACGAGCACCCCTCCCTGTGGCAGAAGCTCAGGGCGCCGGTAGTCGAAGGGCGTAAAGCAGGCGACCTCCCCTGGCACCGCGGCCTGCAGCGGCGGCACGCGGGGAACGTTGGCGGCGCCGCTTGCGAGCACGACGCTGCGACAATGGATGGCACCGCCGTCGGTGAGCACGCGATAGCCCCTCTCGCTCCGGCGGACGGAGGTCACGGTCGTGTGCGTGCGCACCGGAGCTGCGATCGCCGCGGCAAAGCGTGAGATGCGGTCGATGAGCTCCGGCATCGCCATGAAGCCGTCGGGATCGGCTCCGTCGTAGGGAAAGCCCGGCAGCCGGCACTGCCAGTTGGGTGTCAGCAGGCACAGCGAATCCCAGCGCTCGTGCCGCCAGGAGTTCGCCACCTCGCCGCGCTCGAGCACCACATGATCGATCGAGCGCTCGCTGAGCGCGTGGCTGGTGGCAAGTCCCGCGTGCCCGGCGCCGATGACGACCGTCGTGAGCGGCTCGATCTAGACGACCTCGACCGTCACGTTGGTCGGATTGGTCACGATGTCGTAGACAGCGGAGCGCTTCTGCGACTGTGCGACCAGCGCCTCGATCTCTTTCTTCGAGGCGTCGGCATCGATGTGAAAGGTCACCTTGATGTCGTCGTACCCGTTACGCACGTGGCTGTCGATGCCGAGGATGCCGTAAAGGTTCATCTTGCCTTCGAGCTTCGCTTCCACCGAGCGCAGCTGTATGCCGCGGTTCTGCGCCACTGCCGCGACCCCGGCGGTCAGGCAGCTCGCGAGCCCCACCAGCACCAGCTCGACGGGCGTCGCGCCGTGGTCCTCGGAGGCGAAGACCTCGGGGTGATCGGTCTCGAATGAAAACTCGGTCTTGTGCGACTGCTCCTCGCCGAGCCCGCGGAATCCGCGCACCGTCGACTGGGCGTGGGTGCCGTTCTTCCACTTGCACGATGCACGCCAGGTGAACTCGGCGGCCGCGGGGGCGTTCCTGAGCGCCTCGCGCGCATCGAGCAGTGCCTGAACGTTGACACCATTGTTGACGCCATTACGAACGCTGGCCTGTGCCATGTTTGTACCTCCGGATGATTCGGGAACGCCCTGCCCGATCTTACGCGCGGATGCAGGGCGGTCGAGGCTACGCCCCGGAGGATAAGGGTACAAGCCGGCGGCGCGCGGCACTATGACCTGGCGGTTATAAGGAGGTGCGCGCGGGCAATTGGAGGCAGCGCAGCACAGGCCTATGATCGGTCCGATCATCGCGCCGGAGAGCGACACCCGTGGAATCGTCACGCCAGTTCGGCTTTGAGACCCGTCAGGTCCACGCGGGACAGCGTCCGGACCCGAATACCGGCGCCCGCGCGGTCCCGATTTTCCAGACGACCAGCTATGTCTTCGAAGACCCGGCTTCGGCCGCCGCGTACTTCAACCTCCAGGAGTACGGCAACACCTATACGAGAATCGTGAACCCGACGGTGGCGGTATTCGAGGAGCGCATCGCGAGCCTCGAGGGGGGGTGCGGGGCGGTGGCCTTCGCGAGCGGCCTCGCGGCTCAGAATGCAGCGCTCTTCACCCTGCTCATGCCGGGCGACCACGTGGTGTCTTCGGCCGCCCTGTACGGAGGTACGGTCAACCAGTTCAAGCACCTGTTGCGCAAGATGAGCGTGGAGCTCACCTGGGTCGATCCCGACGATCTGGGCGCCTGGAAGGCGGCGGTGCGCCCCAATACCAAGGCCTTCTTCGGCGAGACCATCGGCAACCCCGGCGGCAACGTGCTCGACATCGCGGCTGTGGCGGGCATTGCGCACGAGCACGGACTGCCGCTGCTCATCGACAACACCTTCGCCTCGCCGTACCTCTGCCGTCCGATCGAGTGGGGGGCGGACATCGTGCTGCACTCGGCCACCAAGTACATCGGTGGTCACGGCACCAGCATCGGGGGCGTGGTGGTGGATTCGGGCCAGTTCAACTGGTCGAACGGGCGCTTCCCGGTGATCGCCGACCCCTCGCCCGCCTATCACGGTCTGCAGTTCCACGAGACATTCGGGACCTATGGGTATCTCATGAAGTTGCGCGCGGAGACCTTGCGCGACCTCGGCGCCTGCCTGAGTCCCTTCAATGCTTTCCTGTTTCTGCAGGGTCTCGAGACACTCTCGCTCCGCATGGCGCGTCACGTGGAGAACGCGGGCAGAATCGCGCGCTACCTCGAGTCACACGAGTTCGCCTCGCACGTGACGTATCCGGGCCTCGGCGGCAGCCGCTACCGCCCGCTCGTGGACAAGTACCTGCCGAACGGCGCCGGCTCGGTGTTCTCCTTCGATATCCGCGGCGGGCGCCTGGCGGGGGAGGAATTCATCCGCGGCGTGACGCTCTGGTCGCACCTCGCCAACGTCGGCGATGCAAAGAGCCTCGTCATCCATCCTGCGAGCACGACGCACCGCCAGCTCGAGGAGCAGGAGCTGCTCGCCGCCGGCGTCCGACCCGGGACCATCCGCCTGTCGGTCGGCATCGAGGACGCCGACGATCTGATCTGGGATCTCGAGCAGGGCTTCGCGCGTGCCCGGCCCATGGGAGTTGCGGAGGCAAGACGATGAGCCGCTTCGATCTCACGCCCTACCAGGATCCGCTCACCATCCAGCGGGTGCTACTGAGCGCCAAGACCATCGCGATCGTGGGACTGTCGAATAACCCGCTGCGCGCCAGCTACTTCGTCGGCTTCTACCTGAAGCGGCACGGCTACCGCGTGATCCCGGTCAATCCGCGCGAATCGCGGATACTCGGCGAGCCAAGCTTCGCGAGCCTGCGCGAGGTGCCGGTGGCCGTGCATATCGTCAACGTCTTCCGCGCACCGGATGCGTTGCCCGGAATCGCCGCCGATGCGGTGGCGATCGGCGCCAAATGCCTGTGGTGTCAGTTCGGGGTGATCAACGAGGAAGGCGCACGCATCGCCGAGCGCGGGGGCCTCTCTGTGATCATGGACCGCTGCATCAAGGTCGAGCACGCGCGCTACGCGGGACGCATGCACTGGCTCGGCTTCAACACGCAGCGCATTACCTCGGTGCGCAGCGGCCTGCAGTAGGTCTTCTCAACTACTGCAGCGAGACGGCGTGCCCCTTCACTCCCTCGCGAGTGAACTCGAAGCGGATCTGCTTGAGGCGTCTCGCCGGCGTGTCCACCGGTGGAAAAGTCCACTTCTTTGCGGCATCGATCGCGAGCCGCTCGAAGTACCGGCTGGGACCGGCCTGGTCGGCGCGCGCCCCCACGACATTGCCCGCGCCGTCGACGATCACCCGTATGGAGATCCGGATGCGCCCGTGGATGGTCTGTCTCGCGTGCGCGGGCACCTCGGGAATCTCCTCGTGCACCGTGCCGGAGACTCCGGCGACAGCGGATTGAGGTGCGGCGGAGGCGACCGGGGCGGAAGGCTGCGACCCCTGATCCGCCGGTGTCGCTGCGGCGGGAGGAGTGACCTGCCCGTGCCCACGCAGCGCCCGCACTCCGATCCAGCCGAGCAGGATGACGGCCACGATCGCCAGGATCAGCGGCGTCATGAACGAGCGATCGGGCGCCGGCGCTGAGCGCGGCCGGGCGTGCACCGCTTGCGTGCTCCGCGGCTCCGCGATCATCGGCTCTGCCGCAGGCGGCGAGGCAAGCGGCTCCCCCACGGCGGGTTCTCGTGCGGACTCGGCCTCGAGGGCCGCCGCCGGCTGCTCCAGCTCGAAATTGATCGTGTCCGCCTCGAGCGTCGCATCCGCTCTCGCCGCCGCGGCCCAGGCAGCTCCGGTGGCTTGCCTGCGGAGCCAGGCGTCGATCTCGGTCAGCTTCGGACGATCGAAGGGCCGGCGACTCAGGCACTGGACCACGATGTCCCGGAAGTCGGGTGAGAAATCCGGCGGCACCGCCACCACGCCCCGCCCGTCGTCGAGGCCCGCCGGCAGCCGGCGGCCGAGCGCCTCGAGCAGCGTCATGCCGAGCCCCCAGATGTCTCCTGCGGTGGAGTAGCCACTGTCACGGTACTCCGGCGGATCGT
>DATGJR010000030.1:0-6251 GCA_035295065.1 Steroidobacteraceae bacterium
CGCGCAGCGCCTGGCGCGGCGCCTGTGCAACCACTGCAAGCAGCCCCTCGACATACCGAAGGAAGCGCTCCTCAAGGAAGGCTTCAGCGAGAGGGATGTGGCCGCGGGCCTGCGGATCTACGCCCCGAAGGGCTGCGCCAACTGCACCGACGGCTACAAGGGACGCGCCGGCATTTACCAGGTATTGCCCGTGACCGAGGCCATCGCCCGCATCATTCTCTCGGGCGGCAGCGCGGTCGAGATCGGCCAGCAGGCGGCCAAGGAAGGTGTGTGGGACCTGCGGCGCGCAGGGCTCGAGAAGGTCAAGAACGGCCTCACCAGTCTCGAGGAAGTCAACAGCGTCACCATCGAGTGAGGCGCGACAGGTAAAGACTCATGGCACAGGCAGCAGCAGCAACCGCAACCGTCAGGACCCTCAAGCGCGACGTCCCCTTTGCGTGGGAAGGCCGCGACAAGCGCGGGGCGCGCATCAAGGGCCGAAGTCTCGCCCCCGACGAGCCGGCGCTGCGCGCGGAGCTGCGTCGCCAGGGCATTGCGCCGACGCGGGTCCGCAAGCAACGCGACGGTCGCACGGGAGGCAAGGTCAACGCCGGCGACATCGCCGTCTTCAGCCGCCAGCTCGCGACCATGCTCGCCGCGGGCATTCCGCTCGTGCAGGCCTTCGAAATCGTCGGCAACGGCAACGAGAAGGCCTCAATGCAGAAGCTGGTCCTCGACATCAAGGCCGATGTCGAGGGCGGCACCTCGCTCCACGAGGCGCTCGCCAGGCACCCCCTGTACTTCGACGACCTGTTCGTGAACCTCGTGGAGGCCGGCGAGCAGGCCGGTGCGCTGGAGTCGCTCCTCGACAAAGTCGCCACCTACAAGGAGAAGACAGAGGCGCTGAAGAAGAAAGTAAAGAAGGCTCTCTTCTACCCGGCTGCCGTGCTCGTAGTGGCCGTGATCGTCACCGTGGTGCTGCTGATCTTCGTGATTCCACAGTTCGAGTCTCTCTACAAGGGCTTCGGGGCGGATCTACCCGCGTTTACGCAGGCGGTCATCAATCTCTCGAAGTTCGTGCAGCACGACGGCATCTACATCGCGATGGCGCTCGGCGCGACCGCCTGGGCCTTCGTCTACTTCAAGAAGCGCTCGCGGGCGATGCGTCAGTTCCTCGATCGCGTGGTGCTGAAAGTTCCAGTCATCGGTCCGATCCTGAACAAATCGGCCATCGCCCGCTATGCACGCACGCTCTCGACCATGTTCGCCGCCGGCGTGCCGCTGGTGGAAGCGCTCGAGTCGGTGGCGGGTGCCACCGGCAACATCGTCTACGAGACCGCCGTGCTCAAGATGCGCGACGAGGTCGCCACCGGGCAGCGCCTGCAGCGCGCGATGGAGCAGACTGGTCTCTTTCCGAACATGGTCAACCAGATGATCGCGGTGGGTGAGGAGTCGGGCTCGCTCGATGAGATGTCGGGAAAAGTCGCGACTTTCTACGAGGCCGAGGTGGACAACGCGGTCGATGCGATGTCGAGCCTCATGGAGCCGCTCATCATGGTGGTGCTGGGCGTGCTCGTCGGCAGCCTCGTCATCGCCATGTACCTGCCGATCTTCAAGCTCGGTTCAGTGGTCTGACGACCGCGTGCCGGCTGCTCGCTGACAGGAGACGCCGCGCCTTGCGCGGCGTTTTCTCGAGCCCCTCATGTCGGTACTAGCGCTGCTTGCGGCATCGCCGCCGCTCCTCATTGGCACCTGTCTCGCGCTGGGCCTCGTGGTGGGAAGCTTCCTCAATGTAGTTATCCACCGCCTGCCCGTGATGCTCGAGCGGCAGTGGCGCGAGGAGTGCGCGCAGTATGCCCCCGGGGCGGCACCAGCCGTGGCGGATGCGACCGCGCTACCTGAGCGCTACAACCTCATCGTCCCGCGCTCCGCCTGCCCTGCCTGCAAGGCGCCGATCACCGCGCTGCAGAACGTCCCCCTCATCTCCTGGATGGTGCTCCGCGGCCGCTGCGCGAGCTGCGGCCAGCCGATTCCGGTGCGCTATCCGCTGGTCGAGGGGTTGACCGGCATCCTGTCGGCTGCCGTCGCCGGGCAGTTCGGCTTCGGTTTCCCCGCTCTCGCCGCCCTGATCCTCACCTGGTTCCTGATCGCCCTCGCCTTCATCGACGTCGATCGACAACTCCTGCCCGACAGCCTGACGCTGCCGCTTCTGTGGATCGGTCTCATCCTGAGCTTGTGGGGCTCACAGGCCGGCCCGGTTCCCGTGGATTTGCGCTCGAGCGTGATCGGAGCAGCGGCCGGTTACCTGAGTCTCTGGAGCGTCTATCATCTGTTCCGGCTCGTCACCGGGAAAGAAGGGATGGGGTACGGGGACTTCAAGCTCTTCGCCGCGCTGGGCGCCTGGCTGGGCTGGCAGATGCTCTTGCCCGTCCTGCTGATCGCCGCGGTGGTCGGTGCGGTGGTCGGCATCGCCCTGCTCGCGGTTCGTGGCCAGGACCGCGGAACCCCCATCGCATTCGGCCCATTTCTCGCCGCCGCGGGCTGGGTAGTGCTGATGTTCGGGCACCCGCTGGTCGAGCGCTACTTCGGGCTCTTCACTGCGCATCCGTGAGCGCTCCTCCTGCGACCCGCGTTTTCCGGGTGGGCCTCACGGGTGGCATCGCCAGCGGCAAGTCCACCGCAGCCAAATTCTTCGGCGCCCTCGGCGTGCCGATCCTCGACAGCGACCAGGTCGCCCGTGAGGTGGTCGAGCCGGGACAGCCGCCGCTCGAGCGGCTGGTAGAGCGTTTCGGACGCGGAATCCTCACGGCCGACGGCCACCTCAACCGGCCGGCGCTGCGCGACATCGTATTCTCCGATCCCAAAGCGCGCGCGGATCTCGAGAATCTCACTCATCCGGCGATCGGCGCTGCGCTCGAGGCGCGCTCGGCGACGGCGGGCGGCCCCTATCAGGTCCTGGTCATTCCGCTCCTGGTCGAGAAAAATCTCGGCTCACACGTCGACCGCGTGCTGGTGGTCGACTGCGAGGAGGAGCTGCAGCTCAAGCGGCTGCACGCGCGCGACGGCTCGACGCGCGCGCAGGCACAGGCAATCCTCGCGGCTCAGGCCTCGCGCACCGCTCGCCTCAAAGCCGCGGACGACGTCATCAGAAACGATGCCGACATGAGCGCCGTGCAAGCGCAAGTCTCCTCGCTCCACGCGCGCTACCTGGAGCTCGCCCGCTCGCCAAGGCCCTGAGAGGCCCGAACGCGCCGTTTACGGAAGGCGCGCCGCTCAAGCACAATACGGGCATGGCCGAGCCTGCCATCTCCGCACCGCCCTCCGAGGCCGCCCTCGACCCCGAGGCCGCGATGCTCGTTTTCGAGCAACCGCTGAACGAGCGGATGCGCACCTTCCTGCGTCTCGATTTTCTCTACGCGCAGGCGCTGCATCACAACGAGACGGGAAGTCAGTGGGGCAGCCGTGCCGCGATGGCAAGCCTCATCGACATTCTCGCGGTCATTGCGCGCGGCGACGTGCGCTCGGAGGCGCTCAAGGAGCTGGAAGGCCAGCTGAGCGCGCTCAATGCCTTCGAATCGAAAGCGGGCGTCGACACCCAGCGCCTGAAGAGTCTGACCGCGAACCTGCAGCGGCTGCGTGCCGAGCTGCTCACTGCCGGCACGGCTTTTCTGCAGCCGCTGCGCGACTCGGAATTCCTCAATTCCGTCAAGCACCGCAGCGCCATTCCCGGCGGCACCTGCGAGTTCGATCTTCCCGATTACTATTTCTGGCTGAGTCAGGACGATGAGCTGCGCGTGCGCAGCTTCAGCCAGTGGCTGACGCTCCTGCGCCCGCTGTGCGATGCAATCGCGGAGCTCCTGTGGCTCACACGTCAGAACGGACGCACCCGACGAGAGACGGCGCAGGGTGGCGCTTTCAACATCACGTTCGACCGCGACAATCCGCTGCAGCTGCTGCGCATCTCGTTGCCCGCCGCCGCAGGGCTCTATCCCGAGATCAGCGGCAGTCACCACCGCTGCAATCTGCGATTCCTCAAGTGGAACGGCCTCGCCGCCCGGCCGACTCAGACCGAAGAGGATGTCGCTTTCGAGCTCACCTGCTGCACCTGAGTAGCGTCGATGAGTCCTGCGGCGGTTAAGTGTCCGACCTGCGGGCGCGAGCTCGAATGGGCTCAAGCACCTTTCCGGCCCTTCTGCAGCGAGCGCTGCCGTCTGGTCGACCTTGGCGCGTGGCTCTCGGAGCAGCGCGCGATTCCGGGTGACGATGCCCCTCTGCCCTCCGATGAGTCGCAGCCGGGAGAGAAAGGACCCGCCGAGGAATGAGATTCCGCCTCAAGGCCTTTGGCCTGCATCTGTCGGGAAGCGCCGCGGCGCTCACTGTCGTCCTTGGGAGCTTTTGGTTCGTCTGGTATCAGTGGCCGGGCTGGTACCTGGCGAGCGCGCTGCACGTGGTCGGCATTCTCATCATGGTGGATCTGGTGCTCGGTCCGACCTTGACGCTGACCGTGGCGAGCCCCTTGAAAAGGCCCGCAGTACTGGCGCGCGACATCGCCATCATCGTGACGGTGCAGCTCGCCGCGCTCGTCTACGGTGCCGCGACGCTCTGGCTCGGACGACCGCTGTACTACACCTTTTCCACTGACCGGCTGGAGCTCGTGCAGGGATCGGATCTGAGCGCAGAGGACGTCGCCGCGGGCCAGCGGGACAACCCGGGGCTTGCGCCCTTCTGGTACAGCCGGCCGCGCTGGGTCTGGGCGCCGCTCCCCGCCGACGCGGAAGAGACGGAAAAGATCGTGACCGGCGCGGCCTTCGGCGGCACCGATATCATCCAGATGCCGCGCGCCTACCGGCCCTGGGATCAGGGGCTGAGCGAGCTGCGCAAGAGGCTCACGACCCTCGATGAGATGCGCTACTTCAACCGTAAGGAAAAGGCAGCCCTCAAGGGTCGCATGACGCAGCTCGGACTTCCCGTCGATCAGGCGAACGTCATGGTGCTTTGGGGCGGCACACGACGGGTGCTGACGGTGTTCGATCTGAAGACGCTGGCGATCCAGGCGATGCTCGGCGCCGACTGAGAGCCTTCAGCCGGCTGGCTCGGTCACTGGCGCGTTGACCCCCAACCACTTCGCAAGAAACGCCCACTGGTCGGCGTAATCCTCGATCTGCATCCACACCGGTTTCCCCGCGCCGTGCCCGGCGCGCGTCTCGACCCGGATGAGAATCGGATTGGCGCAGGCCTGCGCGGCCTGCAAGGCGGCGGCGAACTTGTAGCTGTGCCAGGGCGCGACGCGATCGTCATGATCGGCCGTGGTGATGAGCGTCGGCGGATAGCAGCTCCCCTTCTTGACGTTCTGATAGGGAGAATAAGCGTACAGGGCGCGAAACTGCTCCGGGTCCTCGGCGAGGCCAAAGTCCGAGGACCACTGCCGTGCGTTGGCGCTCGCGGTCTGGTAGCGCAGCATGTCGAGCACCCCGACCGCCGGCAGCGCCGCCCCGAAGAGATCCGGTCGTTGCGTCAGCACCGCACCGATCAGCAGTCCCCCGTTGCTGCGCCCGTGGATCCCCAAACGCGCACGTCGCGTGTAGTGCTCGCGAATCAGATACTCGGCTGCGGCGATGAAGTCATCGAACACGTGCTGCTTGTTCGTGAGCGTGCCGGCCTTGTGCCAGTCCTCCCCGTACTCGCCGCCGCCGCGAAGATTCGCCTCGGCGTAGGCGCCTCCCATCTCGAGCCACGCCTGAACCTGCGGGCGGTACACGGGAGTGAGCGAGATGTTGAATCCGCCATAGCCGTAAAGCAGCACCGGCTGGTCCCCGTCGCGCTTGAAATCGCGCCGGTGCGTGACGTACATGGGCACGCGCGTGCCGTCCTTGCTCGGGTAGAACACCTGCTCGGTAACGTACGCCTCGGTCGAGGCCGCGGTGCGCGGCGCGCGCCACAGAGCCGCCGTGTTCGAGCGCACGTCGAGACGATAGATCCGGCGCGGAGTCAGATAGTCCGTGTAGCCGAAGAAAGTCTCCGAGTGGCGGCCCTCACCGCGCAGGCCGTCGATCCTGCCCTGGCCGGGAAGCGGCACGTCGCCGACCGGGCGGCCGTCGCGCTCGTACACGCGCGCCACTCCGTGGGCATCCTCGACATAGCGGGTGAGAATGCGGCCCCCCACGTAGGTGGTTTCCTCGAGAGCGCTCGAGCCCTCCGGCACCACCGTCCGCGCCGCGGCCTCGGGATGCCGCGCATCGACCACGATCACGCGGCCGCGTGGGGCGTCCTTG
>DATGJR010000031.1:0-7104 GCA_035295065.1 Steroidobacteraceae bacterium
CTGGTCCGGCTCCTGAGCGACGGCGCCGGGGGCTTAACTTACCTCGGCCGTTCAGTCACTTAGGATGACGGCCAAAAAAGCCGCGGGATTATAGAGACCGCCTGCTGTCCAGTCCACAGACAGTACTACCTATTGAGACGCGGCGGCGTCAGCGGATGTGGGCGAGGATCCCGTCGAGCTCGTCCAGGCTGTGGTAGCTCACCACGAGCTTGCCCCCGCCGCGGGCCGAGTGCTGGATGGCCACCCGGGTACCGAGCTTCTCGGCGAGCTCCTGCTCGAGGCGCTCGACGTTCGGATCGCGGGGGGGAACGCCATCGCCATCGCGCCCATGAACCGTCGGCGCGGTGAGGCGCCTGACCAGCGCCTCGGTCTCCCGGACCGAAAGGCCCTTCTTGGCCACCAGCAGCGCCACCTCGATCTGCTGGCGCTTGCCGCTCAAGCCGAGGAGCGCCCGTGCATGGCCCATCTCGAGCGAGCGCTTCTCGAGGAGCTCGGCGACCTCCGCGGGTACCTCGAGCAGCCGCAGCAGATTGCTCACCCCGGCGCGCGAGCGCCCGACGGCTTCGGCGGCCTCCTGGTGAGTGAGGCCGAACTCGGTAATGAGGCGGGTGAGCGCGCGCGCCTCCTCGAGGGGATTGAGGTTCTCGCGCTGGATATTCTCGATGAGCGCCACGGCGATCGCGGCGGAGTCGGGAATCTGGCGAATGACCGCCGGGATCTCCGTGAGTCCCGCCATCTGTGCGGCACGCCAGCGGCGCTCCCCCGCGATGATCTCGTACCGTTGAGGCGTGCCGCCCACGGCCGGCTCGAGCGCGCGCACGACGATCGGCTGCACCACGCCCTGCGCCTTGATGGAGTCGGCGAGCTCGCTGAGCGTGTCGGCGCGCATGTCCGCTCGTGGCTGATATTTGCCGCGCTGGAGCAGATCGAGCGGCAGCCGCGTGAGCTCCTCGCCCGGGCTCGCCGTCACCGTCGGGCGCGCCACCGTCTGGCCGAGCAGATCCGCGAGCCCCCTGCCGAGCGAGGGTTTTCTCATGCCTGTTTCTCCTGCGGCGCCGGGTCGGCGCCGCCCGAGCCGCCGTTGGCGGCCGCGGCGGTGCGCGTGATGACCGCGGCGGGCCGCTCCTCGGTGAGGGATTCCTCCTCGCGGCGGATCATCTCGCCGGCGAGCGCGAGATAGGCGAGCGCGCCACGCGATTCCTTGTCGTGAAACAGCGCCGGCTTGCCGAAGGACGGCGCTTCCGCGAGGCGGATGTTGCGCGGGATGACGGTGCGGAACACCTTGTCGCCGAAGTGGGTGATCAGCTGGCTCGAGACCTCGTTGGCGAGATTGTTGCGTGGGTCGAACATGGTGCGCAGCACCCCCTCGACTCCGAGGGACGGATTCGCGGCGTCGCGAATCTGCTCGATGGTGCCGAGCAACGCCGAAAGACCCTCGAGCGCGTAGTACTCGCACTGCATGGGGATCAGGACGCTGTCGGCCGCCACCAGCGCGTTCACCGTGAGCATGTTGAGGGCCGGCGGACAGTCGATCAGGATGACGTCGAAGTCATCGCGCTTGGGCTGGAGTGCGTGGCGGAGCTTGGTTTCGCGTCCGATGGGCAGCGTCAGCAGGCGCACTTCGGCCGCCGTGAGGTCCTGGTTGGCCGGCAGCAGCGTATAGCCACCGTCCGCCACGGCGACCAGCGCGGCCGCCATCTCGGATTCCCCGAGCAGCACTTCGCAGGCGCCGAGCGTCAGCTGGCCTTTGTCGACACCGCTCCCCATGGTGGCGTTGCCCTGCGGATCGAGATCGATCAGCAGCACCCGCCGGCGAGTGGCGGCGAGGGAGGCGGCGAGGTTCACCGCGGTGGTGGTCTTGCCGACGCCGCCTTTCTGGTTCGCGATGGCGATGACCCGCTTCATGGGCGGACAGTGTACGACACTGCCGCCCGCCTCAGGCCCGACTCACGCCACCAGCCGCGGCGCCTCGAGGCGCAGCCGCTCGCGCGCGATTGCGTCAGCGACCTCGCTCGTCGGGCGGTTCTCGCGTCTCGCGTGCTCGAAGATCTCCGTGAGGCGCGCAGGAATCCCCTGAATGTCCTCGATCACCTGGCCCTCGGTGCCGCCGTAGTACTCGCGCGCGACGCTGATGATGCCGCCGGCATTGATCACGTAGTCCGGTGCATAGAGGATCCCGGCTGCCCGCAGCGCCTCGCCGTCTTCGTTCCGGGCGAGCTGGTTATTGGCGGCGCCGGCGATGACCGGGACGCGCAATCTCGCGATCGAGCGGGCATTGAGGATGGCGCCAAGCGCGCAGGGTGCGAGCACGTCCGCTTCCTCCTCGAGCACCTGGACGGGGGGGATGGAGGTCGCCCCGAACTCATCGCACGCGCGCTCGACGGCGGTGGCCACGACGTCGGCGACCTTGAGGCGAGCGCCGGCTGTCGCCAGCATGCCGCAGAGGTGGTAGCCGACCCCGCCCACGCCCTGCACGGCGACCGTGAGGCCCTCGAGGTCGCTGCGCCCCAGGCGGAACTTCACAGCGGCCCTGAGCCCGAGAAACACCCCGAGAGCGGTCTTCGGCGCAGGATCCCCTCCCGCCGCCTGGCCCGCGGAGCGCCCGAGCCCCGACACGTAGCGGGTGACCCGTGAGACGTGCGCCATGTCGGCCGTGGTCGTGCCGACGTCCTCGGCGGTCACATAGCGGCCGCGGAGCGCATCGACCATCCGGCCGAACGCGGCGAAGAGCTCCGGCGTCTTGGTCGCGCGCGCATCGCCGATGATCACGGCCTTGCCGCCGCCAAAGGGGAGCCCTGCCATCGCGTTCTTGTAGCTCATGCCTCGCGAGAGGCGCAGCACGTCCGTCAGCGCATCGGCCGTGGTCGCGTAAGGCCACATGCGGCAGCCCCCCGCCGCGGGGCCGAGCGCCGTCGAGTGGATCGCGATGATCGCCTTCAGGCCGGTGGCTGCGTCGTGTCCAAAGATGACCAGCTCGTGGCCGTCGAATTCCCGGTTGTCGTAGATGTCCATTTCCACCTCCGTTACTCCTGGCAGCCTACGCCGTGGTGGCGCAATATTTCTCACAGAAGTTGCTCCAGATAGCCAGATAGTGAAATATACGTTTCACTTTATCTCCATAAAGTGAATGAACGATGCACGAGAAGCTTAGCCGCGGCGACCTGCGGATTCTCGACCTGGTACAGCAGCAGGGGGACCTCTCGGCCGCCGAGGTCGCCGAGCGGCTCGGCACGAGTCCCTCGACCTGCTGGAGGCGCATCGGACGGCTGACCGAGCTCGGAATCATCAAGCGCCGAGTGGCACTGCTCGACCGCGAGAAGCTCGGGCTTTCGGTCATGGTGTTCAGCCACGTGAAGCTCGCCGGCCACGGGCGCGATGCCCTGATCCGCTTCGAGCAGGCGGTGCGGGCGCACCCGGAGATCCTCGAGTGCTACACCCTCATGGGCGAGACGGACTTTCTGCTGCGCATCGTGTGCCGCGACATCAAAGCCTACGAGGCGTTCTTCCTCGACCACCTCTCACGCTTTCCTGGCGTGCAGTCGGTCAACTCATCCATTGCGCTGGCGGTGATCAAGGAGACGACGGCGCTGCCGCTGCAACTGGCCTGAGGGTCGATCACCCGAGCCTGTCCTCGCTCGAGGTGACCAGGATGCAGAGGCATCCGGTTTCGCTCCACACCAGCTCATCGGCCGTGCCGCGCTCGGCGCGGTTGTAATCGCCCGGGAAGAGCTTGCGATCGCCGATCCAGAGCTCGCCCCGCAGAAGGTAGAGCTGTTCGACACCCGCGTGGGTGTGAGGCGGATATTCGACTCCGGGCGCAAGCCCCACGAGGAGGCTGAGGCGCCGGCGCTCGAAGTCGGTTGCCAGCACCTTGCAGGAGATTCCGGGTGCCGGCTCCGACATGCCTGGCTCATCCTGGATTGCGGGCTCGACGAGGGGCCTCCCCAAATCGAGGGCCCCTTCGAGCGCCCCAAGGGTCACTGGCGATCCACTGGCCGCCCGGGATCGCGCTTGATTCATGATCCATGACATGACGGTATCGCCGCCCGGATCGTAGGTGGCGGCTCGTTGCCGGACATCCTGAAACACGGCCGACGTCGCGGCCTGGGCCGCCGCCGCGTCCTTCATCGTCGCTCTCACGAAGGGGGACACGAATCGATGTGTCCACCGGTACAGGGTCTGCAACGCTCGGCGATCCCCTCTCGCCACGCCGCCCAGAAGCGCAATCCACTCCCGCTCCGAGGTACCTGCACCGCCCGAGTCTGCGTAGAGCAGGTCGCCCAGTGTCTCGACGCCACGCTCCGCCCGCTGCTCGTGGATGGCGAGGCATTCGTACATGAGGGCGAGCCGCTCGAATTCGGCGCGGGCTTCGTCGGAGTGAACTTCGCGTGCGCGAGCCCATAAAAGCAGAGCGCGCTGTTTATAGGTCAGCGCCTCTCCCCAAAGCCAAGGTGGGTCGTGATCGTCCTCAGACACTTCAACCGTTCCCTGGAACCCCCTTGGCGATGGCGGACCATAGCAATTGGCCGATATATCACGGAGTCGGAGCCCTCCTACATCAGGCGTAGGAGCGTGCAGCGCAATGACAGCGGGAACATGCCACTGGGCGGCCGCGGATCAGCTACTCACCCGCCAGGAGTCAAAACCAACACACAGCGCTCGGCCCCGAGCCCCGGCACCGTGATTCGCCGCGAGCCCGAGGTCGAGCCCGGGCCCGTCACGAGCCGCCAGCCCGGCGGCAGTTTCCCGAGCTCCTGCTGCGGCCAGCGGCCCTTCATGGCGAGGACGCGCGTCGCAGGGCCGCAGAGCGGCCTGACCCGCTCGAGGAGCTGGTCGAGAGGCGCGACCGCGCGCGCCGTCACGGTATCGAACGGGCTCTCGGGCCGCAGCCTCTCGGCGCGCGCGTGCACCACGGTCACATTGTGCAGCTCGAGTGTGCGCACTGCGTGCTCGACGAAGCGCGTCTTCTTGCCATTGGAGTCGATGAGCGTGAATTGCTTCGCGGCGTTCACCACGGCGAGTGGCAGCCCCGGAAAGCCCGCGCCGGTCCCGACGTCGGCGATACGAGTGCCCGCAAGGTCCGGGCTCACCGACAGGCTGTCGAGCAGATGATGGGTGATGAGGGCCTCGCGGCCTTCGACGGCTGTCAGGTTGTAGGTGCGGTTCCAATGCTCGAGCTCATCGAGGAGCTTGAGCAGCCGTGCCGTGTCCGCCCCCCGGAGCGCGACCCCGAGTAGCGCGGCATCGCGCACCAGCCGCTCGATCGGGTTCACCCTGGACTGCGCTCCTTGAAAGATTGCCCGGCGAGTCGATCATACTGTTGGGATGCGGCTGCTGCTGGTCGAAGACGACCCGATGATCGGGGATGCCATCCGCGTGGGGCTCAAGCGCGAGGGCTTCACCGTCGACTGGGTGCGAAGCGCCGAGGCGGGGGGCGAGGCTCTCAGGACCGAGCCCTACGAGCTGGCGCTTCTCGACCTGGGACTCCCGGGCGGGGACGGACTGACGCTCCTCAAGGCCATCCGGGGCAGGGGCGAGAGCCTCCCGGTGCTCATCATTACGGCGCGCGATGCCGTCGCCGACCGAGTGGCGGGGCTCGATGCCGGCGGCGATGACTATCTGGTCAAGCCTTTCGACCTCGATGAGCTGGCGGCGCGCATCCGCGCGCTGCTGCGGCGCAAATCCGGACGCCCCGCTCCGCAGCTCGAGCATCTGGGGGTGGTGCTCGACCCGGCCGCGCACCGGGTCACGAGCGAGGGCGTGGAGGTCGCACTCTCGCCGCGCGAGTTCGCCTTGCTCCAGCTGCTGCTCGAGCGCCCGGGCGCGATACTCTCGCGCGCCCAGCTCGAGGAGCGGCTTTACGGCTGGGGCGAGGAAATCGAGAGCAACGCCGTCGAGGTGCACATCCACGGATTGCGCCGCAAGCTCGGCGCGCAGCTGATCCTCACCGTGCGCGGTGTGGGTTATCGCCTGAGGCCGAAGGCTTGAGCTCGTTACGCGCGCGGCTGCTCGTCGGGCTCCTCGGGGGCGTGGTGCTGGTCGGGGCGGTCGGCGGGTGGATCGTCTATCGCAACGCGCTCGCCGAAGCGGACGCCTTCTTCGACTACCACCTGCGCCAGACCGCGCTCATCCTGCGCGATCAGCCGGTCGAATATCTCCTGTCGCAGCAGATTGCGCCGAACGATGCGGCTTACGACTTTGTCGTGCAGGTCTGGTCGCTGGATGGCGTGCGCGTCTATCTCTCGCGACCGCACGCGGTGCTCCCGGACGTCACGACGCTCGGCTACGCCACGGTCAACACCCGGGAAGGGCAGTGGCGTGTCTACGGAGTGCAGGCGGTGAGCCGCGTGATCCAGGTCGCGCAGCCGATGAGCGTGCGGGAGCGGCAGGCGGTGCAGCTCGCGCTGCACACACTCGAGCCCTTTGCGCTGCTGCTGCCGGTGCTGGCCCTCCTCATCTGGCTCGCCGTGGGACAGGCGCTCAAACCCCTCGAACGGCTGACGGGGCTGGTGAAGGCCCGCCGCGTCGGCGCACTCGAGCCCTTACCCGATGCGGCGCTGCCGAGTGAGGTGCAGCCGCTCGTTGGCGCGCTGAATGAGCTGCTCGGACGGCTCAATGCGGCGCTCGAGCGCGAGCGCGCCTTCATGGCGGACGCGGCGCACGAGCTGCGCACGCCCCTCACCGCTCTGCACCTGCAGATGGACATGCTGGCGCGGGCCAGTGGTGAGACCGAGCGCAGCGCCGCCATGGAGCAGCTGTCGGCGGGCGTGCAGCGCGCCATCCGCCTGGTGGAGCAGATGCTGGCGATGGCGCGCGAGGAGCCCCGCAAGCACGCCACGCACGTGCCGGTGGACCTCGAGCCGCTCGCGCGCGAGGCCGTGGCGGAGCTCATCCCATTCGCGGATGCGCGCCGCATCGATCTCGGTTTGAGCCAGTCGCGCTCGCTCACCGTTGCGGGCGACCCCGAGGCGCTGCGCACGCTCCTGCGCAATCTCATCGACAACGCGGTGCGCTACACGGATGAGGGCGGACGTGTCGATGTCACGGTGGAGGACGGCGGCAGCGCCACGGCCCCCCGTGCACAGGTCACCGTGACCGATTCGG
>DATGJR010000032.1:0-29097 GCA_035295065.1 Steroidobacteraceae bacterium
TGAACGACGTGTTCGTGATGAACGCCTGGGGCAAGTCCTCGGGCGTCGGCGACAGGATCCTGATGCTCGCCGATGGCAACGGCGATTATGCGCGCGCCCTCGGGCTCGAGCTCGATGGCAGCAAATTCGGCATGGGGAAGCGCGGCCAGCGCTTTGCCGTCATCGTGAAGGACGGCGGCGCGACTCACGTGTTCGTGGAAGAGCCCGGCCAGTTCAAGGTCTCGGCCGCCGAGCACATCCTCGGACAGCTCTGATCCATTGGCGGAAATCGCCTACGGCGATTTTCCCCAGGCCCACCGCATCGCGACATCACGCACGCGGGAAAAAAGCGTGGTTTTTGCCCGCGAACAGAGGGCGATCCGGGCTAACCAACCAGCTTTTCTATCTCGGGGATGATCTGGAACAGATCCCCGACCAGACCGAAGTCTGCCACCTCGAAGATCGGCGCCTCGCCGTCCTTGTTGATGGCAACGATGGTGCGGGCGTCCTTGATGCCGGTGAGATGCTGGATCGCACCCGAGATGCCCACCGCCACGTAGAGCTCGGGCGCGATGATCTTGCCCGTCTGCCCCACCTGCATCTCGTTCGGCGCATAGCCGGCATCGACCGCCGCGCGTGAGGCGCCGACTGCTGCGCCGAGCTTGTCCGCGAGGCTGTAGAGGATCTTGAAGCCGTCCGCGCTCCCCAGCGCCCGTCCGCCGGAGATGACGCGCGCGGCGGTCTGCAGGTCCGGACGATCGCTCTTGGCGGCCGAGACCGTTATGAAGCGCGTGTGATTCGGCAGCTCGACGCTCACCGCCGCCTTTTCGATCGGCGCAGCACCGCCCCCGCCGGCCGCCTCGAACGAAGCCATGCGTACCGTGCCGACGACCTTCGCTGCACCCGCCGACTCGACGGTGAGGATGGCGTTACCGGCGTAGACCGGGCGTCTGAAGCGCGTCGGGCTCTCGATCGCCATGATGTCGCTGACCTGCGGGGCGCCGAGGAGCCCGGCGATGCGGGCCATCAGGTCCTTGCCGAAGGTGGTCGAAGGTCCGAGCACCACGGCAAAGGGGCCGGCCAGGGCCACGATCTGCGGCGCGAGCACCGCGGCGAGCGCATGCGCGTTGGCCGGATTCTCGACCGTGAGCACGCGCGCAACGCCAGCGAGCTCGGCCGCCTGGGACGCGACCTGAGAGGCGTCCGCGGCGCACACCGCGATCGCGATCTCGGCGCCCTGCAGCGCGCGTGCGCAACTGACGCACTTCGCGGTGCTCACGTTGAGGCGCGAGCCGTCGTGCTCGGCAACGATGAGAATTGCGGCGCTCACAGCAGACCCTTCTTCTTCAGCTGCTCGACCAGCTCGGCGGCGTCCTTCACGCGCACGCCCTTTTGCCGCTGCGGCGGCGGCTCGAAGCGCACGAGCTTGAGCTGCTGACGCTGCTCGACGCCAAGTCCGGCGAGGGTGAGCGTTTCGAGCGGCTTCTTCTTGGCCTTCATGATGTCCGGGAGCTTTACGTAGCGCGGCTCATTCAGCCGCAGATCCGTGGTCAGGACCGCGGGCAGGTCCACTTCGAGCGTCTCGAGCCCGGCATCCACCTCGCGGGTGACGCGCGCCTTGTCACCCGTCAGCTCGACCTTCGATGCGTAGGTGGCCTGTGGGCGGTTCCAGAGCGCCGCCAGCACCTGTCCGGTCTGGCCGTTGTCATCGTCGATCGCCTGCTTTCCCAGGATCACCAGGAAGGGCTGCTCGCGCTCGACGAGCTTCAGGAGCGCGCGGGCAACGACCAGCGGCTCGATGAGGCCGTCGGCCTGCACGTGCAAGGCACGATCGGCGCCCATGGCCAGCGCGCTGCGCAGCTGCTGCTGGCAGTCCGCGGGTCCCACCGTCGCGACGATGACCTCTTCGGCGCCGCCGCGCTCCCTGATGCGCAGCGCCTCCTCGAGTGCGATCTCGTCGAAGGGGTTGATGCTCATCTTGACGCCGTCGGTCGCGACGCCGCTGCCGTCGGGTTTGACCCGAATGCGTACGTTGAAGTCAACGACGCGCTTGATACCGACCAGGATGCGTTTCATAAGGACGAACAGTATAGCGGGCGCGGCCGAGCGGTGTTGTCGGGAGGCGCCGTGGCGTTGACGGATTGCGCGGCTCGTCCCTAAAGTCGCAGACCATGCTGAGCTACGCGCTGCGTCGCATCGCCGTTGCGGTCCCAACGCTGCTCATCATCATCACTTTGTCTTTCGGCATCGTGCGTCTGGCGCCGGGGGGACCTTTCGACCAGGAGCAGACGCTCAACCCCGCCGTGCGTGCCAATCTCGACCGCCTCTATGGCTTCGACCGCCCGCTCCTCGTGCAGTACTCACGCTACCTCGCAGCCCTCGCGCACGGTGACTTCGGCCCGTCCCTGAGCGAGCGCGACTTCAGCGTCACCGAGCTCATCTCCCAGGGGCTGCCGTTGAGCGTGACGCTCGGCCTGGCGGCGATATTTCTGGCGATCCTCGTCGGGATCCCGACCGGAGTGCTGGCGGCCCTGGCGCGCGGCAGAAGCCCCGACTACCTCGTGAGCGCACTCGCGGCTCTCGGCATCGCGTTGCCCACCTTCGTCACCGGTCCCGCGCTCGCGCTCTTCTTCGGGCTGTACCTCGGATGGCTGCCGGTCGCCGGCTGGCAGCAGGGGGCACCCCGCTACCTGGTGTTGCCGGTCGTGACGCTGGCGATTCCCGTCGCGGCCTATCTCGCGCGGCTGATGCGCGCGAGTCTCCTCGAGGTGCTGCGCGCGCCGTACGTGAGGAGCGCGCGCGCCCGTGGCCTCGGGGAGCTGCGCGTGCTGTGGCGGCACGCCCTGCGGCCAGCGCTGCTGCCGGTGGTCAGCTACCTCGGGCCGGCGGTGGCGTTCGTCGTGACCGGATCGCTCGTGATAGAGACCGTGTTCGGTCTGCCGGGGACCGGCCGCTACCTGGTGCAGGGGGCGATCAACCGTGACTATCCGCTCGTCATGGGCATGATCATCGTCTATGCCGCCTTCACGCTCACACTGAACCTCGCCGCCGACCTCCTTTACGGCTGGCTCGATCCGCGGGCGCGCCGGTGAGTGAAGCCATGCCGCACGGCCTGTGGAGAGCGGCGGCGCGCCGCCTGCGCGGCGACCGCATCGCGTGCATGGCGCTCGCGCTGATCGCAGCCATCGCACTCCTCGCCTCGTTCGCCCCGCTGCTGACCCCCTGGTCCTACGACAGCCTCGACTGGCAGCACCTGGCGCAGCCGCCCGGCACTACCGCGGCGCATTGGTTCGGAACCGACCGCCTGGGGCGGGATCTGTTCGTGCGCACGCTGCTCGGCATACGCCTGTCGCTCCTCATCAGCCTGGCCGCGAGCGCGCTCAGCGTCGGCATCGGTCTCACCTGGGGGGCGCTCGCCGGATTCGCCGGCGGCCGGACCGATGAATGGATGATGCGCTTCGTCGACGTGCTGTACTCGCTCCCGTATCTTTTCATCGTGATCATTCTCAGCACGCTCCTCGGCCGCGGCAGCATCGGCGTACTGCTGCTCGCGATCGGGGCGATCGGCTGGCTCACCACGGCGCGCATCGTGCACGGTCAGACACTGGCCCTCAAGGAGCGCGGCTTCGTCGAGGCCGCACGCGCCACGGGCCTCACGGGCCCTGCCATCCTCCTGCGCCACATCGTTCCAAATCTCGCCGGCACGGTGGTGGTGTACGCCACGCTTACCGTGCCGCAGATGATCCTGTTCGAGAGTTTTCTGAGCTTTCTCGGCCTCGGTGTCCAGGAGCCGCACGCCAGTCTCGGCAATCTCATCAACGCCGGTGCGCAGGAGATGGAGTCGGCTCCCTGGATGCTGCTCACGCCGGCGGTATTCCTCGTGCTGCTGCTCGTGTGCCTGAATGCTCTCGGCGATGGCCTGCGTGATGCCCTCGATCCCCGCGAGCGTTGAAGCCCCGCCGGGGGTGGTGCCCCCGCTGCTCGAGCTGACGGGGCTCACCGTGCGCTATGCCACGCCTGCAGGTCCCGTCACTGTCTCCCGCGAGGTGAGTCTCGAAGTGGCCCCCGGGGAGTGCCTGGGCGTCGTCGGCGAATCGGGTGCCGGCAAGAGCCAGACATTTCTGGCGGCGCTGGGGCTCCTGGCCGCGAATGGCAGGGTCTCGGGGAGCGCACGTTTTGACCGCACGGAGCTTCTGAGTCTCTCGCCGCGCGCGCTCGATGGCATCCGCGGCGCGGGCATCGGCATGGTGTTCCAGGACCCGATGACCTCGCTCACGCCGCATCTGACGGTCGGGGACCAGCTCATCGAGGTGATCATGCGCCACCGGGGGCTCGGCCGCGCCGCCGCGCGGCGGCGGGCACTCGAGCTCCTCGTGCACGTGCAGCTCACGGATGCGGCGCGGCGCATGCAGCAGTACAGCCACGAGCTTTCCGGCGGCATGCGCCAGCGGGTGATGATCGCGATCGCGCTGAGCGGCGAGCCGCGGCTGCTGATTGCCGATGAGCCGACTACCGCGCTCGATGTGACGGTGCAGGCGCAGATCCTCGCGCTGCTCGCCGCTCTCAAGCGCGAGCACGCGATGGCGATGGTGCTGATCACTCACGACTTCGGCGCGGTGGCGGGCGTCGCCGATCGAGTGGCGGTGATGCGTGCGGGTAGCGTGGTCGAAGTGGGGACGGCCGCGCAGGTGCTCACGGCACCGCGCGAGGCCTATACGCGTGAGCTGCTCGCGGCGACGCAGCCGCTGGCGCCCTGCGCACCACCGGCGAGGCGCGGTGGACCGACGCTTATCCTTGAGGGCGTGGCGGTCGACTTCGCCGTGGGCCGGGGCTGGCTGCGGCGCCGCGGACGCCTGAGTGCGCTGCGCGATGTGAGTCTCGAGCTCGCCGCGGGCGAATCCCTCGGCGTCGTCGGGGAGTCGGGCGGCGGCAAGTCTACCCTGGCGCGCGCGGTGCTCTCGCTCCGGCGGCCCAGCCGCGGGCGGGTGGTGTGGATGGGCCGCGAGCTCAGCCAGCTGCCACCGGCGCAGCTTCGGGCGCTGCGCGGCGAGCTGCAGATGATCTTCCAGGATCCGCTCGGCAGCCTCGATCCGCGCATGACGGTCGGGGAAATCGTGGCCGAGCCGCTCGCGGTCCATCGGCCGCAGCTCCCGCGCGCCGCGCGCCGCGCCGCGGTGGCCGCGCAGCTCGAGCGGGTCGAGCTCGCCCCCGCGCTGATCGACCGCTACCCGCACGAGCTCTCGGGCGGGGAGTGTCAGCGGGTGGGAATTGCGCGCGCAATGATCGTGGAGCCGAAACTGCTGGTGTGCGATGAGCCGGTGAGCGCGCTCGATGGGCCAACGCAGCGACAGATCGTTGCGCTCCTCGAGCGGCTGCGGCGCGAGTCCGGCGTGAGTCTGATCCTCGTCAGCCACAATCTCGCCCTGGTGCAGCGGCTGTGCGATCGGGTCCTGGTGCTCTACCTCGGGCGCATGATGGAGCTCGCTCCCGCGGGGGTGCTGGGTGGCGCGCCGCGCCATCCCTACACGCGCGAGCTCCTCGCCGCCGTGCCGCTCGCCGACCCTGGGCTGCAGCCCGGGCGATTGAGGCTCACACGGCCGGGAGAGCCGCCATCGCCGCTCGAGCCGCCGAGCGGCTGCGTATACCGCACGCGCTGCCCGCACGCGCTCGAGCGGTGCGCAACGGAGGTGCCGGCCTGGGAGGACGCCGGCGCCGGCGAGCGGGTCGCATGCCATCGGTGGCGCGAGCTGCTCTGACCCGCGCGCTGGCCGTGGCCGGCGGCAAAAGGCGCGACTTTTGCCGCCTGGGGCCCGGGCTACTTGAGCTATTCTTCCGCCCATGAAGCCCGACAGCGGTATCCGACCCAGCGACTCGCTCGAGCACGTGCGCTACGAGATCCGCGGACGCCTCGCACGGCGGGCCCAGGAGCTCGAGCGCGCGGGTTACGAGATCATCTCGCTCAACATCGGCAATCCTCGCGCCTTCGGACTGCGTACGCCCGAGACCATGCGCCTCGCCATGATCGAGAACCTCGGCCAGGCCGAAGGCTACTGCCACCAGAAGGGGATCTTCCCCGCGCGCGAAGCCGTCGTGATGCAGCAGCAGGAGCGCGGCGTGAGCGGCGTCAGCGCCGAGGAGGTCTTCATCGGCAACGGTGTGAGCGAGCTCATCGACCTCACGTTGCGGGCGCTGCTGAACGAGGGCGATGAAGTGCTGGTGCCGAGCCCCGACTACCCGTTGTGGACGGCGGCGGTGACTCTCAACCGCGGGCGCGCGGTGCACTACCCCTGCCGGCCCGGGAATGCCTTCGTGCCCGACCCGGAGGAGCTCGCGCGACTCGTGACGCCACGCACTCGTGCCATCGTGGTCATCAACCCCAACAACCCCACGGGTGCCGTCTATCCGCGCGCGGTGCTCGAGGCGCTGGCACGGCTCGCAGAGACCCACGGGCTCGTGGTCTTCAGCGACGAGATCTACGATCAGATGACCTACGATGGCGCCGAGTTCGTGCCCATGGCGACCCTGGTGCACGAGACGCTTTGCGCCACGCTCTCAGGCCTCTCCAAGGTCTACCGCGCCTGCGGCTATCGGGTGGGCTGGGCGGTCTTCTCGGGACGGGTACACGCGGCCGCCGACTATCTGCATGCGCTCGAGCTCCTGAGCTCATTGCGTCTGTGCAGCAACGTGCTCGGCCAGTGGGCGGTGCAGACGGCGCTGGGAGGGCATCAGAGCGTGCGCGAGCTGGTCGCACCCGGCGGGCGGCTCTACGAGTCGCGTGCCGCGATCCTTGATGCCGTGAAGCGCAGCCGTTACCTGCGACTGGCGGCTCCGCATGGCGCGATGTACGCCTTCGTCGGTGTGGACGAGTCGGCGTTTCCGGACTTCGACGATCAGCGCTTCACGCTCGACCTGCTCGAGCAGAAGCACGTGCTGGTCGCGCCCGGGGTGAGCTTCAACGTGCCGTACCGCAATCACTTCCGCATCACCAACCTTCCGGATGTCGCGACGCTTCGCGAAGTATTCGTTCGTATCGAGGAGCTGCTGAGTGCGTACGCGAGCGGCGCGCAGGGCGGAGCAGCCGGCAACGTGCTGAACGCGGAAACAAGGTTCAAGTCCATTCTTTGAAGATCGCGTAATAGCCTGTTTTGATTAGGCTTCATAGCGACTTAACTGAGCTCATACAGCACGGCGGGACGGTCGTGGTGCCGTCGCGTCAGCGCGCGCACGCGGTGCGCCTCGCGCACGCGGCGGCCGAGCTTTCGGCGGGAGCGCGCGCGTGGCCGAGTCCCGACGTGCTCGCCGCCGCCGCCTGGACGCGCCGCGAGTGCGAGCGCCGGGCCGAGCTCACCCCGCATAGCCTCCCGCGCATTCTGAGTGCGGCGGAGGAGTGGTGGCTGTGGCGGGAGGCCGCGCGCGAGGCGGCCGGCGAGGCGCCGTTCCTCAGCCTGGATGCGCTCGCCGAGTCGCTGCAGCGCTCGGCGGCCCGTGCCGCGGATTGGGACCTGGCGGCTGAGCGGGGCGCGCCCGAGAGCGAGGCGACGCTCTTTCACGAGGCGCAGCGCCTGTTTCTCGCGCGCTGCAAGGAGCTCGGCGCGGCGAGCGTGAGCTTCCTCTTCGGCACACTGGCGGGAGCGCGGGAGGGGAAGCCCGTGCGGCTGTGCGGTTTCGAGGCCCTCCCGCGGGGGCTCTTGCGACTCGCGGGGGAGGTTGCAGGGCCGCAGCCGCAGCGGGTAGCGCGCGTGCTGGCAGGTGGGCGCGGTGTATGCACGGCGGACGGGGAGTCCGAGCGGGAGGCGATTGCCTCCTGGTGCCGCGCGCGTCTCCTCGAGGACCCCGATGCGAGGCTGCTGGTGATGCTGCCGGGGTCCGCCGCGCCCCGCGAGCGCCTCGCATCGCTCCTTCGTGATTGCATCGATCCGGCGCTGGCGCTCGGCAACGGCGCAGCCACGCGTGGCGGAGCCACGCGTGCGCTCGTCGGCATCGAAGGCGGCGAGCCGCTCGCCGCGCAGGCATTACCCGCGCAGGCGCTGCTCGGTCTCGCGGTGCTCGCGGGTGGCCGTATCGAGATCGAGTCGCTCAGCCGCTGGCTGGTCTCGCCGTACTGGACGAGCCCACCGGCGCAAGCGCGCGCCGCCCTGGCGCTGCTGCTGCGCCAGGGCGGCGCGGCGCAGCTCGACCTGCGCGAGCTCTTCGGCGCGCTGCAGCTCGTGCCCCGGGAGCTCCAGCCGGCAGCGCGCGAGCTCGAGGCACTCATTCGACGCGCCTCGCGGCTGCTCGGCGAAGGCAGCGCATCGACACGCCGCTGGTCGGAGCGCTTCGAGGCATCCCTGCGGGCGCTCGGCTGGCCCGGGACGCTGCCCGCGGAGGGGGCGCTGCACCAGACGCGGCTGCGATGGCGCGAGCTCCTCGAGGAGTTCGGCGGGCTCGCTTCGAGCGCGGGGAGCCTGAGCCTCGAGGCCGCGCTCGCGGAGCTTCACGCGCTGGCGCTGCGCACGGCCTACCGTCCGGCGGACGAGGACGTCCCGGTGACGATTTCCCCGATGCTTTGCGATCCGCTGGTGGTGTATGACGGCATCTGGGTCGGCTCGCTGAGCGCCGATGCGCTGCCCATGCCGCTCGCTCCCGATCCGTTCCTTCCTCTGCGAGCCCAGGTGGCCGCGCGACTCCCCGAGGCGAGCGTGGCCGGACGGCGCGCGCAGGCGCAGGCGCTCCTTGCCGCGTGGCGCCGCGCAGCGCGCGAGCTGGTCCTGTCGGTTCCGGCGCTGGAGGGGGATCTGGAGCTCCTGCCGAGTCCGCTGCTCTCCGATCTGACGCTCGAGCACGAATCGCCGCGGAGCCTGTGGCTGCCACTGCGCCTGCATCGGGATGGCTGCACCGAAGGGCGCGAGGACGCGCACGGAGTGCCCTACACCGCACCCGCGCCGCTCCCCGGCGGCACGCGATCGCTCACCCTGCAGAGCGAGTGCGCGTTTCGATCCTACGCGGAGCTGCGGCTCGGCGCGGCCGCGCCTGAGCGCGCCGAGCCCGGCGTGCCGATGGACCAGCGCGGACTCCTCCTGCACACGGCGCTGCAGCTCCTGTGGGACCGCCTGCGAACGTCCGAGGCGCTCGGCTCCCTCGGTGCGCCGGCGCTCGAGGCGTTGATTGCCGACTGCGTGGCGCGGGCCGCGCAGGCGCTGCAGACGCAAGTGCGCGGACGGCGACGCCGCACGCGGTCCCCTCCCGACGGGCAGTTCGATCTCTTCAGCGCACTCTCGCCGGCCCTGACGCGCGAGTGTGCCCGCGCGCGCGTGCTCATCGGCCGCCTGTGCGAGCTCGAGCGCACGCGGGCGCCCTTCACGGTCGAGGGCACCGAGCGCCTCACGGAGCTGTCACTCGGTGGCGCGCGGCTTCGCATGCGGCTCGACCGCGTGGACGTGGTCGCCACCGGGCGCATCGTGCTCGATTACAAGAGCGGGCGGCCTGCGACGGCCGATTGGTTCGGCGATCGCCCGACGCACCCGCAGCTGCTGGCTTATCTCACAGCCCTCGGCACCGATGTGGTGGCGCTCGCCACGGTACACCTCACGGCCCGCGAGGTGCGCTTCACCGGAGTGGGGGCCACGGCGGAGCTGCTGCCGCGTGTGCGGGCGCTGCCGCCCGTGACCGGCGCAGCCGCTGCCGACTGGGGGCGGCAGCAGCAGAACTGGCGCGCCCTGATCGAGCGGCTGATTCGCGACTTTCTCGCGGGCGAGGCGCGCATCGACCCGGCGCCGGGCGCCTGCGACTACTGCCATCTCACCGACCTGTGCCGCATCGGCCCCCATCTGGCACCGGAGCCGGCGCAGCACACGGATGAAGCCGATGAATGAGGAGCCCGCGCGTCTCGATGATGCCGCGCGCCTCGAGGCCACAGCTCCCGGCGCCTCGATCCTGCTCGAGGCCCCCGCGGGATCGGGCAAGACCGCGGTGCTCACGCAGCGATTCCTGCGGCTGCTCGCCAGCGTGGACGACCCCGACGAGATCCTCGCCATCACCTTCACCCGCAAGGCGGCCGCCGAGATGCGCGCCCGCGTCATCCGCGCGCTGCGTCTCGAGTTGCCCGAGGACGATCCCGGGGCGCAGGCGCTGCGGCCGCTGGCGACGGCGGCGCTCGCGCACGGAGCGGCGCGAGGCTGGCAGCTCGCCGCCGAGCCCGAGAGGCTGCGGATCCAGACGATCGACTCCTTCAACTACTGGCTGGCGAGCCAGCTGCCGGTTGCGGCGCGCACCGGAGGCGCGCTCGAGCTGAGTGAGTATCCGGCCGAGCTTTACAGCCTCGCTGCACGTCGGGCGCTCCTCGCCGCCGAAGCGGATGCCGAGCTCGCCGCGGACGCGCAACGGCTCTTCGAGCGGCTCGACAACCATTGGCTGAACCTCGAGCGGCTCATCGCCCAGATGCTCGCCGAGCGCGGCCACTGGCTGCATTTCGTCTTTCGCGAGGACCCGGCAGCGCTCTGTCGGCGGGTGGATGCGAGCCTCACTGCGCTCGCAGTGGAGCGCGTCGCCTCTCTCACCGCGCTCATTCCGCCAGCGCTGCGGCGGCGGGCCGAGAGCCTGCCGGGATCGGCGCCGCTGGGAAGCGGTCCCGCGGCGCTCGTGCACTGGAAGCACTTTGCGCACCTCGTGCTGACGCGCAATGACTGGCGCAAGCAGTTGTCGGCGCATCGGCTGCGCCCGGGCTTCACCGACGCGCACGCGCGCGAGCGGCTGCGCGAGCTGATCGGCGAGCTGCGCGGCATCGGCGGCGCACGCGAGGCCTTGCTCGAGCTGCGCCGCGCGCCCGAGGCGGTCCTGAGGGCGGATGAGCGCGAAGCGATCGTGGCGCTGTCGCGGATTCTGTCGCGCGCGGCGGCGGAGCTGCACGGCATCTTTGGAGAATCGGGGCAGGTCGATTACACCTTTGTGACCGGAGCGGCGCGCGCGGCGTTGAGCGAGGGGGGCGAGCCGACCGAGCTTGCGCTGCGGGCGGGCCTGAAGCTTCGCCACATACTGGTCGATGAGTTCCAGGACACTTCCCTCGCGCAGTTTCAGCTGCTCGAGGTGCTCACCGCCGGCTGGGAGGAGGGGGATGGGCGGACGCTCTTCGCCGTCGGCGACCCGATGCAGTCGATCTACCGCTTTCGCGACGCCGAGGTCGGATTGTTCCTGCGGGCGCGCTCGGCCGGGATCGGGCGGGTGCGGTTGCGGGGCCTGCGGCTGCGCCGCAACTTTCGCGCCAGCCGCGCGCTGGTCGACTTCACCAATGAGCTCTTCAGTCAGGTGCTGCCGCCGGCCGATCAGCTGCGGGTCGGCGGCGTGAGCTACCGCGAAAGCCTCGCAACCCGCGATGGCACGCCGGTCGCAGGCCTCGCTCCCGTGACGCTGCAGATCCACCCGAACGACCGTCAGGCGGAAGCACGCGCGGTCGCGGCGCGCGTCGCGGAGATCCGGCGGCTCGACCCTGAGGCGTCCGTAGCGGTGCTGGTGGTGGCGCACGCTCATGCGGTGCCGTTGATCGCCGCGCTCGAGGCACGGGGACTGAAGCCCCTCGGAGTCGACCTCGTGCCGCTGCGCGAGCGGCTGGTGGTGCGCGATCTGGTGCAGCTGACGCGCGCCCTGAGCGATCTCTCTGACCGCGCGGCGTGGCTCGCGGTGCTGCGGGCCCCCTGGTGCGGGGCACGTCTCGTGACCCTGAGCGCACTTTCCGTGCCCGCCGATGGTGAGCTCGTGATCGAGGCCCTGGGCGATCCCGAGCGCCTGGGGCGGTGTGACCCCTCCGATCGGGTGCACCTCGAGCGGGTGCGTGCGGTGCTGAGCGGGGCGCTGGCGGGACGCGGCGCCGAGCCCGTGGCGAGCTGGCTGGAGCGAACCTGGCTGCGGCTCGGAGCGAGCGATGCCTACCGGCTGGATGAGCTGATCGATGCGCGGGCGTTCTTCGAGGCGCTCGCCGAGCATGCCGCCGCTTCCCGGTGGCGAGGTCCTGAGGACCTGCTGCCGCTCCTCGAGCATTTGTACAGCGCGCCGGGCGCGGGCGCGGGTGCTGCGGCGGTACAGGTGATGACCATTCACCGCGCCAAGGGCCTCGAGTTCGACCACGTGCTGGTCGCGGCGCTCGATCGCACGGTGCGCGCGCCCGAGCGGCGTCTGCTGCGCTGGGTCGACATGCCGAGCGAGGCGAGTGAGAGCAACCTGCTGCTCGCTCCGGTGCCGAGCGTCGGTGCGCGCGAGGAGGAAGGCGATCTCAACGGCTATCTCAAAGATCTGCTCCGCCAGCGCGATCTCAATGAGCGGCGCCGGCTCATGTACGTGGCTGCCACGCGTGCGCGGCGCACCCTGTGGCTGTCGGCCGCCGCGCCGCTCGATGCGGATGGGAGCGTGAAGCCGGATAAGCGAAGTCCGTTGGCGCTCCTGTGGGCGGCGCTCGGTGAGCGCTTCGAGACGGTGGTGGCGAGGGAGCCCGGTGCGACGCCGGCGCTGCCGGCCGGGCCGCTGCTGCGCTTACGCCCCTCGTGGCAGCCGGCGGAGTTGCCCGCGGCGCTCGCGCTCGAGCGACTGCCGCCCGCGTATCTCGCGGCGGAGCCGACTGAATTCAGCTGGGCCGGAGAGACGCAGCGGCACATCGGCACACTGGTGCACGCATGGCTCTCGCGCATCGCGCAGGCGAAACATTTGCCGGAGCCGACCGAAATCGTTGAACGGGGAGAATGGGTGCGCTCGCAGCTGCGGCGCGCCGGTGTACCCGAGCGCGAGCTTGCGCGTGCGGTGGAGCTGGCGCTGTCGGCGATCGAGCGAACGCTCGCCGACGATCGGGGACGGTGGATCCTCCATGGCGGACACTCGGAGGCGCACAACGAGTGGGAGCTGAGCGGCTTGAGCGGTGGACGGCTGCGCAGCGTCGTGATCGACCGTTCGTTCGTCGACGAGCAGGGGGTGCGCTGGGTGGTCGACTACAAGACGAGCGTGCACGAGGGAGGAGGGCTCGAGGAGTTTCTCGACCAGGAAGTCGAGCGCTATCGCGCCCAGCTCAGCACCTACCGTGAGCTGGCGCGCGGCTTAGGCGAGCAGCCGGTGCGCGCCGCGCTCTATTTCCCGCTCCTCAGGGCGTTCCGCGAGCTGCCCTGAGCGCGCAGCGCCGCTCACAGCGTCCCCGCCATGCTGAAGGGCCGCCGTCCCGTCGCATCCGGACTCCCGAGAAACTGCAGATCGCTGAGCAGCTCGGGAGCTGCATCCGCGCGTGCGGCGACCTCGCCCTCGAGTATGTAGGCGGGCCCGTGCATCAGGCGCAGCGTCCCCTGGACCGCGAGCGGGCCGCCGAGATCCTGCAGTGTCCCCACCGGGTCACCGCCGCCTCCGGGAAAGCTGAGCGCGTAGCTGCCGATCGGTGTCACGTGACCGGTGCGCTGGAGCAGATCGTGGGCTTCGATGCGCCCCTTGAGATCGGTGAGGTCGCCGTGCTGCAGACGCACCAGCGCAAGCTCGGCGTGTACCGTGCCGCGCAGCTGCGGAGGCACGCGCGGTACGCGTGCGGGATCGAGTGGCAGATCCGCGACGAGGTTGCGCAGCGTCACGCCGCCGCCGAAGCCGAGGTCAACCTCCGAGCGGGCGCTGACCGCACCGTGCGCCAGCTCGATGTGTGCGGCGAGGGTGCCCGTGAGCGCGCGCAGCGGCGCGACATCCCAGGTGAGATCGCCCATCTCGACGTGCTGGACGGTGAGTCCGTTGCAGGACCCGCTCCATACCGACCCGTCGATGCCCGCGCAGGCGAAGAGCGCGCTGCGCGGGAACACCCAGCTCGCCGGCAGGCGTGTCAGCACGATGATCGCGAAGGCCGCTATCGCGAGGAGCGCAATCCAGAGCGGGCGGCGCACTTCAGCCCGAGTGCAGGACCACGGCGGCGTTCACCAGCCCCGGAGCGCCCGCGCCATCGATGGTCGCCGAGTCGATGCGGATGCCGTTTTGCTGCGACAGCCGCGCCAGCCACGCCACCAGCAGGTCGAAGGGTGCCTTCTGCAGGCGCAGTGACAGGCCTCCGGGTCCCGCCGGATCGCTCCCGGCGAGCGAGCCCGAAAGTCCCGCCTCGCGGGCCGAGCGATCGACGATGACGACCAGCGGCTCTCCGCCGCTCGCGGGAGGCTGAGGGGAGGCGGCAAGCTCCGGCGCCACGGTTTGCATCCACTCGTGATTGGTGTGCTTCTTCGCGAGGCGCGCCTGCGTCTGCGCGACGCTGTGATCGAGCGGCAGCAGCACGGCGAAGATGAGGAGCACCACGATGACGACCGCCATGACGGCGAGCAGCCGTCGGTCCCGCTCGGAGAGCTGCTCGAGCCACTGCGCGAGTCCGGCGGCCGAGAGCGGCCCGAGGAAGGGCTTGCCGAGGGCCTTCATGGGCGCGGCTTCATGGACCCTGAGCGCGGATCTGCACGCGCCCCTGGTAAACGTTGCCGACCGTGTTCCCGCCGATGAGGTCCGACTGCCAGCCGTTGTTGCGCAGCTGCTCGCTGAGGCGGTTGAGGCTTGCGGCATCGGGCGCGTTCAGCGTCATCTCGAGTCCGCCGTCGTGAAAGTTGAGCGACTGCACGCTCGTGCCCGGAGCCGCCGTGCGTGCCTGGGCGAGCGCCTGCAGGGCGCCGAGCAGGCCATTCGCTCCACCGCTCCCACGCACCACGCGCAGCCTCTCCTCCATCTGCTGGCGGAGGTCGCCCGTGCAGGGCCTGCCGGGGAGCGCGGTGCGGAAGGTGTCGCAGAGAGCGCTATCGGCCGCCCGCTCCCGAGCCTTCAGCAGCCGCAGCTCCGCCGCCTTGCCGGCCACGTGCAGTCCGATGAGGCAAACGAGGAGGAGGGCGGCGACTCGCCAGGCGGCGAAGCCGACGGCGCTCGCGCCCTTCGGCGCATAAGTGCCCTGCAGCAGGTTGACCGCCGAGGTGGTGGGGAGCTGCTGCGCGAAAAGTGCCAGCGGGCCATCGCCGAGCAGCTGAACTTTGAGGCTCACGAAGCGATCGCGCGCCGCCTCGACCAGCGCCGAGTGTGCGCTCCACTCCTGGGTGCCGCTGTAAAGAATGAGGCCACCGGCAGCGGCGCCCGGCTCGCTGGCAGCGGCGGCCGCGGCAGCCGGCGCCGCCGCGGCGAGCTGCAGCGCCTCGGCGAGCGCGTCAGCCGGCAGACACACGGGCGAGGCGCCGGGCAGGCGCACGAACACCGCGTCCTCTTCGAGGAGCGCCACGGACTGAGAGGGGTTCAGCGGCAGCAGCTCGCTGTCGGCGTACATGCACTCGGGGTTGAGGCCCGCCGCGGTGAGTGCGGCCAGCCACTCCTCCATCAGCGTGCGCGAGACCACCGCGACCGGGGTGCGGGTGGAATCGGCGGCACGCTTGCCGATCGCGAAGTGCAACGCGTCGATGTCCTCGGCGAGCTGCTCCTCGAGGGCGTAGGGCACGACCTGCTGCGGCCTGACACCGCTCCTGAGGGGCAGCTCCGGCTCCGCCAGCAGCACGTCGCTTCCCGGCACCAGCACGCACACGCGGCGGCCGACCGCGGCCGGCACGGCATCGGTCAGTGCGCCACTTGCCGTGGCCGCGAGCGGCGCGCCGCCTGTGCCCGCGACGAGCCAGGAGGCGAGCCCCCCGGGCGTGCGCGGCAGGCGCAGCAGCAGCCAGTCAGCCACGACCGGGCAGCTCCGGCCGCGTGGTGTCGGTCATCGGGTGGCTCGCAGGGGGCACTGAATCTCAATCCGCCGTGAAACTGCGCAGGATCGGCCGCACCTGGCCCGTGGGGTCCTGCAGGAGAAGACTGTACAAGTTGAATTCGGTGCTGCCAATAGCGACGAGACTCGTGAGCCGAAAGTAACTCGAGGTCATCTGCACCTTCTGACTGAGCTGTTGCCAGCCCGCGGCGTTGCCGCCGTTGGTGGCGGCCGCCTGATAGTCGCTCAGCTGCGGAAAGCAGCCGGTGCTCGCTCCGCGGTTCTTGGTGAAGCCTGGCGCGTCGCTCGAGAACTCGATGTGTCCGAGATAGGCATCGAGGATCTGCGGTTTCGAGGTGCAGATGTTGAGCTTGGTGCCGTAGGGGAGCGCGACCACATAAGGCGCGAGCGCCAGATAACGGTCGCGCCCGAAGCCCGGCAGCGCCAGGAGCTCGGTGGCGCTGGTGATGTAGCGGTTGGGCGTGCGGTACGGCGGCACCTGTCCCATGTAGACGCTGTCCTCGGCGCCTTCGGGCTGCGAGGGCACGATGTCGCGGTCGATCCAGTCGACCACATAGCCCACCCACTTGGGCTCCAACCCGAGCGTCGCGAGCAGCTGCTCGAAAGCGGCCACCTGCACGTCGTCGGGAGTGCCATCCTGCTTCACGAGATTATTGAGATTGAAACGGCCCTGCAGGTCCTCGAGCTGAGCGGTCAGCATCACTCCCGGAACCACCTCGAGTGGCCCGACCGGCTGTGCCCAGCCCTCGGAGGCGTAGGTATGCTGCGGGTCCGCTTTCTGCGCGAGCCGCAGCCCGTAGGCGGCGAGCGCCTCGGCGCCCTGCTGCACGAGGAGCGCCTGGTCGAAAGCGTAGGTTGCCGAGCCACGCCGGAAGGTCATGGCGTTCTCGTAGGCCACCGCGGCGGCGAGGATCGTGCCCAGGGCGACGAGCAGGATGGCCACCAGCAGCGCAATGCCGCGCTGCGCCCGCCGGGCACCCGGCGTGCGGCGCATCAGCCGGGCACCTCGATGATGCGCACGATCTTGCCAAAGTCCTCCGTCTCGATCGTGATCTGCACCGCGATCGGCCGGATGCGCAGGTTCCCCTCGAGCGCCTGTGCGCCGGCCACGGTGAGCGGCGGCCACTGCGCCTGCCAGTTGTGGCTGAGGTCCATGTACTGCATCGTCACCGACTTCACGTGGGTGAGGAGATTGCGCCTCGCGGTGGTGCTCGAGAGCGTCGGGTCGAGCACGTAGAAGTACTCGCGCCGCAGCGTGCCGTTCTCGAGGAAGTAAGCGACGCGTTGCAGCTCCGAGCGCTGCAGCCCCATGGGATTCGCCCAGCCGCTGCGCGTGAGCGCCAGCAGTGGCGGCGTGCCGCTCGTGGTCGAGGAGGATTGCGTGCTGCTGCCACCGCCGAGCGAGGACACCGACGTGGAGGTCTCCGTGCCGGTGGCATTGCCCTGCAGCGCCGGCTGCGCGGGCTCATCGCCCACCGCCTGGCGCACCGGCCGGGGCGCTAGCTGCACGAAGTCCTGCTCGAGGACGCGCACCGCGGTCTCGAGCTCGATGATCCGTGCCTGCTTCTCCTTGATCGCATCGTGAGTCTTCAGCGCCTGGGTGAGGGTGCCGTAGCCCATCGCGAACATGATGGTTGCGATCGCCATCGCGACCAGCAGCTCGAGCAGCGTGAAGCCGCGCGGCGCCCTCACGGGGTCCCCGGCGGCGGAGGTGATGTGGGTCTGGGCTGCGGCTGCTGCGGCGTCGTACCCGTTCCCGGGGAAACGCCGGGCGTCGTCAACGGGGTCGTGGCGCCGGGCACGGGAGTGGCGCCGGGGGCACCGCCCGGCATGAGTGTCTGTGCGCCCCAGTTCGGAAAGTCCCCGCGCGGCGCTCCCACGGCGTCGCCGTAAATGCCGCTCACCGTCGCATACCAGCCCCGGTCACTGTCGGTGCCGGCATCCGCGGGGCGTGCGCTCACCTCGATCCGCGACATCCCGGGCAGCGGCAGGGCGCTGACCTCCTGGTGCCAATGCCACTTGCGACCCGCGAAATCGACATCGCCGTCGCTCTTGCCGGTCTGGGGTGCCTGAACGGAGAGGCGCACGGTCGCAACCTGGTTGAGGGCCACCCAGTTGGCGAAAGTCTTGTCGCGCAGGTACGCCACCGTATCCGCCGAGGAGGTGAGGGTGCCGAGCACCGCGGCCATGCCGAGCACGACGATGGCGAGTGCCACCAGCACTTCGAGGAGGGTAAAGCCGCGTGCCGGCCTGCGTGGCGCACTCATTGCGGCTTCGCCTCGACCATGGGCTGCTCGAGCAGCTGCCCCTGGTCGTCCTGCGTGACCGTGATGCTGCGCGTGCCCCCGTCGCGCAACAGACTCGCCGCGAAGGAAGTCAGGTCGCCGTCGGAGAAGATCATCACCTGCGGGGTTTTGTCGTGAGCATCGGCCGGACGGCGCAGAACCACCGGACGCGCATCGACCACGAGCTGCAAGCCGATCCCGAAGGGGAACTTGCGCGCGGCGAGCACTTCGTCCTCGGTCACGCTGCGCCACTGAGTGAGGAGGGCGTCGTAGACCAGGAACTCGTAGCCGTCCTCCTGGAAGAGAATCCCGTACTCGCGGGTCTGCAGCTCCGACTGCTCGCGGGCGTAGCTCATCAGGGCGTAGAGCCGATCGCTCTCGCGCTGCAGCGGCGCGTCGCGCCCGGTGAGGCTGAGACTCAGGACGATCCCCGCGGTGACGACGCCGATGATGGCCACCACCACCAGCAGCTCGATCAGCGTGAAGCCTGCGCCACCGCCGCGCACGGGCGCACGGTGGCCGGCAGGCGCGGGTGGACTACTGGTTGAGATTCCAGTTGCCGATATCGGCATTGATGCCATCGCCGCCGGGCTGCCCGTCGGCGCCGAGCGAGTAGAGGTCGTAGGCCTTGCCGTGCGTACCCGGGAAAACGTACTGGTAATCGTTCCCCCACGGGTCCTTGCTGATCCGCTCGATATAGCCGCCCGGCTTCCAGTTCTTGATGCTGGGGTCGGTGGGCTGCGCCGTGAGCGCGGTGAGTCCCTGCTCATTGGTCGGATACTTCGAGTTGTCCATGTAGTACATGGTGAGGGCCGTCTCGAGGCTCTGGACGTCCTGCTTGGCCTTGGCCACCTTGGCGGCGTCGATTCTCGATAGCACGCTCGGCACGATGGCGGCGGCCAGGAGACCGATGATGAACAGCACCACCATGATCTCGATCAGGGTGAAGCCGCGAGCGTTGCCGTACGGCCCCCGGTGCCGTCTGCTAACCTGCTCGGCGATGTGATTCATAAGTGGCGCTCGCGGGCGGCTCGAATCCGCCGGTTGGTCTGGAAAAGCGCTTCGGATCATAACAAATAGGGGTCTCGAGGCCTGTGAACGGCGCGCGCCGGCTGCTGCGGTCGCTCAATTGCGACGGGAGTCTGGGCGCAGCTCTCCTCTTTAGCTGTGCAACGCTCATTGCGCTCGCGGCGACCGGCGAGCCGGGTCGGGTCCTGCTGCGCTACGACCGCGCAGCCCTCGCCGCGGGGGAGCTCTGGCGGCTGCTGACCGCGCACCTCGTGCACCTCGATCTTCACCACGCCCTGCTCAACTGCGCGGGACTCGCGCTCATGTGGGCGCTCTTTGCCCGTGCCTACTCGCCGCGCCAGTGGGTCGTGGTCCTCGTCGCGGCGGTCGCCGCGATCGACGCGGGCCTGTGGTTCGGCGATTCGACCCTCCGGTGGTACGTAGGTTCCTCCGGGGTACTGCATGGGGTCATGGCGGCAGGCACCCTGGCGCACTTGAGGCGCGGAGAGCGCGATGGGTGGGTTCTGGCGGCCTTTCTGCTCGGCAAGCTCGCCTGGGAGCAGTGGGTGGGGCCGCTCCCTCTCTCGGGACGCGATCCGGTGGTCGTGGACGCGCACCTCTATGGCGTACTCGGAGGCCTCGCGGCGGCTGCGTTCCTGAGGCGCCCGCGCGAGCCGCTATAATTTTCTCCTTCGCAGCCGGTCACCGGGGTCGCTCATGGCGTTTGCGTTCGTCTTTCCAGGACAGGGCTCACAGTCGGTCGGCATGCTGGGGGCACTCGCGGCGGCAACGCCGGTGGTGCGCAGCACCTTCGATGAGGCTTCGGCGGTGCTCGGTTACGACCTCTGGAAGCTCACGAGCGAGGGGCCGGAGGAAGAGCTGAACGCGACCGCGCGCACTCAGCCGGCACTGCTTGCCGCCGGGGTCGCGACCTGGCGGGCCTGGGTCGAGCGCGGCGGGGGCGTTCCCGCCATCGTCTCCGGCCATAGCCTGGGCGAATTCACCGCGCTCACCTGTGCGGGAAGCCTCGAGTTTCGCGAGGCCGTCGCCCTCGTGCGCTACCGGGGCGAGGTGATGCAGGAGGCCGTGCCCGCAGGAACCGGCGCCATGGCAGCGATCCTCGGACTCGAGGATGCGGAGGTCGAGGCCGCGTGCCGCGAGGCGGCCGCGGCCGGGGGACCCGGGTCCGTGGTCGAGGCGGCAAATTTCAATTCTCCGGGCCAGGTGGTCATCGCGGGTGAGGCAGCCGCGGTGGAGCGGGCCATTGCGGCGGCCAGGACGCGCGGGGCGAAGCGGGCCGTGCCGCTCCCCGTTAGCGTGCCCTCGCACAGCAGCCTCATGCGCGGCGCCGCCGAGCGGCTGCGGGGCCGGCTGTCCGCAACGGCGCTGCGCGCGCCGCGCATCCGCTACGTGAGCGCGGTGGATGCGGCCGCACACACCGAGCCCCAGGAGATCCGCGAGCTTCTGGTTCGGCAGCTCTCGAGCCCGGTGCGCTGGTCGCAGACCTTGCGGGCGATCAGCGAGATGGGGGTCGAGGAGATCGTCGAGTGCGGGCCGGGGCGGGTATTGACCGGGCTCAACCGCCGCATCGAGCGGCGCGCGGGGCTCGAGTTTCTCGCGCTCGAAGACCCGGCGGCGATCGGGGCGGCGCTCGAGGCGACACGAGAGGACACGCATGCTTGAGAACGAAGTTGCGCTGGTCACGGGCGCCTCGCGCGGAATCGGTGCCGGGATCGCGCTCGCCCTCGGCAAAGCCGGTGCCCGCGTCATCGGCACGGCGACCAGTGCCGGGGGCGCGGCCAGGCTGGGCGAGGCCCTCACGTCGCACGGATACAACGGCCGCGGGGCGGTCCTCGATGCGGGGAGCGCCGAGTCGATCGAGGCGCTCATGGCCGAGCTCGAGCAGGCGGGCGAGCTCCCCACCATTCTCGTGAACAATGCGGCGATCACGCGCGATTCGCTGCTGCTGCGAATGAAGCCCGAGGACTGGGACCGGGTCATCGCGACCAATCTCACGGCGGTGTTTCGCCTGTCGAAGGCCTGTGTCCGGCGCATGATGAAGGAGCGTCGCGGCCGCATCGTCAATCTCAGCTCGGTGGTGGGCGTGACGGGCAATCCCGGACAGGCGAATTACGCGGCCGCGAAGGCCGGACTCCTCGGCTTCACCAAGTCGCTCGCACAGGAGCTCGCCTCGCGCGGCATCACGGTGAACGCGGTCGCACCCGGCTTCATCGATACGGACATGACTCGCGCCTTGAGCGAGGAGCAGCGCGCGGCGCTTCTGACACGCGTGCCGCTCGGGCGGCTCGGCACGGTCGAGGACATCGCCGCGGCGGTTCTCTTCCTGGTCTCGCCGCAGGCCGGCTACATCACCGGGGAGACCCTGCACGTGAACGGCGGCATGTACATGTCCTGAACGGGGGCGTTGGCCGCGCGCCACAACCGCTTCTCGCGCTGGCCGCCGGGTGAGCCGAAGCTGAGGGACTTTCACCAGTAAAAACAATCACTCGCGCCAATCATGGGCGAGTGGCACCCCGGGGGGTGTTCCCCTACAATACCGCGCCCGCTGTGCTGGCTACGGCCTACCCAGGCGGACAGATCTCAAGATTTATTCTCAAGAGGACCAACCGCTAATGAGCACAGTCGAGCAGCAGGTCAAAGCCATCGTTGCCGAACAGCTGGGCGTCAAACAGGAACAGGTCACGAACGACGCTTCGTTCGTCGACGATCTGGGAGCCGACTCACTCGACACCGTCGAGCTGGTGATGGCCCTCGAGGAGGAATTCGAGATCGAGATTCCCGACGAGGACGCCGAGAAAATTACCACCGTCCACCAGGCCATCGACTACATCAACGAGCGCCGCGCCAAGTCCTGATCACGCGCGCACGCCAGACAGGAGTCGTGTGAGCAAGCGCCGCGTCGTAGTGACGGGTCTTGGAATCGTGTCGCCGGTGGGCAGCACGGTCAAGACGGCCTGGGAGGCGGTCCTCAGGGGCGAGAGCGGCATTGGACCGGTCACCCGCTTCGATACGTCGGCCTTCCCGGTGCGCTTTGGCGGTCAGGTACGCGACTTCGACGTCGCGCAATATCTCGCGCCCAAGGAAGCCCGGCGCATGGATGAGTTCATGCATTACGGCGTCGCGGCCGGTGTGCAGGCGGTGACCGATTCCGGCATCGACTTCAGCAAGACGGACGCCACGCGCTGCGGCGCGGTATGCGGTGCTGGCATCGGCGGACTCTGGACCATCGAGGAAGAGTTCAGCGAGTACCTGAAGGCCCAGAGTCCGCGCAAGATCTCCCCGTTCTTCGTCCCCGCGACGATCATCAACATGATCGCCGGGCACCTCTCGATCCGCTACGGCCTGAAGGGCCCGAACCTCGGCGTGGTGACCGCCTGCACCACCTCGACCCATGCGATCGGGCTGGGCATGCGCGCCATCCAGTACGGAGACGCCGACGTGATCGTGGCGGGGGGCGGTGAGATGGCGACCACGCGTTGCGGACTCGGCAGTTTCGGTCAGGCCAAGGCGCTCTCGACCCGCAACGATGCACCGAAAGAGGCGAGCCGCCCGTGGGACAAGGACCGCGACGGCTTCGTGCTGAGTGATGGCGGAGGCGCGGTGCTGCTCGAGGAGCTCGAGCACGCGCGCCGGCGCGGGGCCAATATCTACGCGGAGCTCGTGGGCTTCGGCATGAGCGGGGATGCCTTTCACATCACCGCTCCCCCCGAGGACGGCGAGGGCGCCATGATCGCCATGCGCAACGCGCTGCGCGACGCCGGGCTCAATCCGGGCGAGGTGCAGTACGTCAACGCGCACGCGACCTCGACGCCGCTCGGCGACAAGGCCGAAACGGTGGCGCTGAAGCGCGCGTTCGGCGAGCACGCGCCGCGACTCGCGGTGAGCTCGACCAAGTCGATGACCGGGCACCTGCTGGGTGCGGCCGGCGTGGTCGAGGCGATCTTCTCCGTGCTCGCCATCCGCGACGGTGTCGCTCCGCCCACCATCAACTACCGCACGCCCGATCCCGAGTGCGACCTGGACTACGTCCCTAACACGGCGCGCCGCATGAGGATCGACATCTCCCTGTCGAATTCGTTTGGCTTCGGCGGCACCAACGGCTCGCTCGTCTTCCGGCGATTCACTTAGCCGGCTGCGCCCCACGGGCTACGCTACGCACCCGCCTCTCGTTCGCGAGCTCGAGGTTCCGGGCACGGTGCTTCGCCGCCTCGCAGCCGCGGATCCCGCTCGTTATCCGCTGCTGCTCGACAGCGCCGCCGCAGGACCGCTGAGTGCCGTCAGCATGCTGCTCGCGGAGCCGCAGGCGGCGCTCTGGCTGAGGGCGGACGGGCGGCTGGAATCGAGCGGCATGACAGCGCAGGGCCCGGGCTTTCTCGTGGCGCTCGAGAACTGGTGGCGCAGTGAGCGGCTGGCCGTCCCCGCGCACTCACTTTCGAACAGCTCCGCCGAGCTGCCCTTCACCGGCGGCTGGGCGCTCTATCTCGGCTACGAGCTGGCGCAGGAGATCGAGCCGCAGCTGGCACTGCCGTCGAGCCCGCTTCCCTGGACGGCGTTCGCCTTGCGCACGCCCTGTGCCCTCATTCATGAGCTCTCGAGCGATCGGGTGTTTGCGGTGGCCGAGGAGGGGCATGGGCAGGCGCTGGCCCGTATTGCCGACGATGCCCGCGCAGCCGCCGGGAACGAGGAGCTCCCGGACGATATCGAGGTAAGCGCCGTCCTCGAGGAAGAGCCGGGGGCCTTCCTCGCGCGGGTGCGCCAGGCCAAGGAGTACGTGCGGGCGGGCGACATCTACCAGGCGAATCTGTCGCGTCCCTGGACGGTGCAGCTCGCGCAGCCGGCGCGGGCTGCACCGCTCGCTGCGGCACTCTACCGCCGTCTGCGCGAGGCGAACCCCGCGCCTTTCGCCGCCCTCGCGCAATGGCAGGGCGTGGCGTTTCTCTCGTCTTCGCCCGAGCGCCTGGTACGCGTCAGCGGCCGGCGCATCGACACGCGGCCCATTGCCGGGACGCGCCCGCGGGCCCGGCGGCCCGGGAGCGATGCGGCGGAGATACCCGAGCTCGTGGCACATCCCAAGGAGCGCGCCGAGCACATCATGCTGGTCGACCTCGAGCGCAACGATCTCGGAAGGCTGTGCGAGCCGGGCACCGTTCGGGTGGATGAGCTCATGAGCATCGAGTCGTACGTTCACGTGCATCACATCGTCTCGAACGTGAGCGGCGAGCTGCGCTCCGATGTCACGCCGGTCGCTGCGATACGGGCGGTATTCCCCGGCGGCACCATCACCGGCTGTCCCAAGTTTCGCTGCATGCAGATCATCGCGCAGCTCGAGCGCGTCGGGCGTGGCGCCTATACCGGCTCCCTCGGATACCTGACACGTGACGGACGACTGGACCTCAACATTCTCATCCGTACCATGTCGCTCAGCGCCTCGAGCCTCGACTTCCGTGCCGGCGCCGGCATCGTCGCCGACTCCGACCCGGAGCGCGAGCTCGAGGAGACGCGGGCCAAGGCGCGCGGACTGCTGCGTGCGCTCGGGGGGGAGTATGGGGCGTAACGCTGCGCCGGATGCGGTATGGGTCAATGGTGTCCCGGGGGCGGCGCTCTCGCCGCTCGATCGGGGGCTGCACTACGGCGACGGTCTGTTCGAGACCATCGCCTGCGTGGGCGGCAAGCCGCGCTTCCTGTCACTGCACCTGGAGCGCCTCACGCGCGGCGCAAAGAGGCTCGGGCTGCCGCTCCCCGGGACGGTCGAGCTGCAGCGCGAGATCCTCACCCTGGCAAAGCAGGTCGACCGGGCCGTCATCAAGGTGCTGCTGACGCGCGGGTCCGCCCCGGAGCGTGGCTACGGTCTCACCGGGCGCGAGAAATCGACGCGCATTACGCTGCGCTATCCCTGGGAGGCGGAGGATCCACGCCTCGCAGCCGAGGGCGTGAGGATTCGCACCGCGGCGCTGCGGCTCGCGGAGAACCCGCCGCTCGCCGGCATCAAGCATCTGAACCGGCTCGAGCAGGTGTTGGCGCGGCGCGAGTGGAGCGACCCGCAGATCGCCGAAGCGCTGCTGTTCTCCGCCAGCGGAAAACTGGTCTCGGGCGTCATGAGCAACGTTTTCCTGGTCGAGGGGCGCAAGCTCCGCACCCCGCTCCTCGATCGCTGCGGCGTCGCCGGCATCATGCGGGCGGTGGTGATGCGGGAGGCGGCACGCGCGGGCATCCAGACCGAGGAAGCGATGCTCGGGAGCGATGACCTCGCCCGCGCGCAGGAGCTCTTCCTCACGAGCGCGCTGATCGGGCTGCGTCCGGTGAGCCACCTCGACGGCCGTGCCTGCATCCCCGGAGCGGTGACGCGCGAGCTCCAGCAGCGGCTCACGCCACTCCTCGGCAGGGGCCACGATGACTAGCGCCATGCGCCCGTGGCTCAGGCGCTCGATCATGGCAGCGCTGGTGTTGCTGGTCCTCGCAGCGCTCGCCCTGGCCGAGATCTATCAGCGCCTCGGGCAGAACTATGTGAGCGCTGGGCCGGCAGCGGCTGCGGTCCGCATCCAGGTGGCCCCCGGGGCCAGCCTGCGCACCGTGCTCACGGAGCTAGCGGCGGTCGGTGCCCTGCGCGAGCCGCGCGAGGTCGAATGGTACCTGCGGTTGAATCGCCTGCATCCCCGCGTCCAGGCCGGCACCTACGAGATCCCCGTGCGCGCGAGCCCCGCACAGATCCTCGACATGTTCGAGCAGGGCAGAGTGATACTCGAGCAGCTCACGCTGGTGGAAGGGGCGACCTTCGCCGATTTCCTCGAGCTCCTCGCGGCCGAGCCCGATGTGACCCACACGCTCGCCGGCAAGACCCCTGCCCAGGTCATGGCGGCCATCGGCCACCCGGATGAGAACCCGGAGGGACACTTCTTTCCGGACACCTACCGCTTCGCGGCCAACACGGCCGACACGGTTATCCTGGAGCTCGCCTACCAGGGGATGCAGCAGGCACTCGATGCCGCCTGGCGCGAGCGCAGCCCGGAGCTGCCGCTCTCATCGCCCTATCAGGCCCTGATCCTCGCCTCCATGGTCGAGAAGGAGGCACAACTGAAGACCGAGCGCGCGCGCATCGCGGGAGTATTCGTCAATCGGCTGCGCAAAGGCATGCGGCTGCAGTCGGACCCCACGGTGATCTATGGTCTCGGCGCACGCTACGACGGTGAGATCCACACCCGCGATCTGCTCAGCGACACGCCGTACAACACCTACACGCGCGCGGGCCTCCCTCCCACCCCCATCGCACTTCCCGGCCGCGAGTCCTTGATCGCGGCGGTGCGACCCGATGAGACGGGTGATCTCTACTTCGTGGCGACCGGCCTCGGCGATGGTGCGCACCGTTTCTCCCGGAGCCTGCAGGAGCATAATTTGGCGGTGAAGGCATATCTCGCACAACTGCGGCGGGCACGCCAGCGTGCGAGGGCCGCTGCGCCAGCCGGTGCGCCCTCTGCGGTGCCGGCCAAGCCGGCCCACGTCCCGATGCAGGGCAGCGGAGCGACTCCTTGAGCACCGCGCGGTTCATCACCCTCGAAGGGATCGAGGGCGCGGGCAAATCGACCATCGCCAAGTTCATCCTCGGCTGGCTGAGTCAGCAACGAATCGCCGGCCGCCTCACACGCGAGCCGGGCGGCACGCCGCTCGCCGAGCGCGTGCGCCAGCTCGTGCTCGAAGGAGGCGCGGAGCCGCTCTCGCCCGTGACCGAGACGCTGCTCATGTTCGCCGCACGCGACCTGCATCTGCGCAATCTCATCCGGCCGGCCCTCACGCGCGGGGAGTGGGTGATCTGCGACCGCTTCACGGACGCGACACGCGCTTATCAGGGTGCGGGGCGAGGGGTCGACGCCAGCCTCATCGAGGCTCTGGCTGCGGCCGTGCACGCAGGCCTTTCACCCGACTGCACGCTGCTCCTCGACCTGCCCGTGAAGGTTGGGCTCGCGCGTGCCCGAGGGCGCGAGGCGGGGCCTGCGGATCGCTTCGAAAGCGAGACTGCGGCCTTCTTCGAGAAGGTGCGCGCGGGCTACCTCGAGCTGGCCCGGCGTGAGCCACAACGGTTCCACATCATCGATGCCGCTTCCCCGCTCGCTGAAGTGGAGGCGCGGGTCGAGCGCATCCTCGCGGGGCTCTCTTGAGCGCCATGGCGGTGACGGCACCGGCATGGACTGCGAGCCAGCGCCAGGCGCTCAGTGCCGCGCATCTCGCCGGCCGTCTGCCGCATGCGCTGCTCATCCACGAAGCGCCGGGTGCAGGGGGGGAGTGGCTGGCCCACTGGGCCGCGCGGCTGGCGCTGTGCGAGCGCAGCGCGCAGGCCCCCTGCGGCAATTGCACCGCATGCCGCCGGGCGCTCGCCTGGCAGCACCCGGATCTCATGCGCTTAGGCCCGCTCGAGGACTCGCGACAGATCCGCATCGAGCAGGTGCGCGAGCTCGCCGCCGATCTTGCGCTCACGAGCCACGCCGGGGGCTATAAAGTCGGCATTCTCGCCCCCGCGGATCTTCTCAACCGCTTCGCGGCCAACGCGCTCCTGAAGACACTCGAGGAGCCTCCCGCTCGTACGCTCCTGATCCTGGTCGCGACACAGCCCTCGCGACTGCCGGCAACGGTCCTCAGCCGCTGCCAGCGCCTCAAGGTGCGCGCACCGACGCGTGCCGAGGCGGTGGCATGGCTGCGGGAAGTGCGCGGGGAGGGCGCCTGGGATGCCGCGCTCGCGGTGGTAGGTGAAGCGCCCATGCTGCTCGCTGAAGCCGATCCGGCGCCGATCGCAGAAACGGCCGCCGAGACGCTCGCGGCGCTCGATGCCCTCGCATCGGGAAAGGCCGACCCGCTGGCCACCGCCGAGCGCTGGGCGCGGAGCGAGCTCGCGCTGCGGCTCCTGTGCTTTGAGAAGTGGCTCACAGAACGCGTTCGCCGGGAGCACGGCGCCGCCGGCCTCTTTACAGAACTGCGGGCTGGCCCCTACTTGCCAGGGCCCGGGCCGTTCTTGAATATACGCGGGCTGTTCGGGCTCCTGGACGAGGTCTGCGAGCTAAGGAACGCGCTCGATGTGCCGCTAAATCGCGCACTGGCGCTCGAGGCCCTGTTTCGGCGGCTTGCACCCGGTGGTGCCGGCGTCGCAGCATAGGAAGCACGGATGAACGCACGACCGGTACATTTGACGGGTGGGGAACGAACCGTGAGAGCGGGTGCGAACAAGCCGGGGCTCCTGACGCTGACCATCAAGGACAAGAGCGCCCTGTATCTTGCCTACATGCCGTTCGTGAAGAACGGCGGCCTCTTCATCCCGACCAACAGCAACTATCGCCTCGGGGATGAGGTGTTCATGCTGCTGAATCTCATGGGCGAGGACGAGAAGCTCCCGGTGGCGGGGCGCGTCATCTGGGTGACCCCCAAGGGTGCCCAGGGCAAGCGCACCGCGGGCATCGGCGTGCAATTCAGCGAGCAGGATCGCGGGCAGACGCAGAAGAAGATCGAGACCTATCTGGCCGGCGCGCTATCGGGCGATAAAGCCACGCACACCATGTAGCTCCGGGCCTGTTCGGGCCCTTTCGCGCTCCCTCGTCGTCTCTAGATTTCCCTCGGATTATCCGTAGGATAGACGTTGCGCCGTGCGCTAAACGCGGCGCACGTATAACGCCGTTTTGGCGAGTTGCTTACAACACGGGGAAAGGCGACACACATATGCGGCTTACAGATGACGTGATCCGCCGCGCCAAGCGGCCCACAAAAGGGCAGGTGCTGCTGTGGGATGACTTGGTCGCCGGCTTTGGTCTGCGCCTGACGCCGACGCGCACGAGCTTTGTTGTGCAGTGGCGCGAGGCGAGCGGCCGCAAGCCACGCGAGTCACTGCGGCCGCGCTGGCCGCAGCTCGAGACGGTGAAGGCCCGCGATCTCGCCCGCAAACGCCTTGCAGAGGTGCTCGCGTCCAGCGAGAGCACCGAGCAGCGCGCGTTTCGCGTCGTGATCCGCGAATGGTTTGAGCGCCGCACTGAGCTTGGCACGTGGCGCCCACGATACCGCGCGAAGGTCGATGCTCTCATCCGGCATTACATCGAAGGACAGGAGTCCGAGCGCGTCAAGCTCTCAGCC
>DATGJR010000033.1:0-12473 GCA_035295065.1 Steroidobacteraceae bacterium
CGCCACGAAGCTTGCGATGAGCCGGCGCCCCGAGCGCGCGCCGAGCGTGCAGTCGAGCACCACCACGGCGCTCGGGCCCGCCCCGCCGGCCGTGTAGTCGGCCTCGAAGCGGCGCACCGAGATCTGCAGCAGGTACTCTGGCGCGAAGGGGCTGCCCGAGTCCTCGACCGTCTGCCATTCGCCGCTGGCGCGCAGCGTATCCACCACCAGCGACTCGACCACATCGGTGACCGGTCCCGGCCAGCGGCTGCCGAGGTAGAAGTTCATGCGGTGATCGGCCTGCACCAGCATGATGTGCGGACCTTCGAGCCCGGGCGCCGAGAGCGGGTGCGCCACCTGCAGCACCGCGAGCGCGCCGGAGGAGGATGAGGCCGGTGCGCCGCTATCGGTTGCCGCCGGGATGGGCGTCGCGCCGCCGGTTTTCCCCGCCGGGGCGCGCAGCACATAGGTCTGCTCGGGCTTGGCATCGCTGCGAAACAGGCCCGAGCAGCCTGCCAGCGCCCCGAGTGCGGCAAGACTTGAGGCCGTGAGCTTCAGCTTCCCTGTCACCGTGGGATCTCCACACCGCGTTGCGGTGGCTGGTAAATGAGCTGCGCCGGATTCTCACGCAGGCTGTTGGAGAGCTCGCGGATGTCGTGCGCGGCCGCGCGCCCCTCGCGTACGAAGCGTTCGATCTCCGGCAATCCGTCGCGCGTGAAGGCACGGATGTCCTGGCGGTTCTCGCCGATCACCTGATCGAGCTGCGTGGTGGCGCGCGCGAGGTTGTCGGCGACGGTGCGCAGCCGCTCGCTGGTCGCGCGCACGTCCGGATTCACCGCATCGAGCATGCCGTGCGCGGTATGGGCGGTGGCGGCGAGGTCGGTGCTCGCGCCGCGCAACTCCGCGACCAGCGCCTGCAGGTCGTGCACGGTGCGCGGCAGTCCCGCGCTCGCCTGATCGAGATGGGCGACCGCCGAGGAGAGCCCCTTGAGGTTGTCATCGCTCAGCAGGCGGCTCGCGCGGTTGACGAGGTCCCCGGCCGCCGCCACGAGCTCAGGGAGCCCGGCGAGGAACACATCGAAGCGCGAGGGCGCCGAGCGGATCACCGGGTACTTGATGCTCGCGACCGGCGGGGGAAACTTCGCGTTCCGGTCCTCACTCAGATCGATGTACAGCAGACCCGTCACGCCCTGGAGCCCGAGCGTCGCGACTGTGTGCTCCGAGATCGGCGTGTTGGTGTCGATGTCGGCGATCACCTGGACACGGCTCGAGTCCCGGGGGTCGATGCGCATGTCCTGCACCCGCCCGACGCCCACGCCGAGATAGCGCACCGCCGCGCCCTTCTCGAGCCCACTGACGCTGCCCTGGAAGTAGATCTCGTAGCGGTTGTAATCGCGGTGCTCGCGCGTGTCGGAATACCAGTAGACGAACAGCGTCCCGACGAGCGTGATCAGCAGCACGAAGGCTCCGACCGCGGCGTAATTGGCCTCACGCTCCATGTGCGGCTCCTGCCCTCGCCTGGGCGCGCTCGCCGTGGAAATACGCCTGAATCCAGGGATTCGGGTGCTCGACGATGCGCTCGAGCGTGTCGGTTTCCATAGCTCCGTCCACGATCACCCCGACACGATTGCAGGTACGGAAGATGCTGTCCAGATCGTGGGTGATCATGACGATGGTGAGCTTGAGGTGCTGCTGCAGGTACAGCACCAGATCGTCGAACGCCGCAGCCGAGACCGGGTCGAGCCCCGAGGTGGGCTCATCGAGAAAGAGGAGTCTCGGGTCGAGGGCCAGGGCGCGCGCCACGGCGGCGCGCTTCACCATGCCGCCGGAGAGTTGTGCCGGGTACTTGGTGGCGGCGTCCTCCGCCAGCCCCACCAGGCGGATCTTGAGGAGCGCGAGCCCCTCGAGCGCATCCGCGGGGAGCGACAGGTGCTCGATCATGGGGAGCTGCACGTTCTGCAGCACCGTGAGTCCGGAGTAGAGCGCCCCCTGCTGGAAAGCGACGCCGTAGCCTGCCTTGATGGGGCGAAGCTCCGCTTCGCTCATGCGGGTGATGTCGTGCCCTTGGATGCGCACGCTCCCGGCGACGGGGCGCTGCAGGCCGAGGATGGTTCGCAGCAGCACCGACTTGCCCGAGCCCGAGCCGCCGACGATGCCGAATACCTCGTCCGCATTCACCTGCATGTCGAGCCCCTCGTGCACCACCTGTGTGCCGAAGCGGTTGACCAGCCCGCGGACCTCCACCATCGGTTCCATCTAGATGTTCATCTTCATGAAGAGCACCGCGAACAGGGCATCGGCGAGGATCACGAGGAAGATGGCCTGCACCACGGCGACCGTCACCATGTGTCCGAGAGCGCGCGCTGAGCCGCGCACCTGCATCCCCCGGTAGCAGCCGGCGAAGGCGATGAGCACCGCAAACACCGGGGCCTTGATGATTCCCACCCAGAAGGTGGTCGCGGAAATCGACTCATTGACGCGGTTCACGTACTGGGTGAGCGGCATGTCGAGGAGAAAACGGCACAGCAGTCCCCCGCCGGCGATGCCGATGAGGTCGGCGACCACCGTGAGCAGCGGCAGCGCGATCGCCAGCCCGATGATGCGCGGCACGATGAGGAGCTCGATCGGGTCGGCCGCCGAGGCCGTGAGCGCCGCGACCTCCTCGTTGAGCTCCATGGAGCCGATCTCCGCCGCGAACGCACTGCCGGTGCGGCCCGCGACGATGATGGCCGTCAGCAGCACCGCGAGCTCGCGCAGGACCCCGATGGTGACCAGGTCTACGACATAGATGTCGGCGCCGAGCCCGAGCAGCTGTTGGGCGGAGAGATAGGCCAGAATGACGCTGATCAGAAAAGCGATCAGCGCCACGATCGGCATCGCGGTGATGCCGGTGTCATAGACATGGCGGGCGATGGATATCGGACGCAGCCGCCGCGGCTGCGCCAGGCTCGCCACGAAGGTGATGCACACCCGTCCCAGAAAGGTGAGCGCCTGCACCATGTCGTGGCCAGTGCGGACGGCGTAGCGGCCGATCGCCACCAGTGCGCGCGCGCCGGGCTCCGGAGGCTGCGGCGGCGGGGAGGCGAGCTCGGCGGGACCCGCGGGCGGCTCGGCGAGCGTCTGCTCCACCAGGCGCAGCTGGTCGGGCGGTGCGCCGCGGAAGGAAACCTGCGCGCCCGCGCGCCGGGCGCGTTGAATGAAGCCCCGCAGCACCCAGGCGCCCGAGAGCTCCAGCCGGCTGATGCCCGAAGCATCGATCGAGATCACGGGCGCGGAAGCGACGTCCACCGCCGCGAGGGCCGCCTCGACACCGGCAACCTCAGGCGCGCTCCACTCGCCTTTGAGGCCAAGCTCGAGCCCCTCGGTGGTGCGCCGCACCGCGACCGCCTGAGCTGAAGAATCCGTCGTCAGGTTTGAATCCTGGTGACTGACGGACTTCTCGCCCGCCGGACCGGAATGATAAGCGCGATCCGGCGGGCCAGCGAGCCGTCGCTCCCTACTGCATCCGCGACTTGCCCAGGGGGGCGAAAGTCGCGCCTTTTGGCCGCGGGTCAGGACCTGTGTGTCAGTTGGCCTGTGCGCGCCGCCGGGAGCGGCGCGCGCCCATGAACTAGGTATCGTCCCGATAGCGCCGCACGCGGATGGCAGCGTAGGTCAGCGCGATGGCCGCGATCACTCCGAGCCACAGGTCTGGATCGGTGAAGACGCCGGCGATGTTGAAGCGGTCGAGGACGATGCCGACCGGGGGGAAGTTGTGCATGTTTCCAAAGAGGTCGGGGCCGGCCGCCAGCTTGTGCCAGATCCCGTTCAACCGATAGGTCTCGAACCGGTAGATGTAGCGGGTGCGCAGCGCCACGAACTCGACGATCGGCAGGACGATGGGCACGAGAGTGGCCCACACGATCGGGTTGCGCCGTATCCAGGCGGAGAAGAGCAGTAGCGCGGCCGCGATCGGCGCGTACCAGAGAACTCCGAGGACTACCTCGAGCAACAGCACGAGCTCGGTCCTCAGCCACTCGACCGTGCTCCAGCTGAGCGTTCCCGGGATCCGCAGTGCGACGATGCCGGCGAACAGCAGGTCGAAGACGGTGGCGAGCAGCAGCGCACCGAGCGGCACGACCACGAGGGCAACCAGGAGCTTTGAGCTGACCGTGATCGCGTCCGACAAGGGCAGCGACTTCCAGAAAAGGATGCTGCGGTCCTTGCGCTCGGCGTACAGGCAGTCGATCAGATAGAAGCCGACGACGATCGAAGTGACGATGAACACCGGCTGGGCGAGCGCCCACTGCAGGAAGGTGAGTATCGCGACCCTCTGTTGCGGGCCGAGGATCTCCTCCGGGAGGTCCATGTTGATGCGCCCGATGAGGAGCGCGATCGCGAGCAGCCCCTCCACCACCAGCGGCGCGATCCACAGCGACCGGTGCTCCCAGAGCTCCCGTCGGGCGAGCATCACGAAGGAATCGAGGGGGCCGGCGCGGCGCAGGAGCGCGGGCGCTGCGGCGACCGTTGCAACGTTGGCGTTCATATGACGGAGCCCCCGCGGGCGGCAAGGAACATGAGGTAAGTACAGGCGCCAAGCAGTCCGGCGGTCAGGAGCGGCGCCAGCCAGTGGGCGCAGCGCTCCCAGCGACCGAGCCGCTCGAGCGCGCTCGCGGAATCGCGGCGCCGGACGTTCGGTCCGGCAGGCCGGCTGAATCCTGCGGCTTGGGTCATCATGGGGTCGCTCCCTGCATCTTGGCGACGAACAGATCCGCGATGGAGGGGGTGCGCAGCTCACCGTACGCGGCGAGCTCAACCGGTGAGCGCCCCTCGAAGTACATGGCGACCCGGCCGAATACCTCGCGCTCGTAGAAGGGCTTCAGTTCGCGGGCGCGCGCCGCCTGCTCGGAGCTCACGACGAGCTGCGCATAGCGGTTGCCGAGCTCCTCCACCGAGGAGTTGAGCGTGAAGTGTCCGTGGTTGATGAAGATCACGTCGGTGAAGAGCTGCTCCACCTCTTCCACCTGGTGGGTGGTGATGAGGATGGTGCGCTCCTTGTCGAAATAGTCGTTCAGCAGCGTGTCGTAGAACTGCCGCCGGTAGAGAAGGTCGAGGCCGAGGGTTGGCTCATCGAGCACCAGGAGCCTGGCATCGATCGCCAGGATCAGAGCCAGGTGCAGCTGCGTCACCATGCCCTTGGAGAGCTGACCGACGCGACTGTTGCGCTTGATATCGGTCTTGGCGAGAAAATTCTCGGCCACGCTGCGGTCGAAGCGCGGGTGTACGTGCTCGACGAAATCCACCGCCTGGCACACGCGCAGCCAGCGCGGCAGCACCGCGACGTCGGCGATGAAGCACACGTCGCGCATCAGCTCATCGCGCTGCGAGCGCGGGTCGAGTCCGAGTACGCGCAGCTCGCCGGCGAAGGGCGTGAGCCCGAGAATCGCCTTGAGCGCGGTGGTCTTGCCGGCGCCATTCGGGCCGATGAGGCCGACGATGCGGCCGGGCTCGACCGTGAAGCTGACGCCGTCCAGGGCGCGGGTGCCGCCATAGGATTTCGCAAGTCCGCGCGCTTCAATTACCGCTGTCATCTGGCTCACCTTTGGCATTCGTCGGCGGGAAGGGGGCTGCGGGGGCTGCGGCCCCTACGCGCAGCAGCTCTTCGCTCGTAAGACCCAGCCGCTGGATGGTCTGGTAGACCTTGGGCCATTCGTCCTCGAGGAAGCGCTGCCGCTCGTCTTTCATCAGCGCCTTGCGGGCGCCGGTGCTCACGAACATGCCGCGGCCCCGGCGCTTCTCGACCAGCTGCTCGTCCACCAGCTGCTGATAGCCCTTGAGGACCGTCAGCGGGTTCAGGCGGAAGTCGGCCGCGACGTTGCGTACCGAGGGCAGCGGGTCGCCTTCCTTCAGGACGCCCTCGAGGATCATGGCGACCACGCGGTCACGCAGTTGCCGGTAGATCGGCAGGCTGTTATCCCACTGAGGGTCCATGATTGCCTTCGCTTTGAGGGCGTCGGGGAGGAGGGTTAGCCGATTAATCTACCAAAACCGCCGGCTGGGGCCGCCCGAACCAGGACGGGGAGGCAGCGTGGGCGAGCGTGGTCACTTCCGGCTGGGCACCGCGAACGGTCGCGGTGGACTCGACGAAGGCATTGCCGCAGATGGCGCAAATCACCAGGGCGGCGGCGAAGCAGGTCACGTTGCGGGACAGTGTATTGAGGGCGTTCATGGTCATCTCCTTCAGCTTTCTCTCTCTTTCGGCTTCCTGCCCCATGCAGGTCGCCTTCCTTGGTGATGTACTCTAGTACAACACTACAATAGTGTCAAACTATTTCAGCAAATCAGTTATGCCCCTGAAAATGGGGGTCAGCAGTGGCCCGGCAGGGCCCGTAGAGCCGTGCGCCGCCGTGAACGCAGCCTTTTTGCGGCCGTGGGAGACGCACAGGCTAGAATTTCGCGCCCTGTTTTTTCCCCGCTAAACAAAGAACCCACCATGAACAAGCCCGTGAATGTCGCGATCACCGGAGCCGCCGGGCAGATCGGCTATGCACTCGCCTTCCGTGCCGCCTCGGGCGCGCTCCTGGGTCCCGACACACGCGTCAGGCTCCACCTGCTCGAGATCACCGCCGCGCTCCCATCGCTTCAGGGCGTGCTGATGGAGCTCAACGATTGCGCCTTTACGACGCTCGACAGCGCGATCGCCACTGACGATGCGAAAGTCGCCTTCCGTGACTGTCAGGTGGCGATGCTGGTGGGAGCGCGGCCGCGCGGACCTGGCATGGAGCGCAAGGACCTGCTGCTCGCAAACGCGCAGATTTTCTCCGCTCAAGGCAAGGCGCTGAACGCCGTCGCGGACCGCAACGTGCGGGTGCTCGTGGTCGGCAATCCCGCCAACACCAACGCGCTCATCGCCCAGGCCAACGCGCGCGATCTCAACCCGCGCAACTTCACCGCGATGACGCGGCTCGATCACAACCGTGCGCTCTCGCAGCTCGCCGAGAAAACCGGCGCGCACGTCGCCGACATCCGCCGCATGACCATCTGGGGAAATCACTCGGCCACGCAGTACCCGGATCTCGGCAACGCCACCGTGCGCGGCAAGGCAGCGAGCTCACTCGTCGATCGGCAGTGGATCGAGAGCACCTTCATTCCGACCGTGCAGCAGCGCGGCGCCGCGGTCATCAAGGCGCGCGGCGCATCCTCGGCCGCCTCGGCCGCCTCCGCCGCGATCGATCACGTGCACACCTGGCTCCATGGCACGCCGCAGGACGACTGGGTGAGCATGGCGGTGCCCGCGGATGGCAGCTACGGCATCGGAGCCGGCGTCATCTATTCCTATCCGGTCACGATCGCGAACGGGGACTACCGCATCGTGCAGGGCCTGACTATCGATGATTTCAGCCGCAAGCGCATGGACTCGACCCACGCCGAGCTGCGCGAAGAGCGCGATGGTGTAAAAGACCTGATTGGAAGCGCGAGTTGACTCGCGGGCAAGGAAACTGACATGGCTGGCGCGATCGTAACGCTGCTTCTGGTGCTGGCCGCCGCGTATGCCGTGACGCAGGTCGGCGGCCTCATCACGCTGGTCTTCATCGCCGCGGTACTGTTCCTCGCCTACCGCAGGCTGTCGCTGCTCGCCTTCACCGTCACTTTCACGCTGCTGCTGGCGCTCTATACGACCGCGGGCGCGCCGGCCGGAATCTGGAAGGGACTGCTGTGGGTGCTGCTGGCGGGACTGTGGCTGCTGAATGTGCGGCCGCTGCGCAAGTCACTCATCACCCGCCCCTTCATGGCCGCGTACCTGAAGCTCCTGCCGGCGATGTCGCAGACCGAGCGCGAGGCACTCGAAGCCGGCACCGTGTGGTGGGACGGGGAGCTCTTCACCGGCGCGCCGCAGTGGTCGAAGCTCCTCGCCGCGCGGCCGCCGGCGCTCTCGGACGAGGAGCGGGCCTTCCTCGATGGCCCGTGCGAGGAGCTGTGCCGCATGCTCGATGAATGGCACATCACTCACGAGCGCGCCGACCTCCCGCCCGAGGCCTGGGACTTCCTCAAGAGCCGCGGTTTCTTCGCCATGATCATTCCGAAGAAATACGGGGGGCTCGAGTTCTCCGCCTACGCGCATTCCTGCGTGCTCGCCAAGATCTCGAGCCGCAGCCCCACCGCGGCCTCGAACGCCGCGGTTCCCAACTCCCTGGGCCCCGCGGAGCTGCTGAATCATTACGGCACCGAGGAGCAGAAGAATTACTACCTGCCGCGCCTCGCCCGCGGCGATGAGGTGCCCTGCTTCGCGCTCACCGCTCCGCGCGCCGGCTCCGATGCCGCCTCCATCCCCGACACCGGGGTGGTGTGCCGCGGCACGTGGCAGGGCACGGAGATCGTGGGTCTCAAGCTCAATTTCTCCAAGCGCTACATCACGCTTGCTCCGATCGCGACGGTCATCGGGCTCGCCTTCCGCATGTTCGATCCGGAGCGGCTCCTCGGCGGCAAGAGCGACATCGGCATTACCTGCGCTCTGATCCCACGCAACACTCCCGGAATCACCATCGGGCGGCGGCACTTTCCGCTCAACATCCCGTTCCAGAACGGCCCGATTCAGGGGCGCGACGTGTTCGTACCGCTCGACTTCATCATCGGCGGCCCCGCCATGGCGGGGAGCGGCTGGCGCATGCTGGTCGAGCAGCTCTCGGTGGGCCGCTGCATTTCGCTCCCCTCGAACACCACCGGCGCCGCCAAGGCGGGCGTGTGGGCGACCGGCGCCTACGCGCGCATCCGCACGCAATTCAACATGCCGGTTGGAAAATTCGAAGGGGTGGAGGCGGTCATCGCCCGCATGGTCGGCCTCACCTACACGATGGATGCCGGGCGCTCGGTGACCGCAGGCGCGATCGATGGGGGCGAGAAGCCTTCCGTCCCCTCGGCGATGCTCAAATCGCATCTCACCGAGATGGGGCGCCAGGTTGGCAACGATGCCATGGACGTGCACGGCGGCAAGGGCATCATGCTCGGCCCCCGCAACTATCTCGGCCGCGGCTACCAGATCATCCCGGTCGCGATCACCGTCGAGGGCGCCAACCTCCTCACGCGCAATCTCATCATCTTCGGCCAGGGCGCGATCCGCTGCCATCCGTTCGTGCTGCGCGAGATGACCGCTGCACGCAATCCCGACCGCAAGGCCGGGGTCGAGGAGTTCGATCGCGCGCTCTTCGGGCACATCGGCTTCACCATCTCCAACGCGGTGCGCTCCTTCGTCATGGCGTTGACCCTGGCCCGCTTCACGCGCGTACCGGTGAGCGGCGAGACCGCGCGCTACTACCAGCACATCGTGCGCTTCTCGGCGTCCTTCGCCTTCGCCGTGGATGTGGCGATGCTGACGCTCGGCGGTTACCTCAAGAAGAAGGAGGGCCTGTCGGCGCGCCTCGGCGACGTCCTCTCCTCGATGTACCTCGCCTCCATGGTGCTCAAGCACCATCAGAACCAGGGCGCACCTCCCGAGGACCTGCCGATCGTCGAATGGGCGTGCCGCAATCTTCTCTACCAGGCGCAGGAGCAGTTGCATGGGTTCCTGCGCAACTTCCCGAACCGCGCGCTCGCGGGCATCATGCGCGCGCTCATCTTCCCCCGCGGCCTGGTGTACTCAGCGCCCGACGACGTTCTCGCGCATCGCGTCGCCGGGCTCGTCACCGCCTCCACCGCCTCGCGCACCCGTTTGTGCTCGGGCATCTACCTCACGCTCGAGCCGAATAACCCCCTCGGCCTGCTCGATGAGGCCATGCTGCTGGCAGAGCAGCTCGAGCCGCTCCTGAAGCGCATCCGCGTCGAGGGGGTCAAGACCGGCAAGGTGAGCGCGCTCGACCTCCCGGGCCAGATCCAGCAGGCCCTGACGGCGGGCATCGTGTCCGAGACCGAAGCCGCGGCGCTGCGGGAGTACGACCGCAAGACCATGGATCTGATCAACGTCGATGACTTTGCTTCCGAGGAGCTCGCCGCGCAGGCGCAGCCGCCCGCCGCGCAATCGCGGCCGCACGTGGCGTGAGCACCCCTGAGGACGTGGCGTTAGGTGAGGCTGCGGTCGGCATTCTGACGCCGTCTGCGAGCGCCTCTGCCGCAGCCGGCGCGCCTGCCGCAGCCGCCCCGCTCCCGCGCTGCGATAACTGCGGCGCGAGCGTCGCCGGGCGCTATTGCGGCAACTGCGGCCAGCGCCTGGAAGCGCCGGTGCAGTCGCTGTGGCACTTCCTCAAGGTGGCGTTCGAGGACGTAACGCACGCGGACTCGCGCGTCTGGCGGACGCTGTGGGCGCTGCTCTTCAAGCCGGGGTATCTCACGCGCCAGTTCCTCGATGGCCGGCGCGCCAGCTACCTGCCGCCGGTGCGCTTGTACCTGGTGCTGTCGGTGGTGTTCTTCCTGTGGCTCGCCGCAACCGCGCACACGGGAGAGACGGCGCGTCTGACTCCCGAGGCCCGTGCCGCGATCGCCGCGGCGCGGCAGCGGGGCGCCGTGGTCCTGGTCCCCGGTGAGACCCGAGCGGGCGCCAACAACGGCGCCACCGCGAGCACCAACACCGGACCCGCCACGGGCGCGAACACCGGGCCCGCCACCGGCGCCACCCCGGCGCCGCAGGCCTCCGACAGGGGCAGCACCCTCCAGGGCGATGCGGAGCACTGCAAGCTGATCAGCTACTCGGGTCCGTGGCATGCGACGCTGCAGCCGCTGTTCCGTCGCAGCTGCGAACAGGCCGCCCGCGACCAGGGCCGCTCGCTCGGGCAGTCGTTCCTGCACAACCTGCCGCGCGCCATGTTCCTGTTCCTGCCGCTTCTCGCGGGCGTCATGATGCTGCTCTACTGGCACCCGCGACACTACTACGTGGAGCATCTGCTGTTCCTGCTGCACAACCATTCGTTCGCCTTCCTGGCGGTGCTGCTCGCCGGAATCCTGAGCGCATTGCTGCCGTTCGCGGCGACGCTGATCGGCTGGGTCACGACGCTGTACGTCGCCTGGTACCTGTTCCGCTCCATGCGCGTCATGTACGGCCAAGGGCGGCTGCGCACGGTCGCCAAGCTCGGAGTGCTTGCCTTCGTGTACCTCGTGGCCGGCGCATTCACCGTCGCGGCCACGGCGCTCTATGCCTTCGTGACGCTCTAAGCCGCTCTCTAACTCGAGGAGACTCGCACATGCGTTTGCTCACCATCGCGCTCGCGCTGCTCGCACTCCCTCTCGCCGCCCTGGCGCAGGAACGCACCCCCTCACCTCCCGGCGCCGAGGTCTACATCATCAGCCCGAAGGACGGGGCCAAGCTCAGCAACCCCGTCGTAGTGCAGTTCGGCCTCAAGGGCATGGGCATCGCACCCGCGGGCATGAAGGCCGAGAACACCGGCCACCATCACCTGCTCATCGACACCAACGCGCCCACCAACATGGCGGCTCCGCTTCCGGCAACCGAGAACATCAGGCACTTCGGCAAGGGCCAGACCGAGACCTCTCTCACGCTCACCCCCGGCAAGCACACGCTCCAGCTGCTGCTCGCCGACCAGAACCACATCCCGCACGATCCGCCGGTGATCTCGAAGAGGATTACGATCACCGTCCTCAGGTGAGCGGCTGAGGCGGCGCCAAAGCGAACGGCAGATCGGTCAGCCCATGAGTCGCGCGGTTCTGCACGTCGACATGGACGCTTTCTATGCGTCCGTCGAGCAGCACGACAACCCGGAGCTGGCCGGTGCTCCGGTGATCGTCGGCTGGGCCGGAGGGCGCGGCGTCGTCACGGCCGCGAGCTACGAGGTGCGACCTTACGGGGTGCGATCCGCCATGCCGATGAGTACGGCGCTCAGGCTTTGCCCGCACGCGATCTGCGTGCGCCCGCGCATGGGCCGCTACCAGGAAGTCTCACGAGCCATCTTCGGTGTCTTCCATGAAATGACCCCGCTGGTGGAGGGCCTGTCGCTCGATGAGGCCTTTCTCGATGTGACTGCCAGCCAGGAGCTGCTCGGCGGCGCGGTCGAGATCGCGCGCCGCATCAAGGCGCGCATCCGCGAGGTCACCGGGCTCTCCGCCTCGGTGGGCGTCGCTCCCAACAAGCTCATCGCCAAGATCGCCTCCGATCTGGAGAAGCCTGACGGCCTCACGGTGGTGCCGCCGGAGCGCGTGCACGAAGTGCTCGATCCGCTCTCGGTGCGCCGGCTCCCGGGCCTCGGGCGCAAGACCGGCGCGCGCGTCGAGGCGGCGGGCATCCGCACTTTCGCGCAGCTGCGCAGTGCGCCCGATGCGGTGCTATGGCCGCTCTTCGGCCGTTACACAGCCTGGATACGCGAGCGGGCATCGGGGATCGATGAGCGGCCGGTGGTGCCGGATGCCGAGGAGAAGTCGCTCTCCGCCGAAGACACCTTCGAGACGGACGTGGCCGACCCGCGCGTGCTCCAGGCGCAGCTCGCGCGTCTGGCGGACCTCGCTTGTGCGCGGCTGCGCGGCCGGCAGCTGGTCACCGCCTGCGTCGGGGTCAAGATCCGCCGCCACGACTTCAC
>DATGJR010000034.1:0-4412 GCA_035295065.1 Steroidobacteraceae bacterium
CGCTCGGATCGGAGACGCGGAAGAGACCGACGAGAAATTCGGTGGACCGCTTGGCTGTCTCGGCCTCGCGCCGCGCGATGACGGTCTGGCGCTGCGCGGCCGCGCGGGCGATCAGAGCGGCGGCGGCGAGCCCGCTCGTCAGGACCATGCCGGCGATGGCTCCGGATGCGATCGCAAAGAGCCGTCGCTGCCGGCGCTGTTGCTCGCGCTGGCGCAGAGCATCGAATCCGACGCCGAGGAGCCCGGCGATCAGCTTCAGTTTTGCGTGGTTGCGCCCGTCCTTGCCGGGGCGCGCATCGGCCGCGATCGGCTCGGTGCGCACCGAGCTGAGCTCGCCGTCGGGACCGAGACGATAGCGCAGAGCCGGCGGAAAACATTCCTCGTCGGCCTGCGCGGGATTGTCCGAGGCATTCGGCTCGCCATCGACGATCAGACAGAAAATCCGGTCCTCGCGGCCGAGCCGCTTGAAGGCGAGGATCTCCTCATTGACCCACTTGGAACGAGCCGCGCTCGGCGAGCAGATGACGATCTGACAGGCGGAGAGCCGCAGCGCCTCGATGAGCATCGAGCCGAGATCGGTTGCGCTCGCGAGCTCCTCGCGGTCGCGGAACACCGGCGAGACGCGTTTGGGCACCGGCCCGCGGGCGGTGACTTTGCCGACCAGTTGCCTGGGGGGGCGGTAGGATTCGAGCGCCTTGTGCAGCCAGCTCCCCCACTTTGCATCGCGGTGGCTATAGCTCAAGAACGCCACGTACTTTGGCGAATCCAAGGCGCAAGTCCTCGTCGGCGGGTACCCTCCCTGGCTGTCGTTCTTCCTTGTTATCAGGCCCGAAGGCCAAATCGAGGCGGGAGTCTAGCGCAGTCCCCCCCAGCGCGCGATATCACGGCGCCGCCGCCGCCGCGAGGCGTTGTCGGGGGCGCCCCGCAAGCGGAGAATCTTTCACTGACCATCTTCCTGACCCGCTGCGGTTCGGGCCGTGTCGACCCACAACAATATCTCACCATTCGTCGTCGGCATCTCCGGGCATCGCGACCTTCACCCCGCCGCGCTGCAGCAGCTGCGCGCGTCGGTCACCGGGATCCTCGAGCAGCTCGCGAAACGCCTGCCCGACTCGGAGCTGCGAATCATGGCGGGCATGGCCGCGGGCGCCGACCTGCTGGTGGTGCAGACTGCCCTGGAGCTCGGCTTGCGGGTCGATGCCCTGCTGCCGATGCCGCTGGCGGACTACGCGAGGGATTTCGACCCGGAGTCGTTGACCTTGCTCAACACCCTGCTGGCGCATCCGCACGTCGCCTGCCGCGAGCTGCCGCTCACTGCCGCCGACCGCGCGGCCGGCATCGCCGCGGGGAGCGCCGGCCGGGACGCGCTCTACGGCCGGGTCAGCCGCAGCCTCATCCGGGGCTGCAGCCTGCTGATCGCGCTATGGGACGGGGAGCCTTCGCTCCTGGCCAGCGGTACCGCGGACACGGTGCTGCGCTACCTGGGGGTTCGGACGGATCGCAACAAAGGCGATGAGCGGCTGCAGCTCTCGGATTCCTCTCCCGACCACGACGTCGCGGCACGCCTGGTGTACTGGATTCCGACCGCGCGCTCGCGCGCGGGAGCGGCGGTGGATGCACGATCACCGTGCTTTCTCACCGGGCTCGGTGACAACGCCTTGCTGCGACTGCCGACCATGCCGCATCGTCTGGAAGTCCACCTGCGCTCGCTGAACATCTACAACCGCGAGTATCAGCGCTTCGCCGGCAGCCGCTGGCCCGCCCCGCGTCCTCCCGACTCCCTGCTGCGCAGTCTCCCCCCGCAGCTCAGGCCGGACCCGGGAGATCAGGCGGTGCTCGAGCGCATCGATCTTCAATATGGCAAGGCCGACGCGCTGGCCCTGCACTTCCAGCGGCGCTCGGACCGCCTGTTTGCCTTCTTCAACCTGGTCGCCTTCGCCATGGGCCTCGCGTATCTCGTGTACGAGAAGTTCATGAACACGCGGCTGCTGCTGTTCGCCTACCTTCTGATCCTGACCTCGAGCGCCGTCGTTTACTACGTGTTGCACGAGCGGCACTGGTTTGCGAAGCACCTCATGTGCAGGGCTCTCGCCGAGACGCTGCGCGTGAAGTTCTACCTGCGCCTCGCGCACGGCGACCAGCTGGTCGACGCCGAGGAAGTGTTGTCGCTCTCGGGCATCAACAGCTTCCATGGATTCGGCTGGATGGGGCACGTGCTCACCGCGGTGGAAGCGCCGCCGACCTACTCCGAACAGGAGCCGGGCGCGGACGTGGCCGGGATCGACGAGTCATGGATCGAGAACCAGCGCCAGTACTTCATCAGAAAGGTGGCGAAGCTGCATCGCAGCGCCATGCGCACCAAGTGGATGAAGCGCACCCTGTTCGGCGTGATCATAGCGGTGGTGCTGGTGCTGCTGCTGCTCGGCAGCGAGCGGGGCGCGGGGCTGGCTCCGGGTGGATCGCTCGAGAACGTGCTGACCTTCATGATGGGACTCGTGGCGGTCACACTCGCTTCCTGGGAGCTGCACCAGAACAAGATGGCCAGCCGCGAGCTGCTGTGGCAGTACCGCAATCAGCTGAAGCATTTTTCGCGCGCGCGTATGCAGCTGTCGCGCACGGTAGCCTTCGGGCGCCGCCTGGAGATCCTCGCCGAGCTCGGCAAGGACTCGTTGATGGAGAGTTACCTTTGGACGATTCATCGGTTTCACCGCGAGCACGAGCCGCCCGGGCGAGCCTGACGCTGCCGCCCGCGATGGCATCGCTCCTGCGACTGCCGGCGCTGTCCGGCACGAAGCTGCGTGGGCTCGCTCAGCTCGTGGTCGAGGGCCGCGGGCCCTATGCCCGCGCCTTCGAGAACCTCATCCTGGTGCTGATCGTCCTCAGCGTCGCCTCGATCGGCGTCGAGTCGATTCCCGCACTGCCACAGTGGGCGCTGCGGACACTGCGCGTGTCCGAGATCGTCATCGTGGCGGTCTTCACCTTCGAGTACCTGCTGCGTCTCATCGCCGCGCGCAACCCCTTCGCGTTCATCTTCAGCTACCAGGGCGCCATCGATCTGCTCGCGGTCGCGCCTTTCTACCTCGGCGGATTCGATGCCCGGTGGCTGCGGGCCCTGCGGCTGCTGCGTCTGCTGCGGGTATTGAAGCTGCAGACGCACGTCCTGGAGAGCGTCGTCGAGGAGCGCACCCGCGAGCTCCAGGAGAAAAACGCCGCACTGGAAAAAGCGCAGGCGCAGCTGAAAGCGGAGCTCGACGTCGCCCGCTCCCTGCAACTGGCCATCCTGCCGGCGGCCTTCCCGGCCAGACCCGGATGCCAGGGTGCCGCGCGGATGATTCCGGCGACCACCATGGGCGGAGACTTCTACGACTTTATCGAGCTCCCGGACGGTCGGATCGGGTTGGTGATCGCCGATGTGTCCGGCCACGGAGTGCCGGCGGCCTTCTTCATGGCGGTGGCGCGCACCAACCTGCGCGAGCTGGCTGCCCGGTATGGCGATGCGGGCGAATGCCTGGCGCAAACCAATGAGGCCTTGTGCGCGCAGAACCCGCTCGATCTCTTCGTCACGGTCTTCTACTGCATACTCGACCCGCAGACTGGCGTGCTGCGCTACGCTAACGGCGGCCACAACCCGCCCTATGTGCGCCGCGCCAGCGGGCCGATCGAGATGCTCGACGGCGCCGGGGGGCTGGTGCTGGGGGCCATGCAGGGGATCAGGTATCCCACTCACATGGTGCAGCTGCTGCAGGGTGACCGGCTGGTGCTCTACACGGACGGCATAACCGAGGCCTGCAACCCGACGGATGAGCTCTACGGAGCGCACCGACTGGTCGATGAGGTGCACATACACGGCGGCGGTACGCCTGCCGCGCTGGTCGAACGAATCTGTCAGAGTGTGAGCAATTTCGCCGGCCCGACACCGCAGTCGGATGACATCACCCTCACCGTGCTCACCTGGGGCGTGCCATGAACCTGCGAATCGAGGCCCTGGCGGAGGCCACCTGCGTGATTCCGCAAGGCAGGATGGATTTCGATGCCGCACCCGCCTTTCAGGAGGCCGTCGAGCGGCTCTTGAGCGGTGCCGGCAAGCCAGCGGCGGTCATCATCGATGGCGCCGCGCTCGAGTATGTCTCGAGCGCCGGCCTGCGGGCGGTGCTGCTCGGCGCCCGTGCGGCGCAGCGCGCGGGCATCCCGTTCGCGTTGTGTGCGCTGCAGCCGGCGGTGCGAGAGGTATTCGATCTGAGCGGCTTCAGTCGCATCATCCCCGTACATCCGGACCGGGCGACGGCGCTCGCAAAGGCGCAGCCAGGCCGCGCTTGACCGCGCGCTGCACAGTGGCGGCGGAAGCCTCGCAGCTCGCCGTGCTCAACCGCTTTCTGCGGGAGTCGTGGACGGCGGCGGGTCTTGCGCCCGCG
>DATGJR010000035.1:0-4048 GCA_035295065.1 Steroidobacteraceae bacterium
GCGCATCCGCCAGGACAAGCTGAAGATCGACGATCCGGTGAATGTTCTGAAGGACGTGGGCGGGACACCGCTCTCAGCCGAGGTCGCCTGCCTCGACGCGGTGGTGACACGTCTCGAGACTGACTTAGCCCCCATGCAGGAGCGCGCGCGCGCCTGGGCGCTCGGCGACGTCGGGACGCTGCGCAGGCTCGTGCACACCGACGAGCGCACCGCCTGCGTCGCGGCGGTCTCCACTTCCGAGCGGGTGCGCACTCTCATCGCGCGCGCCCAGGATGACTGGCTGCTGGTGGTGCAGGACAGTCTCGCCCACAACCGCGGGACGCTCGCGGTGCAGTCGATGGACCGGCTGCTGGGTGAGGGAGGTGCGCTCGCGGCGCTGCGGGCGCGCGGCTACACGGTCGAAGGACCCTAGTCTTCTCAGTGCGCGGGGTGCGCGCTGAGCGCGCACGCCCAGGCTACCGCGATGGAAGCAAGCGCCAGCGCGCCCGCCAGCCACTGCGGTACACGCCCGAGCACGGCGCGCAGTGCACGCGTCGCGGCTGCCGCTCCGAGCAGTACTCCCGTGAGGAAGCCTGCGACGTGGGCCACGAGATCCGTCCCCTCGCCGGCTGAGCCGGTCCAGCCGAGCATGATGACGCCCGCGATCAGCGGCCCCCAGCGACGGCCCCAGTGCTGCGGGAGGTGAAAGCGCTCGCGCCAGGAATACGCCGACATGAGGCCGAGCGCCGTGAACACGGCTGTCGAGGCACCGACGGCGCTGTGCTCGGGCGGACCGAGGAGTCCCTCGGCCAGGTTGGCGAAGGCCGCGCCCGTCACGATCAGGAGCCATGCGGTGCCGACGCCGAGCTGCCGTGCCGCGAGATAGCCGAACCAGACGCCGGCTCCGAGATTGGCGGCCAGATGCGGTCCATCGAGATGCAGGGTGAGTGCGGTCCAGGCGCGCCACCACTCACCGCCCTGCACGCGCGCGCAATTGAGCGTGCCGAGATCAAAGGCATCGAGCCGCACCCGTCCGCCGCCGACCACGTAGGCCACCCCGAGGAGTGTCGCGGCATAGCCGAGACAGCCGACCCAGGCGTGCGGGTGCAGAGGCGATGGCGGCGGGGCAGGAGGCGGCGGACGATTCTCCGACTCGTACTGGGCGAGATGCCGCGCCGCCTCCGCCGCATCCCGCGGATCCACCTGCAGCAGGAACTCGCCGAAGTCCGGCACCACTTCCGCCACGACGCCGACGGCGGTGAGCACCAGCTGCCGCTCCTCGCAGGCGCGCCTGCGGGGCGAGCGGAAGACGGTCACCGGGAGCTCGACGCTCATTCGGCCGCCGAGTGCCGTCAGTGCCCGTGCCGCCGGCCCAGGGCGGCGAGCGGTGCGCGCATTGCATCGCCCACGAGCTCATGCAGGGCGTCGGTCGAGAGCAGCAGGCCGTATGCGTCCGGCAGATAGTCGACGAGCACATGCTGATGGGGCAGCCACACGTGGACCGGCGCGGGATCGACCGCCATGCCTGCGCTCAGGAACTCCCGCGTCGCGCGCCACTCATGCTCACTGCTCGTGACGAGGAGAATCCGGTGAATACCGTCGGCCCTGAGGAGGCGCGAGGAGAGCTCCGCGTTATCGAAAGTGTCGCGCGACCCGCCATCGACCCAGCGGGGGCGGATGCCAAAATCGCGCGACAGCTCGGCCTCCATGGCGGCGGCATCCGTCGCGGTGCCTGAGATCAGCACCGGAAGCCCGGTATGGCGCGCCAGATAGGCGCCATAGGACACACGCTCGAGGAGCACGTCTCCCGCGGCCGGGCCGGCATACTCCGGCGCCCACCGGGGGTGGCCGCCGGACAGGATCACGATGGCCTGCGCCTGCGTGGGCTGGCCGAGGTCGAGCGCCGGATAGCGCTGCGCGAGACGCATCAGTCCCTCACCCACGAGCGGCGTCGCGAGCAGCCAGAGAGCGGCGAGGGGTGCGAGCAGCAGCACCCATCCCCAACGCCGACGGCCGAGAAGCCAGGCGCCGGCAAACGCGATCAGCAGGAGGCCACCGGGGGGGAGCAGCAGCTCGCGCAGCACCGTCTTCAGCGTCACGAACATTGCGTTTCCCTCGGCTCTCAGATGCGGATCGCCTGCCAGGCGCGCGAGCGCCACCGCAGGTACAGCGTCGTTCCGAGCACCATGACATAGATGAGCACCGCCACCCAGCCGCCGACGGCGCCGAAGCCGAACTGCGGCAGGAAGTGCACCCAACCTTCGCCCGGGGCGAAGGTGAGCGAATGCGCCAGCGGCACCAGCAGCAGCATCGACACCGGCAATACCAGCGCCGCCGGCACGCGCACATCGCCCGCTCCGCGCAGGCACAGGCTGCTGCCGAGATTGAGACCGTCGAAGAACTGGTAGCCCGCCGCGAGCCACAGCAACTTAAGGCCGAGCGCGACCGCCGCGGCCGAGTCGGCATCGTGCGCCGCGGCGAAGGCGGGCAGGAGCCACGGTCCCCCGAGGGCAATCAACACTCCGATCGCGGCCATGTAGAGCGCCGCGAGCAGGATCACGCGATTGCCGACGGTGAGCGCCCAGTCGCGCGCGCCGGCGCCGATCGACTGGCCGACCAGCGTCGTGCCCGCGCAGGCGATGCCGAAGCCGGGCATATAGGCGAGCGAGGTGAGGATCGTGACGATCTGCGTCGCGGCGCCCCCCACGGTGCCGAGCCGCGTCTGCATCATCTGGAAGATCGCAAAGCCGAGAAGGTCAGCCGCCGGCGAGAGCCCCATCGGCACGCCGAGGCGCAGCTGCTCGCTGAGCCTCGTGCGCTTGAGTCGCCAGGTGAGATGGGATGCGTAGCGCCGGCGGTAGTCGGCGCGCAGAAAGATCGCGATCGCCAGCGTCAGACCCAACACCTGCGCAACGTTGGTGGCCCAGGCGGAGCCGGCGATCCCCAGGCCGAGATTGAAAATGAACACCTGGTTGAGCAGCGCATTCGCCCCGGTGGTCACCAGCGTGATGAGCAGCGTGAGGCGCGGCTTCCCGGTGCCGTTGAAGAAGCCGAGCATTGCCCACATCGCCGCTCCCGCCGCCGCTCCGCCGACGCGCGGGAACCAGAAGGCGCCGGCCAGCCGCTCGACCTCCGGGTCGAAGCCGAAGGGCGCGAACAGCAGATGGCGCGCGGCGCCGACGGCCACGAACAGCGGCGCCGCGCACAACATGGCCCACAGAGCCGTCCAGGTGGCCTGGCTGGCGCGGCGATAGCGCCGCGCGCCGTAGGATTGCGCCACGATCGTCTGCACGGCAGTGCCTGCGCCGCCGAGCACCAGCACCGCCACCACCACCAGCCACTGCACCGCGCCCACCGCCGCCAGCGCCTTGGTCGAGATGCGACCGATGAACCACATGTCGGTGAGGTTGAGCACGATCTGCACCGCGCTGTTGGCCATGAGCGGCAGCGCCAGCGCCAGCACGGCTTGGCTGTCGACGTGGGCGTGCCCGGCGGCGTCGATGCGTTGCGCGGGCAAAAGCCCCGCGGTGCTCACTGAGTACAGGCGGGAATCCATGGCAACATCCCGAGGAATCCGTCATTCTCGCATGATGGCAACACGCAAATCTGCTGCGGCCGGTGCGCGCCGTACGCGTGGCGCACGCGGCCGGCTGGCCCCGCGCGGTGGCCCGCGCGGGCTGGATGCCGCCGAAGTCGCGGCCTCCATCGAGGATCCCGCACTCGCGCCGCTCACCGCACGGGTGCGCACTGCCGGTGGCGCGCCGCTCGGCGCCTACCGAGATCCGCTCGGTGGTCGCGCCATGCTGCTCGCGAGCCTGCCGCTCAGCGCGGTTCAACCCACGCCCTTTCAGCGTGACCTCTCGCCGACGCACGCGAAACGACTGGCACAGAAGATCGACGAGACGCAGGCCTTCCTCGATCCCATCATCGTCGTGCGCGGCGAAGACGAACGCTTCTGGACCCCCAATGGCCGACACCGGCTGGCGGCGGCCAAGGTCCTCGGAATGAGGCAGATCACCGCGCTCATCTCCCCGGACGAGGCGCTCGCCTACCGCATCCTCGCGCTCAA
>DATGJR010000036.1:0-18035 GCA_035295065.1 Steroidobacteraceae bacterium
TGGGGGCAGGCGCCAGTGAAGGATCCATGGACGCCGGAAACCTGCTCAAGCCGATGCTGGCGCGTGGTGAGTTGCGCTGCATCGGCGCCACGACGCTGGACGAGCACCGCAAGTACATCGAGAAGGACGCCGCCCTCGAGCGGCGTTTCCAGAAGGTGCTGGTGGATGAGCCCTCGGTGGAGGACACGATCGCCATCCTGCGAGGGCTGCAGGAGCGCTACGAGGTGCACCATAAGGTCGACATCACCGATCCGGCCATCGTCGCCGCCGCCACGCTCTCGCACCGCTACATCACCGATCGCCAGTTGCCCGACAAAGCGATAGACCTGATCGATGAGGCCGCGGCGCGCATTCGCATGGAGATCGACTCCAAGCCCGAGGCGCTGGACAAGCTCGAGCGGCGCATCATCCAGCTCAAGATCGAGCAGGAGGCGCTGAAGAAGGAAAAGGACGAGGCCACGCGCTCGCGCCTCGCCACGCTCGAGGGGACGCTCGCGACCCTCGGCAGGGAATATTCCGATCTCGAGGAGGTGTGGAAGTCCGAGAAGGCGGCGGTACAAGGCGCCGCGCAGATCCGCGAGGAGCTCGATCGAGCCCGCCTCGAGCTCGACGCCGCGCGGCGCGCGGGCGATCTCGGGCGCATGGCGGAGCTGCAGTACGGCAAGATCCCGGAGCTCGAGAAGAAACTCACCGCCGCGACCGCCGCCGAGGAGCGCGCGCCTACCCTGGTGCGCAACAAGGTGACTGAGGAGGAGATCGCCGAGATCGTCTCCAAGTGGACCGGCATTCCAGTCTCGAAGATGCTGCAGGGCGAGAAGGACAAGCTGCTGGCAATGGAGACGGCGCTCGCCAAGCGCGTCGTGGGACAGGATGAGGCGTTGCGCATCGTATCGGACGCCATCCGCCGGGCGCGCGCGGGGCTCGCCGATCCGCGCCGGCCCAACGGGTCTTTTCTGTTCTTAGGTCCCACCGGCGTGGGCAAGACGGAGCTCTGCAAGGCGCTCGCCGAGTTCCTCTTCGACACCGAAGAGGCGATGGTGCGCATCGACATGTCGGAATTCATGGAGAAGCATTCGGTGGCACGGCTGATCGGCGCCCCGCCCGGCTATGTCGGCTACGAGGAGGGGGGCTATCTCACCGAGGCCGTCCGCCGCCGCCCCTACTCGGTGATCCTGCTCGATGAGGTCGAGAAGGCGCACCCCGACGTTTTCAACGTGCTGCTGCAGGTGCTCGACGACGGCCGCCTCACCGACGGCCAGGGACGCACCGTGGACTTTCGCAACACGGTCATCATCATGACCTCGAACCTCGGCTCGCAGGTCATCCAGGAGTACTCGGGCGAGAAGAACTACGCCAGGATGAAGAGCGCGGTGATGGAGATCGTGCAGCAGAGCTTCCGGCCGGAATTCATCAACCGCATCGATGACATCGTGGTGTTCCATCCGCTCGGCACCGCGCAGATCCGCGCGATCGTCGACATTCAGCTGCTTTATCTGCGCAAGCGTCTGGCCGAGCGCAACATGGATGTGACCCTCGACGATGCGGCGCGCGACCTGCTGGGCGAGGCGGGCTTCGACCCGGTGTACGGAGCGCGGCCGCTGAAGCGGGCCATCCAGCAGCAGATCGAGAATCCGCTGGCCCAGCGTATCCTGCGGGGTGAGTTTCTCCCCGGGGATCGCATTCGCATCGGCGCCCGCGACGGTCAACTCACCTTCGGGAAAGTCGAGGAGCGCAAGGCGGCGCGCGCCTGAGGCAGCGCCGTTATAATCCGCGCATGCCGTTTTACGAATACGAGTGCCAGGCCTGCAAGTTCTACACGGAGGTCATGCAGAAGATCAGCGACGCCCCGCTGAGGCGCTGCCCTTCCTGCGGCAAGCAGAGGCTCAAGAAGCTGGTCTCCGCGCCGGTCTTTCGCCTCAAGGGCGCGGGCTGGTACGAGACAGACTTCAAGTCCGACAAGGAGAACAAGCGCAACCTCCTCGGCGCGGATAAAGAGGAGCCCAAGGCGGAGAGCAAGCCGGAATCGAAGGACGCCAAGCCCGAAGCCAAGGAGGGCAAAGCGGCCGATGCCAAAGACGCCGCCAAGTCCGCGGCGCCGAAGTCAGCGCCCACGAGCGCTCGCGCAGCCACCCCGCGCAAGCGCGCAAAGAGTGCCCCGCGGAAGAGCCCGCGTCCCCGGCGTCGGTAGGAATCGATGGACACAGTCCTCAAGAAACCGGAAAGGAAACGCAGTGTCCGGCGCTATCTCGTCGCCGGGGTGCTGGTATGGCTGCCGATCGTCGCCACCATCTGGGTGGTGAGCTTCATGTTGCGCATCATGGACCGAACGATGCTGCTGGTGCCGCCGGCTTATCGGCCCGAGGCGCTGGTGGGCTTCGCGCTCCCCGGGGCGGGGTTGCTGCTGGCGCTCATCGTGCTGCTGCTCACCGGGCTTCTGGTCACCAATCTGATCGGGCGGCAGCTGGTCGTTTGGGGTGAGGATCTGCTCAACCGCATTCCGGTGGTGCGGACGGTCTACGGCGGGGTGAAGAGCTTTGCGGAGAGTGTCTTCTCGCAGTCGAATTCCTTCCGCAAGGTGGTGATGATCGAGTATCCGCGCAACGGCCTCTGGAGCCTCGGCTTTCTCACCGCCGAAGACGTTCCGGAGGTGAGTCAGAGGACCGGCGAACCGCATGTCGCCGTCTACATCTCCTCGGCACTCAATGCCACCGCGGGCTTTCTGGTCATGGTGCCCCGCTCATCGGTGGTGGAGCTCGATATGTCCGTGGATGCGGCTCTCAAGATGATCATCACCTGTGGCGTGGTGGTGCCACCTCATCCGCCGGCCATCAAGGCCGAGGCGGACAAGAACGCCGCCTGAGGCACTCATGAAGGCCATGCGCCTCAAGGCGCCGGGCTCGCCACTCGAGCTCACCGAGCTCACACTGCCTGCGCCGCGCGAGCAGGAGCTGCGCATCGCGGTCGAGGCATGCGGCGTTTGCCGCACCGATCTGCATGTCCTCGAGGGCGAGTTGCCCGACATTCACTGTCCGCTCACCTTAGGTCACGAGGTCGTGGGCAGGGTGATCGAGGCCGGAGCTGCCGCCGGCCGGTTCAAGGCAGGCGACCGCGTCGGGGTGCCGTGGCTCGCTTACACCTGCGGGGTGTGCGCCTATTGCCGTAGCGGACGCGAGAACCTCTGCCGCACCGCGCGCTTCACCGGTTATACGCGCGACGGCGGCTATGCCGAGGAGCTGCTCGCGGACGCACGCTACTGTTTGCCACTGCCCGCAGGCCCCGCGGCCTCTCTCGCGCCGCTTCTGTGCGCCGGGCTCATCGGCTATCGCGCCTACCGCACCGCCGGGGAGGGCGCCAATCTCGGGCTCTATGGTTTTGGCGCCGCCGCTCACATCGTGGCCCAGGTGGCTCGCGCCCAGGGGCGGCGCATATTCGCCTTCACCCGCAGCGGGGATGAGGCCGCCCAGCGCTTCGCACGCACCCTGGGCGCGGTGTGGGCGGGCGGGTCCGACGAGCGCCCACCCGAGCCACTCGATGCAGCGATCCTCTTCGCGCCGGTGGGCGCGCTGGTGCCCGCGGCGCTCGCCGCCGTCAGTCCGGGCGGGCGCGTGGTATGCGCCGGCATTCACATGAGCGACATACCCGCTTTCCCCTACCGGCTGCTGTGGGAGGAGCGCTCGGTTTGCTCGGTCGCTAACCTGACGCGGCGCGATGGCGAGGAATTCCTCACCCTGGCCGCGGCGCTCGGGCTCGAGTGCACGGTCGAGCGTTTTGCGCTCACCGACGCCAACCGCGCGCTCGAGCGGCTGCGGGGCGGGGCGCTGACCGGCGCCGCGGTGCTCGAAATGCCGCTCCGTACGTGAGTTGCGACACTGCCTGCGCTAACATCGCGCGCCTCATGCGCTCTCATTACAGCGGACAGGTCAACGAAGAGCTCCTCGGCCGCGAGGTCCAGGTTGCCGGCTGGGTGCACCGCCGCCGCGATCACGGCGGCGTCATCTTCGTCGATCTGCGCGACCGCGAAGGGCTGCTGCAGATCGTATTCAACCCCGAGGCCGCCGCGGTGTTCGCCGAGGCCGAGCGGCTGCGCAACGAGTACGTGATCAGCGTCACCGGCGTGGTGCGCGAGCGCCCGGCGGGCACGGTGAACCCGAATCTCGCCTCCGGGCGAGTGGAGCTCAGCGCCCGCAGCATCGAGCTGCTCAACCGCTCGGAGCCCTTACCGTTTCAGCTGGATGAGCAGGTGGGAGAGGAGGTGCGGTTGCGCTATCGCTATCTCGACCTGCGGCGGGACGTAATGAATCAACGGCTGCGCTTGCGGCACAAGCTCACGCGCTCGATGCGCGGCTACCTCGATGCACACGGCTTCGTCGATCTCGAGACTCCGATGCTCACCAAGGCGACCCCCGAGGGCGCGCGCGACTACCTGGTGCCGAGCCGCACCCACCCCGGCAAGTTCTTCGCCCTGCCGCAGTCTCCGCAGATCTTCAAGCAGCTGCTGATGATCGCCGGCTTCGACCGCTACTACCAGATCGTGCGCTGTTTCCGCGACGAGGATCTGCGCGCCGATCGGCAGCCCGAGTTCACACAGCTCGACATCGAGACCTCGTTCCTCACCCAGGACGAGATCTTAGGCGTCATGGAAGGCCTGGTGCGCCATTTCTTCCGCGAGGTGCTCGGCACCGCGCTCCCCGAGCCTTTCCCGCGCATGAGCTATGCGGAGGCCATGCGCCGCTACGGTTCGGACAAGCCGGACCTGCGCATCCCGCTCGAGCTCACGGACGTGGCTGATCTGGTGCGCGACTGCGACTTCAAGGTGTTCGCCGGCCCGGCCAAGGACCCGCAGGGGCGGGTCGCGGCGCTGCGCGTGCCCGGCGGCGGCACGCTGCCTCGCTCGGCGATCGATGAGTGCACCGCGTACGTTGCACGCTACGGTGCCAAGGGCCTCGCTTACATCAAGGTGAATGAGCGTGCACGCGGGCGCGACGGACTCCAGTCCCCGATCATCAAGTTCCTGAGCGATGCGGCACTCGCTGGCATCCTCGAGCGCACCCAGGCCGCGGACAACGATGTCATCTTCTTCGGCGCCGACCGCGCGGGCGTGGTCAACGATGCGCTCGGGGCGCTGCGCCTGAAGCTGGGGCACGACCTGAAGCTCCTCGAGGGCGGCTGGCGGCCGCTTTGGGTGCTCGACTTTCCGATGTTCGAGTGGGATGCGGAAGCGAAGCGCTGGGTGGCGATGCACCATCCGTTCACCTCGCCGAAGAACCCTGACCCGGCGGCGTTGCGTGCGGCACCCGGCACCTCTCTCGCCAACGCCTACGACATGGTGTTGAACGGGTCCGAGATCGGCGGTGGCTCAGTGCGCATACACCGCCAGGAGATGCAGTCGACGGTCTTTGAGCTCCTGGGAATCAACGCCGAGGAGGCACGCAACAAGTTCGGCTTCCTGCTCGATGCGCTGAAGTTCGGGGCGCCCCCGCACGGGGGCATCGCCTTCGGACTCGATCGCCTGGCGATGCTGATGGCGGGTGCCGACAGCATCCGCGAGGTCATCGCCTTCCCCAAGACACAGACCGCCGCGGACCCGCTCACCGATGCGCCGACCGAGGTGAGCGAGGCGCAGCTGCGCGAGCTGCACGTGCGGGTGCGCTTGCCGCCGCCGGCTTGAGCGCGGTCCGCACCGCGCCCCGCAGCCGGAATTCGAAGCTTGGCGCACGTCGTCTACGTGCATGGGCTGTGGCTTCCGGGCGAGGAGTCCCTCGTTCTCAAGCACCATCTCGCGCAGCAGTTCGCCCTCGATCTGCAGTTGTTCCGCTATTTCGGGGCGTCCGAGTCCATGAGCGACATCACCGCGCGTCTTCAGGAGTTCGTGCGCGATCTCGGCGCGAGCGAGATACACCTCATGGGGCACAGCCTCGGGGGACTCGTCATCTACCGTTTCCTCGAGCGCTTTCCCGCGCAGCCCCCCGGGCGGGTGGTATTTCTCGGCGTGCCCTGTGTCGCGAGCCGTGCTGCGCAGCACGTCGGGCGGTTCGCGCCGCTGGCCCGGCTCTTAGGTCCCGCGGTCACCGAGGAGCTGCTCACGGAGCGCGAACGACGCTGGACGCAGCCGCGACCCCTCGGCATCGTAGCCGGCAATCAACCGCTCGGTCTCGGGCAGTTCTTCGCACACTTCGACGAGGAGAACGACGGCACCGTCGCGGTGAACGAGACACGTCTGCCGGGCGCGACCGATCACATCGTGCTGCCGGTGAGCCACCTCGGAATGCTGGTCTCCGCGCGCGTGGCACACGAAGCGGGAACATTCCTCACGCAGGGACACTTTTCGCTGCGCTGACCTACAGCAGGCGCTTGAGGCGGTAGAGCTCCTCGAGGGCCGCCTTGGGCGAGAGTCCGTCCGGGTCGATGGCAGCGACGGCGGCGTGCAGCCGCGCGTCCGCCTCGGAGCGTGACGCGACGAACAAAGGCAGCTCCTCCTGCGGCTCGCCCCCCTTGGTGGTGGCGCGCTGGCGATCGCGCTCGGACTCGAGCGACTCGAGGAATTGCCGCGCGGCGCCGATCACCGGCAGCGGCACTCCCGCGAGCTGTGCCACCTGCAGCCCATAGCTGCGATTGGCGGGGCCGTCCTTCACCGCATGCAGGAAGACGATCGTCTCGCCGTGCTCGGTCGCATCGAGATGCACGTTGGCACAACCCTCCACTTCGCGCGCGAGCGTGGTGAGCTCGAAGTAGTGGGTCGCGAACAGCGTGAAGGCGCGCACGCGCACGGCGATGTCGCGGGCCATCGCCCACGCCAGCGACAGCCCGTCGAAGGTGCTGGTGCCACGGCCGATCTCATCGAGGAGTATCAGGCTGCGTGAGGTGGCGTTGTGCAGGATGTTGGCCGCCTCGGTCATTTCCACCATGAAGGTCGAGCGCCCGCCGGCCAGATCGTCGGCCGCCCCGATACGCGTGAAGATGCGGTCGAGCGGCCCTACCACCAGGTGCTCCGCGGGTACGTAGCTGCCGATGTGCGCGAGCAGCACGATGAGAGCCGCCTGGCGCATGTAGGTGGATTTGCCGCCCATGTTGGGGCCGGTGATGATGAGCATGCGCCGGCCGGCGTCTAGCTCGAGGTCGTTGGGCACGAACGGTGCATCAGAGAAACGCTCGACCACGGGGTGACGTCCGCCCACGATGCTCAAGTGCGCCTCGTTGACCAGCGTCGGTGCGGACCACTGCAGCGCGGCAGCCCGCTCGGCGAGCGCCGCGAGCGCATCGAGTGCCGCCAGCGCGGTCGCGGTGCTCTGCAGCGGTGCCAGCCGATCGATGAGCTGCGTCAGGATCCGCTCATACAGCTCGCGCTCGCGCGCGAGCGCCTTGTCGCGGGCGCCAAGCACACGGTCCTCGAAGCTCTTGAGCTCGCTGGTGATGAAGCGCTCGGCGGATTTCACGGTTTGACGGCGGATGTAGTCCTTCGGCACGCGCTCGGCGTCGCGGCGCGCCACCTCGATGAAAAAGCCCTGCACGCGGTTATAACCGAGCTTCAGGCCGTTAAGTCCGGTGCGCTCGCGTTCGCGCCGCTCAAGGTCCAGCAGGAATTCGTCGGTGTGGGTGGCGATGCGGCGCAGCTCATCGAGCTCGCGGTCGTAGCCGGGCGCGATCACATCCCCCTCGCGAAGGAGCGTGGCGGGCTCGGCCGCGATCGCCGCCGCTAAGAGCGCACGGACATCGGAATGCTCATCGATCCGCGCAGCGAGCTCCTGCAGCAGGGGGGAATCGAGCGCCGCGAGCGCCGCGCGCAGGGCAGGAACGATGCCGAGCGATGCGCGCAGCTGCGTCAGATCCCGCGGGCGCGCCGAGCGCAGCGCAACGCGCGCAAGAATGCGCTCGATGTCGCCGATTCCGCTCAGGTGCTCGCGCAGCGGCGCGCCGCGCTGCGCGTCGATCAGGGCGGCGAGCGCGGCATAACGCCTGCGAAGGTCCGGGTGGCTGGTGAGCGGGCGGTTGAGCCAGCGGCGCAGCTCCCGCGAGCCCATGGCGGTGATGCAGCTGTCGATCACGGCCAGGAGCGTCGCCGCGGGATTGCCCGAGAGACTCGAATCCAGCTCGAGGTTGCGGCGGCTCGCGGCATCGAGCATCAGAGCTTCGCCGCGCTCCTCGACGCGCAGCGCGCGCACGTGGGGGAGTGCGGCGCGCTGGGTGTCGCGCACGTACTGCAGCAGAGCCCCGGCGGCGCCGATGGCCAGCGGCAGCTCATCGGCGCCGAAGCCTTTGAGGTCGAGCGTGCCGAGCTGGTCGGTAAGCGCCCGCGAAGCGCTCGCGAGCTCGAAGTGCCAGGGAGGTCGTAACCGCACCGCCGTGCCGTTACGGCCGAGGCCATCCGCGCCACCCTCGGCCACCAGCAGCTCCGCGGGCTTGAGGCGCTCGAGCTCGGCGGCGAGCGCGCCGCTCCCAACGCCTTCGAGCACCGTAAAGCGTCCCGCGGAGAGATCGATCCAGGCGAGCCCGAAGCGCGCGCCGTCGCGCGCCAGCGCCGCGGCGAGCGTGTCGCGCCGCTCATCGAGGAGTGCCGCGTCCGTGACCGTGCCCGGCGTCACGATGCGCACCACTTCGCGCTCGAGTGGGCCGCGGCTCGCCCCCGGGTCGCCCTTCTGCTCGCAGATGGCGACGCTCTCGCCCTTGCGGATGAGGCGGGCGAGGTAGGCGTCGACGGCATGAACCGGCACACCTGCCATGGGGATCGGCTGGCCGGCGGAGGCGCCTCGCGTGGTGAGCGTGATGTCGAGGAGCGCGGCGGCGCGACGGGCGTCATCGTAGAAGAGCTCGTAGAAATCGCCCATGCGGTAGAACAGCAGAGTGTCCGCATGCGCCGCCTTGATGCGCAGGTACTGCTGCATCATCGGCGTGTGTTGGGCTGAAGGCTCCGCGCTCATGGTGCGCGAAGGCTACCGTAACTGGCCCTCAGTCGACGACCCGGGTGCGCCCGAGTAGCCTCACCCTCCATGGTGACCGACGCTGAGCTCTATCCGCTGGCTGTCCGCGTAGGAGAGCGGCTGCTGGCGGCCGGGCGGCGCCTGGCGACCGCCGAGTCGTGCACCGCCGGGTGGATCGCCAAGGCCTTGACCGACGTCCCCGGGAGCTCCCAGTGGTTCGAGTGCGGCTACGTCACCTACTCGGACGCCGCCAAGACGCGTGACCTCGGGGTCGCGCGGCGCACCCTCGAGGAATTCGGCGCCGTGAGCGAAGAGGCGGCGCGTGAGATGGCGCTGGGAGCCCTGAGGGTCCCCCTGGTCAGCGTTGCGGTCGCGGTCACTGGCATCGCCGGCCCGGATGGCGGAACGCCGGCCAAGCCCGTCGGCACCGTGTGGTTCTGCGCGGCCGCGCACGGACCTGAGTCGAACGAGCTCATCAGCGAGCGTCAGCTCTTCGCAGGGGACCGCAATACGGTACGCAGCCGCTCGGTGCAGCATGCACTGTCGCTCCTGCTGCGCCTCGCCCTGCGGTGAGGCTTGAGCGGCGCGCCGACGCGACGCCTGTTCTTCGCCCTGTGGCCGGATGAGGCGCAGCGTGCGGCGCTCTTCCACTCTGCGCGCAAGGTTCTGCGCAGCTGTGGCGGACGCCCGGTGCCCCTGGAGAATCTTCACGTGACTCTCGCTTTCCTCGGCGCCGTCCCCGGCGCACGCCTCGAGGAGTTGCGCGCCATCGCCGGAGGCGTCGCCGGCCGCTTTCCGCCAGAGGCGGCACCGCTCGTCCTCACGTTCGAGCCTCTCGTGCACTTTCCGCAGGCGCAGGTCCTGGCAGTGCTCGCGGCCAGCCCCGAGGGTCGAGCGCCATCGGGCGACGCGCGTTCGCTCGCTGCGACGCTCACGAGCGAGACGGCGGCGGCGGGTTTTACTCCGGATCTCAAGCCCTTCCGTGTGCATGTGACCGTGGCGCGCAAAGTGATGCGCGCGCCGCCTGCCAGAGCTATCCGCGCGGTCGAGTGGACCTTCGACTTTTTCACTCTGGTCGAGAGCCGCACGCACGCGACGGGCGCTCTATACAGTGTCGTCGAGAGCTACGCACTGGGTGGCTCCGAGAAACTTCGCACTTGAGTGCCAAACGACGGCGCGACCGCGCACCGGGCGCGTGAGCTTTGTGGGATAATTGCCTCGGGGAATTAAGCTCATCGTCGCAACACTTCCGGGAAAACTCGCAGATGGAAGAAAACCGCAAGAAGGCGCTCGCCGCCGCTCTGGGTCAGATCGAGAAACAGTTCGGCAAGGGTTCGGTCATGCGCCTGGGCGACGCCGCGGCGAGCTTCGACGTGGAGACAGTCTCCACCGGCTCGCTCGGGCTCGACATCGCTCTCGGCGTCGGGGGCCTGCCGCGCGGACGCGTGGTGGAGGTCTTCGGTCCCGAGGCTTCCGGCAAGACCACGCTCACCCTGCAGGTGATCGCCGAGGTGCAGCGCGCGGGCGGCACGGCCGCATTCGTCGACGCCGAGCACGCCCTCGACCCGAGCTACGCGGAGAAGCTCGGCGTCAACATCAACGACCTGCTGGTGTCGCAGCCCGACACCGGAGAGCAGGCGCTCGAGATCACCGACATGCTGGTGCGCTCGAACGCGGTCGACATCGTGGTCATCGACTCGGTCGCCGCCCTCACGCCCAGAGCAGAGATCGAGGGCGAGATGGGCGAGATGCAGGTGGGTCTGCATGCGCGCCTCATGTCGCAGGCGCTGCGCAAGCTCACCGGCAACATCAAGCGCTCCAACACGATCGTGGTCTTCATCAACCAGATCCGCATGAAGATCGGCGTGATGTTCGGCAACCCCGAGACCACCACCGGCGGCAACGCGCTCAAGTTCTATGCCTCGGTGCGGCTCGACATCCGCCGCATCGGCGCCATCAAGAACGGCGAGGAAGTGACCGGCAACATGACCCGCGTCAAGGTCGTGAAAAACAAGGTCGCGCCGCCCTTCCGCGAGGCCGAGTTCGAGATCATGTACGGGCTGGGCATCTCGCGCGAGGGCGAGATCATCGAGCTCGGGAGCTCGCTCGGGATCATCGAGAAATCGGGCGCCTGGTACGCCTACAAGGGCAGTCGCATCGGCCAGGGAAAGGACAACGCGCGCGTCTACCTGCAGACGAACCGGGAAGTGGCGCGCGAGATCGAGGAGCAGGTCCGCGCGCGGCTGCTGACACCGCGTCCGCAGCGCAACGGCGAGCAGGCGACCGCCAACACAGCCTGATCGCCTACGCGGCTACTGCCCGGGCGGGCGGGGTCTAATGACCGTCGTGCGCGCTTTCGTTGGCGCGCTCCTCTCTCACGCGCAACTCCGCGAGGGTGCCGCAGTCCTTCATCGCGGTGACGCGCGAGCCCAGAACCGCTTCCCTGCGGCAGTAGATCTGCTCGGCGCCGTGCTTTTCGGGCTTGTAGCCCTCCGCGAGGAAATGGCGCATGTCCCGTTCGAGCTGCGCCTTGGCGGCCGCGGCGCGGGTGGCGGCTGCATCAGAGCTCGCGGCCTGGGAGGAGGCTGTCGCCGGGGCCGCTGAAGCCGGCGGTGCCGTCGCGGCCGGGGCAGCGGTCGCTGCGGGCTTGCCTTCTGTGGTGTCGGCCGGGGGATTCGCGAGTGCGGAAGTCAAAGCGCCGGCACCGATGCAAGCCAGCATTCCAACAGCGATACGCATGATGCTCCTTAGTGTCCTTAGGTGAAGAGTCGAGGGCTAATGGCCGCTTTGAGACTGCTGCATGTCGTTCTGAGCGCGCTGCTCCCTCACCCTCAGCTCCTCGATGGTCCCGCAGACCGTCTTGCCGCCGATCCGCGTGCCGATTTCGGTCTGCTTGCGGCAATAGACCTGCTTTCCGCCGCGAGTCTCCGGCTTGTAGCCTTCCGCGAGGAAGTGTTCCACGTCCGCATTCACGGCGGGCTTTTCGGCCGGGGCCGTTGTCGTCGTGGTGGCTGAGGTCGTAGTGGTCGTCGCAGCGGGCGGGTCTGCAAGCACAGGGGCCAACGCCAGCGCGCTCAGACACGCGAGTAGTGCGGTAATGGGGCGCATGTTGACGTCCTTTCCGATCGCTGTTGATGGAGCGACGGACCGCGAGGGCGCCGTCTGGCACAGGACTATACTGAAAAAATGACTTTGCGCCGAGCGCCGCGATCCCTGTCCCGCCGCAACAAGGAGGTGGAGGGCGTCGCGGACCCGATGGCGGCGCATGCCGCCGCAATCGCCCTCCTGGCCCGGCGGGATCTGCCGGCCGGCGAGCTGCGCGAGCGGCTGCGGGCACGAGGCTTCGGGCCCGAGGCAGTGGCGGCAGCGCTGACCCTGCTGGCGGAGGAGGGCGCGGTCAACGACGAGCGCTACGTGCACAATTATGTCGCGCACCACGCCGGCAGGGGCCAGGGCCCGATTCGAATCGCCGCGCAGCTGCGCACGCTCGGATTGCCGCAGCCGCTCATCGACGCTGCCATGGAGGCCGTCGCCGACTGGCCGGCGCTGGCCACGGCTGCGCGCGTCCGCCGCTTCGGCGCACCGGCGCCAGCGAGCTGGCGGGAGAAGGCGCGGCAAGCGCGCTTTTTGCAGTACCGAGGCTTTTCAGCGGATCATATCCGGGTGGCGACCGGCGCCGCTCCCGAGACGGACTGAAGGACTTTGGCCAAACCAACTTACATGAGCGCAGCGGACGTGCGCGCGGCCTTTCTCGAGTTTTTCCGGGGCCACGCTCACGCGATCGTGCCCTCGAGCTCGCTCGTGCCCGGCAACGACCCGACGCTGCTCTTCACCAATGCCGGCATGGTGCAGTTCAAGGACGTGTTCCTCGGACGCGAGACTCGCGACTACCTGCGCGCCGCCACCTCGCAGCGCTGCGTCCGCGCCGGCGGCAAGCACAACGACCTCGAGAACGTCGGCTACACCGCCCGGCACCATACGTTCTTCGAGATGCTCGGCAACTTCTCCTTCGGCGACTACTTCAAGCGCCAGGCCATCCGCTTTGCCTGGGACTTCCTGATCTTCAATCTGGGGCTGGATCCGGCGCGGCTGTGGTGCACGGTCTACAAGGACGACGACGAAGCGGCCGACATCTGGCTGAAGGAGGTCGGTGTGAGTCCGCGCCGCTTCGCGCGTCTCGGTGAGGCATCGAACTTCTGGGCGATGGGTGACACCGGGCCCTGCGGGCCGTGCAGCGAGATCTTCTACGACCACGGGCCGGAGGTGGCCGGAGGCCCGCCGGGCTCGCCGGAGGAGGAGGGCGACCGCTACGTCGAGATCTGGAACCTGGTCTTCATGCAGTACGACCGCGGCGCCGACGGCAAGCTGACTCCGCTGCCGAAGCCCTCGGTCGACACCGGCATGGGCCTCGAGCGCATCTCGGCCGTGATGCAGGGTGTGCAGTCGAATTACGACATCGATCTCTTCAAGAATCTGATCCGCGCGGCGGGCAAGCTCGCCGGTACGTCGGTCCTCACCTCGAGCTCGCTGCGAGTGATTGCCGATCACATCCGCGCGAGTGCTTTCCTGGTCGTCGATGGGGTGCTGCCCTCCAACGAGGGCCGCGGCTATGTGCTGCGCCGGATCATCCGCCGCGCCATCCGTCACGGTTACAAGCTCGGTATTCAGGACCCATTTTTCTACAAGCTGGTGCCGGTGCTCGCCCAGGAGATGGGCACGGCATACCCGGAGCTCGTCTCACGCCGCGCCGTGACCGAGCGCGTGCTGCGGCAGGAGGAGGAGCGCTTTGCGCAGACGCTCGCCAACGGCATGGTCCTGCTCGAGAGTGCGATCCGCAACCTCCGCGGCGAGCGGGTCATCGACGGCGAGACGGTATTCAAGCTGTATGACACCTACGGTTTTCCGGCCGACCTGACCGCGGACGTGGCACGCGAGCGCGGACTCACGATCGACCAGGCGGGCTTCGAGACGGCGATGGAGCAGCAGCGGCGGCGCTCGCAGGAATCGAGCAAGTTCACTGCCGAACAGCGCGATGCGGCCGTGCCCGATGCGCGCACGGTGTTCCGCGGCTATGAGGAGCTCACCACCGTCGGCCAGGTGGTCGCCCTGCTCAAGGACGGGGCGCCGGTGACGGCCCTCAGTGCCGGCGAGAAGGGCGAGGTGGTGCTCGATCGCACGCCCTTCTATGCCGAGTCGGGCGGCCAGGTGGGCGATGCGGGCGAGCTCACCGCTCCCGGAGTGCGCTTCGCGGTAGCGGACACGCAGAAGCGCGGCGCGGCGCACGCCCACATCGGGGAGCTGGTCGAGGGCACCATCAAGAGCGGCGACACCCTCGAGGCGCGCGTCGACACCAAACGGCGCCAGGCCACGGTGCTCAATCACACGGCAACGCACCTGCTGCACGCGGCGCTGCGTGCGGTGCTCGGCACCCACGTGCAGCAGAAGGGCTCGCTGGTCGCTCCCGATCGGTTGCGCTTCGACTTCGCTCACTACCAGGCTGTAACGGCCGAGGAGCTGCGCGAGATCGAGAAGCTGGTGAACGCGCAGATCCGCGCCAACACCACGGGCGAGATCAGCGTTATGGACTATGAGGCGGCGGTCGCCGCCGGTGCAATGGCGCTCTTTGGCGAGAAGTACGACAAAGAAGTGCGTGTGCTCAAGCTCGGGGATTTCTCCATGGAGCTGTGTGGCGGCACCCATGTGCAGCGCGCTGGCGATATCGGGCTGTTCAAGATCACCGGGGAAAGCGGCGTCGCATCGGGCGTGCGTCGTATCGAGGCTCTGACGGGCGAGGCGGCGCTGGCTTACGTCGAGCACAACGACGCACTGCTCAAGGACCTGGCGGGCCTGGTACGCGGCTCGCGTGAGGATCTCGGCGAGAAGGTGCGCGAGCAGCTCGAGCGCGTAAAGCAGCTCGAGCGGGAAGTGCGCATGCTCAAGGATCGGCTCGCTTCGGGCAAAGGCGTCGACCTCGCAGCCGGCGCGCTCGAGGTGCAGGGCGTCAAGGTGGTGGCGACCAAGGTCGATGGGGCGGACGCGGGAGCGCTGCGCAGTGCCGTCGATCAGCTGAAGGAGCGCTGCAAGTCGGCTGTGGTGGTGCTGGCGAGTGTCGAAAGCCCTGCCAAGGTCGTGCTGGTCGTCGGTGTAACCGACGACCTGACGGGCCGCATCAAGGCGGGTGAGCTTGCCGGGGCGGTGGCGGCGCAGGTGGGGGGGCGCGGCGGCGGCCGTGCCGACTTCGCCCAGGCCGGCGGCACCAAGCCGGAAGCACTCGATGCGGCCCTCGCCTCAGTGAAGGAATTCGTGCGAACCCGCCTTGGCGGCTGATGCGGCCGGCCGAGGCCGCGGGGGTCTTTTGCTGCCCGTGGACTGCTTCAGTATCATGGCCCGCCCGCAAAGTCAGCGGAGAGATGGCCGAGTGGTCGAAGGCGCACCCCTGCTAAGGGTGTAAGGGTCAAAAGCCCTTCGAGGGTTCGAATCCCTCTCTCTCCGCCAAAACCAAACAGTTAGCTTTCACTACACGCTTCTCCAAGGGTGTAACGGACCGCTCATGCGGCAACTTTGCGGCAAGGCGACCCACAACATTCCAAAGAGCGTTGCGGAGAGTCCTATGGCAGGAATCGGTTAACGACCATCGAAGTCATCTCTCAGCCAGCGTCGCTCGGGCTCGAGCGAAGCATTGGCCCACGATGCAGCGAGCCGGTCTGCGAGATATCGGGACACCGACTTTGGCGTTAGCTTGAGGGTCCATTCCAGACACAGGGGTAACGGACCCGGCCTGTGTTCGCTAGCGCACGGACCAGCCGCGGAGCCCAGCGCCAACATGCGGTTCAATTTCCGGCGGGGTCTTTGATGCACTCACTTCTCGAATTCGGCAAGAAAGCTGCCGGCCACGAGCGTGCGATCGGTTCGTTGCGCGAGCGTACAGATGCAACGTGGGTGGAAGCCCGGCGCCTGTTTGCACAGGAATTTTCGCGGCCCGAATTGCGTGCGACAGTTCGCTCGTACCTGTCGGTCCTTACGGTGTCCAATGTGAGCGCAATCTGGCGTCGCACAGGGGCGGCCGCCAAGGGGCGTGATCCTATGACGACGAGTCTGCGTGACCCTGTGGCCGCAGTTCGGCCGCAACGGTTGTTCGACGCTGTGGAGCGGCTGTGGCGCGAGCGACCCCGAGGCCTCTATCGCAGACTCGCTCGCGGATACGCCGGGGAGTTTATGAGCCTGCTGGATTCCGCGACCGAACACTTGGAGCCCAAATTCACGAATGCCACGCGGATGCTCAAAGAGCAGCTCACCGCACAGGGTGTCAGTGTATGGGTATCGCCAGGCTGTCTCGGGGAATTCGCAAAAATCGCGAGCCTGGCAGCTGCCCGCCGGCGCCAGCCAGGTGAGCCGTACATATCGTGCTTGCGGCCAGAGATTGTGACTCACGCTCGATTCATTCGGGAGTGGACAACCTCGGATAAGCGCTTTGATCAGACTCAATGGGGTGAGCTCGTCTCGGTCGCTCGGAGATACGCGTTGCCGCGGCCATGGAAGCTGCTTGAGACAGCTGCGTCTGTGCATGCGGACAACATTGCCGTGCGAATTCCGACGCAGGGGGTCCTCAAATGCCGGATCGTAGGCCTCACCCGGGGCGCCGCCACAGCTCTGAACGTCGATGGGCGGCGTGTTGAGCGCGTTCAAGATCGAGGCGTGAACGTCGAGGGAACTATTGATCTGGTAGCGCGCATACAGATCAACGTCTGTGAACGACGCGACCCGGCACAACGAGGGGTCGCTCGCAACGCCCCTGGGGACTGTCTCATCGTGCTACCCGATGCTCTGAGGGGGTGCGGCGGCCGACCGACCTGGACCTGCACGCGTAGGAATCCCGCTGCAAGGGAGTAAACCGCAATACGGTGTCGGTGCTGCAGACTGCCGCTGAAGTCGAATTTAGATTATCTCAATGGTTCCTTGGCTTCGAGTATGAGCCCCATCAGATTCACCTGAGCGAGCGGGCGCCGGGGTCGGTCACGCGTTGCAACTACCGCGGCAGGGCGCGCAGCCGGTAAGATTGCCGATCGAAGGGCTGGCTGTCAGTAGAAGCAGCAGCGCCGGACGCGGTATCTACCCGGGGAGAACGAACGTGATACACCTTCTGTGGATGTTCGTCGTCGGGCTCGTAGTGGGCGCGGTCGCGAAGCTATTCGTGCCCGGAGTGGGACACCTGGGCATCGTGATGACTGCGGTGCTGGGCATCGTCGGCTCGATCGTCGGCGGTTTCATCGCCCGACTCTTCAGCCGGCCCGCGCCCGGGGCACCGTTCCATCCGGCGGGGATCCTGCTGTCGATCATCGGCGCAGTGATCGTGCTGTGGGCGTGGACTCACCTGGCTCACTGAGGCCGAGCAGCAGCTCGCCACGGGCTAGGGCCATCCTGAGACACAAGCAGCGCTCGAGCTGAACCGGGCGCTCCGCCTGTCGCGGGCGGGCCGAAATCCGACGATGTGATAGGATGCGCGCCCCCGATAGGGCAGGGGTCTTCGGACCGCGCTGCCTGCACGGGCCTCAAATCGGCGCGCCCGTAGCTCAGTTGGATAGAGTACCTGGCTACGAACCAGGGGGTCGGGAGTTCGAATCTCTCCGGGCGCGCCAAATTCACAAAAATTTCTGAGTTCGAAGAACCCCGCCTGCAGTCGGACGGGTGAGAACTCCCGACCGCCGCCGTAGGCGGCGCGGGAGTTCGACAACTCGGCGAGTCCGCGAGCCGAGTTGGACGCACGCGCTCCTGCGCGGGCGGTCCCGAGCGTCCGCGAGGGACGAAGCCGCGTCAGCGGCCAAACCGATCTCTCCGCCTGCACCCCCCCCGGATTAGAGGATCGTGCCGTGACGACCGAGCACGTTGAGCAGCTCTTTGTTCCCCGACTGCTTCGCATAGTCGAGCGCGGTGGCCCCACGAAAGCGCAGCCTCGAATAGTCGACGCCGGAGTGCTGCATCAGCCGGATCTCGTCGAGGTTGCCCTCCATCACCGGCATGAGCGCCACGGGCATGCCGATGGGTCCAACTGGGAACTCAGGCTGGGCTCCCAGCGCCAGCAGACGGCGTGCCGCGGACAGATCGTGATTCTGCAAGGCGTGG
>DATGJR010000037.1:0-2282 GCA_035295065.1 Steroidobacteraceae bacterium
CTTCGTCAACGGTCAACTGCTGCTGTTGCTGACGGTCTGGGTGGTATACGAAGCGCTGCTGCGCCTCATGAGTCCGCCGGCCGTGAACGGACGGCTGATGCTCGGCATCGCGGTGGTCGGAGGCGCGGCGAATCTGGGCGCGTTCCTTGCGCTCTCCGGAGGTCGCTCACTCAACGAGCGCAGCGCGCGGGCGCACATCGTGAGCGATCTGCTCGGGTCGGCGGCGGCGAGTATCGCCGCGATCGCGATCCTCGTGAGCGGCTGGACCGCGGCGGATCCACTCCTCTCGCTGGTGGTATCGGCGCTCATCCTGCGCTCTGCCTGGGCGCTCACGCGTGAATCGGCCCACGTCCTGCTGGAGGGCGCTCCGGCCGGCTGCGACGAGCAGACAATCGAGGCGGAGCTCATGGGGCACGTCCCGGGCCTTCTCGGCGTGCACCACGTGCACGTGTGGTCGATGACGGGAGAGCGCCCCACGGTCACCCTGCATGCGCACCTCGCTTCGGGCAGCCGGCACGGCGAGGTGATCGCGGCAATTCACACCCGGCTGTCGGAGCGGCTGCGCGTCGAGCACACGACCGTCCAGGTCGAAGAAGAAGGCGACTGCGAGACGCCCGATTGCAGCTCGCAGGTCACCCACGGCCGCGGCTAGTCAGCTGACAAAAGGGGAAATGCATGGGCATCGCTCGGGCTACGATTCCATTCTGTCTGGGCCTGCTGGCTCTCGCTGCGGACATCGCGGCAGCCCAGGAGGCAGCGGAAATCCGCGACGCCACCGTGGCGATGGGCTTTGACAGCAAGTCACGTTGCCCGGATCTGTTGCACACGGACGCGCAGGACGGTGCGGGTGCGCTGATCCTGTTCGTGGTCGGCCCGACGGGCGTGCCCTCGCGGGCTGCCGTCAAATCATCCTCGGGTGCTGCGGACCTGGATGCTGCGGCTGTCGCTTGCGTGCTGCGGCTGCGGTTTCTGCCGGTGGTGAACGCAGGAGACGGCAACGCCGTCAGCTCGTGGCAGGAGATCGCATGGAAGTGGGGGCGGCAGCACACAGCGACGCCGGCCCCCGGCGCTGCCGCCCCCGTGACGAGCCCGGCCCCCGAGCCCGCCCGTAGCCGCGCGGTCAGCGCCGAGGTGCGCGTCTGCGTGGATGCGGGCGGTCGCCTGGTGCAGGATCCGGCCCTCACGCGCTCCTCGGGAGATTCCGCGCTCGATGCCGCGACGGTGCGTGTGGCGCGTTCGGCCGCCGGCGCCTATCCGGCACCCGGCTGCGTGCGCCTGACATTCACCCCGGGTGAAGCAGCCGCCACCGATCCGAGGTGAGCCGGGGCCGCACGCCGCTGCCGGCTAATGTGCGAGCAGCGTCCAGGCAATCCATATCTGCATAGCGAACCCGACCACGAACGAGAGGGTCCGCACCCATGGAACCGCGAGCGTGTAGGCCGCGGCATGCACCACGCGCGCCCAGAAGTAGACGGCAGCGGCGGTCGCGATAGCGGGGTCGTGAATGCCGGCAACGCCCGCAACCAGCACGAGCGCTGCGAACACCACGAGGTTCTCGACGGCGTTGTAGTGAGCGGCCTTCAGACGCTGAGCCCACCTGGCCAGCGGACGCGGGTTCTCCGGATAGCCAACCGCGTCGAGCAGCCCGCGCACCATGATCTCATTGAGGATATAGGGCACCCACAGCAGCCCCGTCAGCACGCTGACGAGTGCCAGGTACCGCAGTTCGGTGTTCACTCTTCGCCTCCCGGTAGACGGCACCGGCCGCCCCTTGCGGGCGAAGTCTACGCGCCTTCAGGATCGATTAGACTGCCGGCGGGCATCCAGGGAGCCTGCGCATGGATCAGTTTCCCGAAGACATCTATACCGAACAGGAAGCCAGTCCCGACACGCTCGCAAATCTCGGACCACTGCGCCGGCTGGCGGGCATCTGGGAGAGCCAGGGCGGTGTCGACATCAACCCCAAGGCCGACGGGCCGCAGCGCCGTGAATACAGCGAACGCATCGAGCTGCAGCCGATCGACGCCCAGTCCAATGGGCCGCAGCTCCTCTACGGCTTGCGCTATCACACGCGCATTCTCGCGCCGGGCGAGGACGCAACTTTTCACGATCAGATGGGTTACTGGCTGTGGGAGCCGGCAACCGGGCTCGTGCTGCAGTCGCTGGCCATCCCGCGCGGTCAGGTGGCGCTCGCCGCCGGCCGTGCGACTGCCGATGCGGATCGGCTGGTGCTGACCGCCGAGCGCGGCCAGACCGAGTACGGGATCTGCTCGACCACCTTT
>DATGJR010000038.1:0-22765 GCA_035295065.1 Steroidobacteraceae bacterium
GCGCCCCTCAGGGGGCCGGGCCGAAACGGAAGAGACGGGCGCGGTCAGCGTGCCGGCGGACCTCAAGCTCTGGCACTGACGGCGCCCGGGCGGCGCGCCCGGCCTCACTCCGGCACGTAGATGGCGAGGCCGGTCACGTCCTTGCTGTAGAGGCCGAAGGATCCGCCGGCACCGGCGCCGACGGCGCTCCCGCCGCCGTAGCTCGTGCTGCCGCCGCCGCCGCCGATCGAGGCGGATTGGCGGTCCTGCATGCTCTGCAGCAGCACCCCGTTGGCGCCGAGCTTGGCCGCCTCGCGCTTGAGGCGCTCGATCGCCTTATCCATGTTCTGCTGGCTGGTGATGGCGAGCGAGCCTCCGCTCGTCGCGCTGAGGGCGGCGATCTGCTCGTACTTCGCAGGTGGCAGGGTGTAGATGCGTACGCTCGCCGGGTCGATGGGCGTGCGGGGCGTCCCGGTCAGCACATGCGAGGAGGTGGAGCATCCGGCCAGGGCGGCCGTCAGGGCCAGGGCGGCGAATCGTTTCATGGCGCTTTACCTGCGCAGCGTGAACTCCGCGCTGCAGTAAGGACACTTGGCCCAGCCGGTCTCGCGGATCGGCAGATATACGCGCGGATGCGAGTTCCACAGATACATCTGCGGCATCGGGCAGGAGAGCGGCAGGTCCTCCTCCGTGACCTCGTACTGGTTCTGCGCGTTGGGCTGAATGAGCGGCCGGGTAGTGGCGAGCATGGAAAATTCTTTCGCGGCTCGAGGCGCTCGAGCCTCGCTGCCGATTATACCCGCGCCGCCGGCGGCGCAGCGTTCATGGTCTCTTCCCAGATGCGGCTCACCGCCGCCCGCTCGGCGCGAAACTCCTCCGCGGGCGAGAACGCCGGCTCCCCGGCCAGCGAGCGATGGTGCAGGGCGAGGCGGTAGGCGCGGTAGGCACCCGTCAGTATGTCGACCTCGCTCTGCGCGACCAGCGCTGCGGAAGCCACCGATTCGAGCTGGCGAATGGTGTCGGCGAACATCACGGCCTGCGGGTAACGCGCCGCCCACTCGAGCGCCCAGTACTGCGCCAGGAACTCGATGTCGGCGATGCCGCCGCGATCCTGCTTGATGTCGAAGCGATCGGCGCCCCCGCGCGCGAGCTCGCGCCGCTGCCGTTCGCGCATGTCGCGCACCTCGGTGCGCAGCGTGTCGCGGCGCACGTGCTGGCACAGCACCTGAAGCCGCACGCGCTCGAACTCGGCACGCAGAGAGGGCGAGCCTGCGACGCTGCGGGCGTGCAGCAGCGCCTGGTGCTCCCAGGTCCAGGCCTCGCGCTTCTGGTACTCGGCGAAGGCTCCGATATTGGTGACCAGCATCCCCCCTTTGCCGCTCGGGCGCAGTCGCACATCGACCTCATAGAGCCGCCCGGCGGGGGAGTGCATGGTGAGCAGGTGCACGATGCGCTGCGCGAGGCGCACGAAGAACAGCTGGTTGTCGATCGGGCGCGGTCCTTCGGTCTCCTGGCGCTCGCCCTGCGAATCGTGCAGGAACACCAGGTCGAGATCCGAGGAATAACCGAGCTCCATCCCGCCGAGCTTGCCGTAGCCGACCGCACAAATGCTCACGGGGCGGCGCGCGCCCCCCTCCCCGCACCCCGGGACGCCGAATTGCGCGGTGATCTGCCGCCAGCCGAAATCGAGCGCGCGCTCGACGATGAGCTCGGCGACGTCGGTGAGACGGTCGCTCACCTGCATCAGCGGCAGTGCCCCGGTGAGATCGGCGACCGCGATCCGAAAGAGCGCCGCGCTCTGAAAATGGCAGAGCGCCTCCACCTGCCGCTCGGGGTCCTCCTCGTTGAGCTGCTCGAGACGCTGCCCGAGCTCGGCGGCGAGCGCGGCGCGCGTCGGCAGCTGCGAGAGGAGCCGCGCATCGATCAGCTCATCGAGCAGCAGCGGGTGCGCTGCGATCTGCAGCGCGAGGAAGTCCCCGTGGCCGAGGAGCTCCACCAGGCGTGCGCGTGCCGCGGCGTTCTCACGCAGCAGGGAGAAATAGGCCGAACGCTTGCCGGTCGCTTCGATGATGGTGAGGACGCGGCGCAGCACGGCGAGCGGCGCGCTGCTCCTGGCCACGTCGGCGAGCAGCACCGGGAGCAGCGCCTGCAGGCGCTTTCTTCCGGCCTCGTCGAGCTTGCGCACCAGGCTCGAGGCGCGCAGCTCGAGCAGCAGGCGGGTCGCTTCCGTGCTGTCGGCAAAGCCCGCACGGCTGAGCGACTCGGCAAGTGCCGCGCTCTCCGCTGCGCTGTCCCAGAATCTCCCCAGGTCGATCCGGATCGAGGCATCGTCCCCGGCGGCGCCGCCGAGAATCACTTCGTGGAAGTGCCGCAGCACGCAGTTGCGATGAGCCGCGAGCGCCGCGAGCAGCGCCGACCAGTCCGGCGCTCCCATGGCAAGCGCAATGCGCTCGCGTGCAAGCGGCGCCGTCGGCAGCGCATGGACCTGCTCGTCGCCGAGCATCTGCAGGCGGTTCTCGAGCCGACGCAGGAACACATAGGCCGCATGGAGCTCCGCCACCGCCTCACCCGGCAGCATGCCCGTGGCACCGAGACGCGCGAGCGCTGTGCGCAATCCTTGAGTCTGCAGGGCGCGGTCGCGTCCGCCGCGGGTGAGCTGCAGCGCCTGCACGATGAATTCGATCTCGCGGATGCCACCCGGCCCGAGCTTCACATCGTCGGCCAGCTCGCGCCGCTCGACCTCGCGTCCGATGAGCGCCTTCATCTCCCGCAGGCTCTCGAACACACCGTAGTCGAGATAGCGGCGGTAGACGAAGGGCCGCACCGCGGCGGCCTCGATCTCCGCGTATCGCTCCGGGGCGGTGATGGCGCGTGCCTTGATGTAGGCGTAGCGCTCCCAGTCGCGGCCGTGCCGCGGCAGATAGTCCTCGAAGGCAGCGAAGCTCGTCACCACCGCCCCGGAGTCACCGAAGGGCCGCAGCCTCAGGTCCACCCGCAGCACGAACCCGTCGGCCGTGGGCGCCTCCAGCAGCCGCACCAGGGCCTGGGTGAGGCGCGTGAAGAACTCCTCGTTGGAGATGCCTCGCGGCCCGTCGGTCTCGCCGTGCTCGGGAAAGAGCAGCACCAGGTCGACGTCGGAGGAGAAGTTGAGCTCCCCGCCTCCGAGCTTGCCCATGCCGATGACCACCAGCGGCTGGGCGTCGCCGGCCGCCGAGCGCGGTTCCCCGTAGCGCCCCACCAGGGCGTGCCGCGCATAGTCGACCACCGTGCGGATGGCAGTGTCGGCGAAGGCGGTGAGATCGGCGAGCGTCTCCTCGAGATCCGCCCAGCCGGCAAGGTCGCGCCAGGCGATGCGCGCGAGCTCGTGGCGCCGCCAGCGCCGCAGGGCACTCTGCGCCTCGTACTCAGGGGTGGCGGGGGAGAGATGCGGCGCGCGCTGGGCGAGCTCGGCGTCGGGCAGGCGGCGGGTGAGGTCCCCGCTCCTGAGGAGCGCCGCAAAGAGTGCCGGATCGCGGCTTAAGGAATCTGCGAGGAAATCGCTGGCTGCGAATACGCGCGCGACGGAGCTGCGGACCTCCGCAGCCGCGGTCGCGAGCGCCGCCTGCGCCTGCGGGTCGGCGGCGAGCCCCTCGAGTGCGCGCGCGAGCAGACTCTCGAGCTCGGGGCTTGCGCTGGCGGCGCCCGCCAGGGCGTCAATTCCAGACATTGCCCCCGAGATCGTGCACCGCCGCGGTGTCGAGTTGGCGGCTCAAGCCCCGGAATCTCGAGGAAGCCGCGTAGATCTGCGCCCCGTCCGAGGCATCGATCGAGCCGGCATCCCCCTCGATGAGACTGTTGTCGATGTGCACGTTCGCGGCGCGTGCCGAGACGCCGAATCCTTTGGCGCGGATGCGGCTGTTGGTAATGTGGATCTCGCATCCATTCTCGGCAGTCAGGCCGTCACCCTCGAACTGCAGATTCTGGTTATCGATGTGCAGGAGGCGCGCCCCCTGGCACACGATCGGCTCGTGGCGCAGCTCCACGTTGGCACCCGCAGCGCCCTCGCGGGCGGGGGAAACCGCACCGGCCGCAGGGGCCGACGCGGCCTCGATCGTGTAGCCCGGACCCTTCTCCAGCACCTGCCCGGGAGAGGGATGCGCAGGGTTCGCCTTGGACGCGAATGCCTGCGGCGCCGCCGCCTGCGCCGCCTCGCCAGGGGTTTGGTACGGAGGCGCCGCCACATCGCCCGTTGAGGCGGTCTCCCCGGGTGTCGCGGCCTGTGAGTCGGCGGTGCTCAAGGCGGTCGCGGCAGGCGCCGGCACGGCCGCGGCGACCGCGATCGCGGAGCCCGGCGGAGCAGCGGTGGCCGCGCCCGTCGCACCGGCGCCGGGGTTGGGACCGGCTACGATCTGATCGAGGCGCAGCACGCTCAGGCTCCCTGAGTCCTTCATGCGAACCGTGAATGTGCGGGCCTGCGGGTCGGAACCGACGATCTCGAGGGCCGCATTACGCTCGAGCGCCGCGCGCGCCCAGCTCATCTCGTCCTGGCCCTGCTTACCGCAGGCGGCAAGGACGAGGGAACCAACGCACGCTGCTGCGAGCAGCGCGCGAGCCTTCCTTGAAGCCATGTGAATCTCCTCGGAGAGGATGGATTGCCGAGGACGATAAACCAAAAAAACAGGCCCCACGAGGGGGCCTGTAAATGTTGCGCGGAATAGGGGGTCTTGTTCCGCGTCTTTGGGGGCTTCGCCTCAGCGGTGAGCCGGGCAAGAACCCCTAACCGTTATGTAAAGCCTATCGGCTAGTTGTTACAGAATCGATACCTCTTTAGAGAGGCCCGGACTACATGTCCATTCCGCCCATGCCGCCCGGGGGACCTGCATGGCTGTGCTCCTCGTCCTTCGGAGCCTCGGCCACCATGACCTCGGTCGTGAGCAGGAGCCCGGCCACGGATGCCGCGTTCTGCAGTGCAAGACGCGTCACCTTGGTGGGATCCAGGATCCCGGCCTCGAGCAGGTCGCCGAACTCGCCCTTGGCGGCGTTGTAGCCATAGGCGCCCGACTTGGCTTTCACCTGGTTGAGGATCACGGCGGCATCTTCGCCCGCGTTCTCGACGATCTGGCGCAGCGGCTCCTCGATCGAGCGCGACAGGATACGCACGCCGACCGTCTGGTCCTCGTTCGCGCCCTCGAGCTTCTCGATCGCCTTCTGCGCGCGGATCAGCGCCACACCACCGCCCGGCACCACGCCCTCTTCGACCGCCGCACGGGTGGCGTGCAGCGCGTCCTCGACGCGGGCCTTCTTCTCCTTCATCTCGATCTCGGTGGCAGCGCCGACCTTGATCACGGCGACACCGCCGGAGAGCTTGGCAACGCGCTCCTGCAGCTTCTCCTTGTCGTAGTCGGAGGTGGCCTCCTCGATCTGCTGGCGGATCGACTCGATGCGCGCCTTGATGTCGGCGGTCTTGCCGGCACCGTCGATGATCGTGGTGTTTTCCTTCTCCACGACGATCTTCTTGGCATCGCCCAGGTCGTTCATGGTCGCCTTCTCGAGCGACAGGCCGACCTCATCGGAAATCACCGTGCCGCCGGTGAGAGTGGCGATGTCCTGCAGCATGGCCTTGCGGCGATCGCCGAAGCCGGGCGCCTTGACGCCGGCTACCTTCAGGATGCCACGGATGTTGTTGACCACCAGAGTCGCCAGCGCCTCACCCTCGATGTCCTCGGCGACCACCAGCAGCGGCCGTCCGGACTTCGCCACGCCCTCGAGGAGCGGGAGGAGCTCGCGGATGTTGGAGATCTTCTTGTCGACCAGGAGGATCGCCGGCTTCTCGAGCTCGGCGGTCTGGTTCTGCTGGTTGTTGATGAAGTACGGCGAGAGGTAGCCGCGGTCGAACTGCATGCCCTCGACCACTTCCAGCTCGTTGATGAGGCCTGAGCCCTCTTCCACCGTGATCACGCCCTCCTTGCCGACCTTCTCCATCGCCTCGGCGATGGTCTTGCCGATCGACTCGTCGGCGTTCGCCGAGATCGTGCCGACCTGGGCGATGGCCTTGGAGTCCTTGCAGGGCTTGGAGAGTCTCTTGAGCTCCTCGACGGCGGTGATCACCGCCCGGTCGATGCCGCGCTTGAGGTCCATCGGGTTGCGGCCCGAGGAGACGGCCTTGAGGCCCTCGCGCATGATCGCCTGGGCGAGCACGGTGGCGGTGGTGGTACCGTCGCCGGCTTCGTCAGAGGTGTTGGAAGCGACTTCCTTCACCATCTGCGCGCCCATGTTCTCGAACTTGTCCTTGAGCTCGATCTCCTTCGCGACCGAGACACCGTCCTTGGTGACGGTGGGGGCGCCGAAGCTCTTCTCGAGCACGGCGTTGCGGCCCTTGGGGCCGAGTGTCGCCTTGACGGCGTTGGCGAGAACGTTCACGCCCTTGAACATGCGGGCGCGCGCGTCGTCGCTGAAACGGACTTCTTTAGCTGCCATTGTCGTGATCCTCGCTTACTTGCCTTCAATCACGGCCATGACGTCTTCTTCGCGCATGACCACGAGCTCTTCACCGTCGACCTTCACCTCGTTCCCGCTGTACTTGCCGAACAGGATCTTGTCGCCGACCTTCACATCGAGCGGCCGAACCGAGCCGTCTTCGAGAATCTTGCCCTTGCCGACCGCCACGATCTTTCCCTGCATCGGCTTCTCAGCCGCGGTATCGGGAATGACGATGCCGCCGGGAGAGGTACGCTCCTCTTCCAGGCGTTTCACGATGACGCGGTCATGAAGAGGACGAATCTTCATGGGTGTTCGCTCCTTAAATCTCTTGATGATTGGATGGGTTATTCGCGGTCGGGGTGCTTGTTAGCACTCCCCCCTCGAGGCTGCTAATGATAGGGAGCGAGTGCCCGAATTCAAGTCGCAGAAGGACTTTTTTGCCATCATCAGGTCTTAAGCAGGGTCTTTATTGAGTGGAGCCAGTTCCTGCCCCCGCTCCCGGTATTGCGTTATAAAGCGCGAAGATATGGCCCCTCGAATTAGACATATTCTCATCTCCTTGCTCGCTTCAGCCGTCCTGGGAGCTGGGGCGTATGCGCAGCAGGGGAACCCCCAGCCTCCCGCCGCCTCCCCGGCCGCCTCGGCGCCCCCTGCGAGGGGGCTGAGCGGGGTGCTCGGCAACGCTCTCAAGAGCAGCGGTGACGAATTCCTGCAGCCGGACCAGGCCTTCCGATTCGAGGCCACCGCGGCCGGAAGCGATCGGGCGCAGCTCATCTGGGAGATCGCCGACGGCTACTACCTCTACCGGGCGCGGATCAAGGTAGCGACGAGCAGCACCGCAGCGCAGCTCGGGGCGCCGGAGTTTCCCGCCGGACAGATCAAGAACGACGAGTACTTCGGTCGACAGGAGATCTACCACCACGAGCTGCGCGTCGCGGTGCCCGTGGCGCGTGCCACCGGCGGTCCCTTTACCCTGCCCCTCGAGGTGACCTACCAGGGGTGCGCCGAGGCGGGGTTGTGCTATCCGCCGATCACCAAGACCGTCAGCGTCGAGCTCTCGAGCGGTGCCGGGGCGGGCGGCATCACGGGCAGGCCGCAAGCGGCGAACGTGCCCTCCGAGGAATCACGGTTCGCGCAGCTCGTCGGCGGCAACTTCCTGGCTCTGGTCGGCAGCTTCTATCTCGCCGGGCTTCTGCTCGCTTTCACGCCGTGCGTGCTGCCGATGGTGCCGATTCTTTCCGGGATCATCGCGGGCGGCGGAGCGAGCGTGACGACCCGCCGGGCTTTCGTGCTGTCGCTGACCTATGTGCTCGGCATGGCGCTGACCTACACCGCCGCCGGGATCCTCGGGGCGGCGATGGGACGCGAGGTGCAGGCACTGTTCCAGCAATGGTGGGTCATCGCATTGTTTGCGGCGATCTTCGTGGCGATGGCGCTGTCGATGTTCGGCCTCTACACGGTGCAGATGCCCGCCGCGATCCAGACGCGCATCGCCGGCATCAGCAATCGCCAGTCGGCCGGCACTTTGGGCGGCGTCGCCGTCATGGGCGCACTCTCCGCCCTCATCGTCACCACCTGCGTAGGTCCCGCGCTGGTAGCGGCGCTGCTGGTGATAGGCCAGTCCGGCCAGATCGTGCGCGGTGGCGTTGCGCTCTTTGCCATGAGCATCGGGATGGGTACACCGCTCCTCATCGTCGGCGCCTCGGCGGGGAAGCTCCTGCCAAAAGCCGGTCCCTGGATGGATCTCGTGAAGAAGGTCTTCGGCGCCATGATGCTCGGCGTTGCAGCGTGGATGCTCTCGCGCATCGTCCCGGATCGGATCGCACTGCTCCTGTGGGCAGTGCCGCTATTCGTGCTGGCATGGCTCCTGTGGTTTGATCTCGAGGTGCGTCCGCGAGCGGCCTGGGGACTGCGCGCCGCCGCCCTGGTGGTCGGTCTTTACGGTGCACTGCTTGCCACCGGCTCCGCGCTCGGTGGCACCGATCCGCTCGCACCCATTCCCGGGCTCACCGCGAAGCCGAGCGAGCTGCCCTTCCGCGCCATCGGATCAGTCGCCGATCTCGACCATGAGGTCGCGCAGGCGAGTGCTCACGGGCGCGGGGTGCTGGTCGATTTCTCGGCCGACTGGTGCACGTCCTGCAAGGAGATGGAGCGCTATACCTTCCCGGATCCGGCCGTAAAGAGCGCGCTCGCAAACGCCACGCTCCTGCGCGCGGACGTGACGCACGGCAACCCCGACGATGAGGCGTTGCTCAAGCGCTTCGGAATCATCGGGCCCCCGACCATCGCTTTCTACGGACCCGACGGGCATGAGCGACGCGATTATCGTGTCGTCGGGTACCTGAAAGCCGATGCTTTCGCGGCCCGTGCACGAGCGGCCCTAGCCGCTTCGCCGTGACGTCCCGCCCGAGCTCGCCCGCCGGCGCGCTCACACTGGTCGGGGTCCTCGTCGTCTGTGCGGCGCTGGGCTTTCTCTTCCATCGCCTCACATCCCGGCACGAGACGGATCTGCGGCCGGTCGCCGGGGTGATGAGCCCGGCGGGCGCGCAGGCCCCCGCCTCCCCGCCACCCCCTCCGCCCATTCCGGAGAAGCTCCCGGATATCTCCCTCCCCGACACCAGCGGCAAGCCCCATCACCTCAGCGAGTGGTCGGGGCAGACGCTCATCGTCAATTTCTGGGCGACCTGGTGCGAGCCGTGCCGGCGGGAAATACCTCTGCTCAAGAGTCTCCGGCTAGAAAAGTCCAGAAACAGGACAGAAATTGTCGGTATTGCCGTCGATCATCTGGATTCTGTACGCAAATACGTCGAGGACATGCACATTGACTATCCCATCCTGGTCGGCGAGCAGGGTGGGTTGGAGGCTGCAGCGGCCTTCGGCGCCGAGCCGGTCCTGCCCTTCACCGCCTTCGCGGACAGCCAGGGGGACATCGTGAGCCTGAAATTCGGGGAGTTGCATCCAGACGAGGCCGCCTTCATCCTCGCTCGCCTCGCGGATCTGGACGCCGGCCGCCTGGGGCTGGCTGCCGCACGGCGGCAGATTACCGAGGAGCTCCACCGTCTGGCGCTCACCCGGACCGGGGCTCCGGCTGCGGCTGCGAACTGACCTTCTCCGGCGAGATCCCCGCAGATCGCGCAAGAACTATCCCAAATGCCGCCCGATTAGAGTACATTCGCGGCGCTTGTGTGAGCGAGGCCCATAAGAAGATCTATCGACATGGCCCGAGTGCTCTTGTTGAACGGCCCGAACCTCAACCTTCTCGGCGCTCGCGAGCCTGCGATCTATGGCGCCGACACCCTCGAGTCGATCGAGAAGCGATCGAGCTCCATCGCGCGCGAGGGCGGACACGAGCTCATCGCTTTCCAGAGCAATGCGGAGCATGAGCTCATTGATCGCATCCAGGCCGCCCCCGCCGCTGGCGTTGCCTTTCTGATATTCAATCCCGGGGGCTTCACCCACACGAGCGTCGCTCTGCGGGATGCGCTGCTCGGAGTGCGCCTGCCGTTCATCGAGGTACATCTTTCCAACCCGCAGTCGCGCGAGCCCTTTCGGCGTCATTCCTATTTCTCCGACATCGCGGTCGGTGTCATCGCCGGATTCGGAGCCTACGGCTACGAGCTCGCGGTGCGAGCCGCCGCTCAGCACCTCGCGCGCGGCGCCTGAGAGCGGGCGGGCGGCCCTCAAGACCCTTTCGGACCCAACGGTATGGACATTCGAAAAATCAAGAAGCTGATTGAGCTCCTCGAGGAGTCCGGCATCGCCGAGATCGAGATAAAGGAAGGAGAGGAGGCGGTGCGCATCAGCCGCATGGGAGCCGCCGGCGCGGTCGCGCCCGTCGCCCATCCGATGCACGCGCCCGCTCCCACCCCCGCGCCCGCAAGGGGTCCGGAGCTGCCGGCCGCAGGTGCCGGCGAGGTCGCGGCCAGGCCCAAACCCAATGAGCACGTGATTACCGCGCCCATGGTCGGCACCTTCTATGCCGCCCCTTCGCCCGGGGCCAAGGCCTTCGTCGAGATCGGGGATGAGATCAAGGTCGGGCAGGTCCTGTGCGTCATCGAGGCGATGAAGATGATGAATCAGATCGAAGCCGACAAGGCCGGACGGATCACCTCGATCATGGCGAGAAATGGCGATCCGGTCGAGTTCGGCCAACCGCTGTTCGTCATCGAATAGAAGAACATGATCGAGAAGCTGGTCATCGCCAATCGTGGCGAGATTGCGCTGCGGATCCTGCGGGCGTGCCGCGAGCTCGGCATCAAGACCGTCGCGGTGCACTCCACCGCCGACTACAGCCTCAAGCACGTGCTGCTCGCCGATGAGTCGGTATGCATCGGTCCGCCGCCATCGACCGCCAGCTATCTCAACATGCCGGCGATCATCAGTGCGGCGGAGGTGACCGACTCGGTCGCCATTCACCCGGGTTACGGCTTTCTCTCCGAGAACGCGGACTTCGCCGAGCGCGTCGAGAAATCGGGCTTCGTGTTCGTCGGACCCAAGGCCGAGACCATTCGCACCATGGGCGACAAGGTCTCGGCCATCAAGGTCATGAAGTCCCACGGCGTGCCCTGCGTGCCCGGGTCCGATGGTCCGCTCGGGGATGATGCGGACGAGAACCTGCGCGTCGCGCGTGACATCGGCTACCCCGTCATCATCAAGGCCTCCGGGGGCGGTGGCGGCCGCGGCATGCGGGTCGTGCACACCGAGGCATCGCTTCTCAATGCCATCGGCATCACGCGGGCGGAGGCGCGCGCCGCTTTCGGCAATGACCAGGTCTACATGGAGAAATTCCTCGAGCGGCCGCGCCACATCGAGTTCCAGGTGCTGGGCGATGCGCACGGCAATGTCATCCATCTGGGCGAGCGCGACTGCTCGATGCAGCGGCGACACCAGAAGGTAATCGAGGAGGCGCCGGCGCCCGGCATCACGCTGCGGCAACGCAAGACGATGGGGGATCGCTGCGTCGAGGCCTGCCGCGCCGTCGGCTATCGCAGCGCCGGCACGCTCGAGTTCCTCTTCGAAGACGGCGAGTTCTACTTCATCGAGATGAATACCCGTATCCAGGTCGAGCATCCGGTCACCGAGCTCATCACCGGCATCGATCTGGTCAAGGCGCAGCTGCTGATCGCCAGTGGCGAGCGCTTGCCCTACGCCCAGAGCGACGTGCAGATCCGCGGCCATGCCATGGAGTGCCGCATCAACGCCGAGGACCCCAAGACCTTCGTCCCCTCGCCCGGTCCCATCCGGCTGTGGCACGCCCCGGGGGGACCGGGAATCCGCGTCGACAGTCATGTCTACTCGGGCTACAACGTGCCGCCCTTCTACGACTCGCTCATCGCCAAGGTGATTGCGCACGGCGACAGCCGCGACACCGCCATCGCGCGCATGAAAAATGCGCTGGCGGAGATGGTCATCGAGGGAATCAAGACCAACGTCGCGCTGCACCAGGAGATCTGCAACCACGCGGCCTTCCAGAAAGGCGGCACCGACATCCACTACCTGGAGCGGCGGCTCGGATTGCGTTGATCGCTTGGGCTCCGTGACGCTCTCGTTCGATCTCGGCGCTCTCGACCCCGATGTCGCGGAGAGCGCCTGCTTCGCCTGCGGCGCGGCCGCGGTGACCTTCGCGGATGCGCACGACGACCCGGTGCTCGAGCCGCTGCCGGGCGAGGTGCGGCTCTGGCCGGCAACCCGGCTCACGGCGCTGTTCCTCGAGAGCGGCGAGCTCGAGGCCCGCGTCGCATCTCTCGCCGCGATGCTCTTGATCCCGGCCGAGCGCATCCATGCCGAGGTGCTCGCCGACCGCGTCTGGGAGCGCGAATGGCTGCGGGACTTTCATGCCATGCGCTTTGGCGAGCGGTTGTGGGTGTGTCCGTGGCATGAGCAGGTGGCCGATGCGCGCGCGGCGGTGGTGCGGCTCGACCCCGGGCTCGCCTTCGGCACGGGGACGCACCCGAGCACCGCGCTTTGCCTCGAATGGCTCGACGCGCACCTCAAGCCCGGTGCACGCGTCATCGACTACGGCTGCGGCTCCGGGGTGCTGGCGCTGGCGAGCGCCAGGCTCGGCGCCGCCGAGGTTCACTGCTACGACATCGACCACCAGGCGCTCATCGCCACACGCGACAACGCGCGCGCCAACGGGCTCGCCGCGGTGGTCCACGTCCACGAGCGGCACGAGGAGCTGCCCGCGGGCATCGACGTCCTGCTCGCGAACATCCTCTCCGGCCCGCTGTGCACCCTGGCGGGCGCTTTCGCCGCTCTGCTGCATCCCTCGGGCGATGCCGTGCTCGCCGGACTCATGCGTCACGAGGTGGCCGACGTGACAGCCGCTTACCGTGCGTGCTTTGATGTGCGAAGCGGCGGCGAGCGCGGCGACTGGGCTTGCCTGCAAGCGCGCCGCCGCTGAGAGAAATCGAGATCCGAACGCTCGCCGATGTTCACAGTCTGCCCCAAGTGCGCTTTGACACTGGTCGTGACCGCAGCCGACCTGCGCGTCGCGCAGGGCTATGTGCGCTGCGGCCGCTGCTCGAGCGTCTTCAACGCGCTCGCCCAGCTGTCCGATGACCGCCAGGGCGCAGCGGCGGCCAGTGCCGCCGGGGAGCGAGAGGCGCCGCCGGCCCCCGCGCAGGAAGAGCAGCCACGGCCCGAGGGAGCGGTGTCGGAGAAGGCGCTGGAATTCGACCCCGAGACGACGGATGCGTCTTCCGTTTTCGTAGCGGCCTCGCCGACACCCGAGTGGACCGCCGCCACCGGATCTTTCAAAGCGCTCGTCGCCGCCAATCAGGAGCCGCTGACGCCTGGGCCGGCCGAAGCTGAGGACAAGGCGGGCCCCATCGACATGGAGCTGGACGCGGCGATGCTTTCCGACGTCGTGCAAACCGCGCCTGGTCCCACGCGCGCTGCGCCCCCCGCGGCGGCGCCATCCCCACCCCCGCCACCCCCGCCGGCCCCGCCACCCCCGCCGGCCCCGCCAGCCGCGCCGGCCCCGCCAGCCGCGCCGCGTCGCGCTGCGAAGCGAGGGCCCGAGGGCGCTGCCACGCAGGCGGCGGGCACACGCGCGGCAGCGCCCCCACCACCGCCAGAGGAGCAGCCGGCTCCCGCGGAAGTCACGGCGGAGAGCGCACCGGGCGTGGACGAAGCGCGGCGGTCACCGGTACTGCGCTCACTCACATGGACGGCCGGCGCCCTGCTCCTTGCCGTCGTGCTTCTCGCTCAGCTCATCGATCATCGCCGCGACGCTCTCGCGACCGATCCGCGATTCAGCGCAAAGCTGACGCAGCTCTACGGCGCACTGGGTGTGCGCCTCATGCCGCGCTGGGATCTGCATGCCTACGATGTGCGTCAGCTCGGTGCCACGGTCGAGCCCGGCAGCGTCGGCGCGATCACGGTGCGAGCCAGCATCCACAACGCGGCCGCGAAACCCCAGCCGCTGCCGCTGCTGCGCGTGACGCTCCAGGATCGGTTCGGCAATCGTCTGGCTTCGCGCGAGGTGGGACCGCGCGACTATCTGCCGGCCAGCATCCCGCCACCCGCCATGCTGGCGGCGGACCAGCGCATCGATGCCGAGCTCGCCTTTGTCGACCCGGGAGCGAGCGCCGTGGGATTCGAGCTGGATGCGTGCCTGCCGGCCCGCGGCGGCGGCGTCGCCTGCGCGAACGATGCGAGTGCGGTCAAATGAACGGGCACGGGCTGCGAATCGGCCCCTACGAGCTGCCTTCGCCCGTGGTGCTTGCGCCCATGGCCGGTGTGACCGATCGGCCGTTCCGCATCCTGTGCCGCACGCTCGGGGCGGGACTTGCGGCCTCGGAGATGCTGACCGCGGACACGCGGCTCTGGAGCACGCCCAAATCGCGCTACCGCATGAATCACGAGGGCGAGCCCGAGCCGCGCGTGGTGCAGCTCGCCGGTGCCGAGCCGGGAGCGCTCGCCGAGGCTGCGCGGCTCAACGTCGCCCTCGGCGCGCAAATCATCGATCTGAACATGGGCTGTCCCGCGAAGAAGGTCTGCGGAAAGCTCTGCGGCTCGGCGCTCCTCACCGATGAGCCGCTGGTGGCGCGAATCCTCGAGGCGGTGGTGAGCGCGGTGAACGTGCCGGTGACGCTCAAAATCCGCACCGGCTGGGATCGCGAGCGCCGCAACGGCGTGCAGATTGCCGCGATCGCCGAGCGTTGCGGCATCGCAGCCTTAGCCGTGCACGGACGCACGCGCGCGGATTTCTACGGCGGCGATGCCGAGTACGCCACGATCCGCGACATCAAGAGCCGCGTGCGCATCCCCGTTTTCGCCAATGGCGACATAGCGGATGGAAAAAAAGCGCGCGAGGTGCTTGATTTCACCGGCGCAGACGGAGTAATGATCGGCCGCGCGAGTCACGGAGCGCCATGGATCTTTCGCGGTGTCAACCGCGGGCTGCATGGCGGTTTTGAGACGCCGGCTCTTCTGCGCAGCGAAGCGCGTGATATTATCGTCGCGCATCTTGACGCGGTGTACTCGTTCTACGGCGAGGAGACCGGAGTCCGGATCGCGCGCAAGCATCTCGGCTGGTATTGCGGAGCGCTGCTGAAGGAGCCCGCGGCGATCCGGCAGGAGTTGATGGGGGCTGCGGATACCGCCGCACAGTTCGCGCAGACGGTTAAAACTTTCGATGCTTGGGTGGGCGAGGCCGCCGCGGCGGCCTGAGAACGGTTTTTTCCCCGGGGGTCTCGCATGACGGCAAAAAAGAAGACTCGGACGCGTGAAGCCGCCGCCAGAGGGAATGGACGCGATCTGCCGCTGCGTAACCACGCCGAGCGAGCGCTCAGCGAATATTTCACCAGCCTGAACGGGCACCGGCCCGCGCATCTTTACGATCTGGTGCTGCGCGAGGTGGAAGAGCCCTTGTTCCGCGTGGTGCTCGACTACGCCGAGGGCAACCAGAGCCGCGCGGCAGGCATTCTCGGCATCAATCGCGGTACCCTGCGCAAGAAGCTCAAACAGTTCGGACTCGCAGGCTCCTGAAGCCGTTGATTTTCTCCGGGGGCTCACAGCCCATGTCCCCGCCGACCGTGCGCCGCGCTCTGCTGTCCGTCTCCGACAAGACCGGACTCCTCGATCTGGCTCGCGCACTCAGCGCGCGAGGTGTCGAGATCCTCTCGACCGGTGGCACGGCGCAGTTGCTCGCCGCCGAGGGTGTCAAGGTGCGCGAAGTCGCCGCCGTCACCGGCTTCCCCGAGATCATGGACGGGCGAGTGAAGACTCTGCACCCGAAGATTCACGGGGGACTCCTCGGCCGTCGCGGTGTCGACGATGCCGTCATGGCGCAGCACGGCATTTCCCCGATTGACCTGCTGGTGGTGAATCTCTATCCCTTCGCGCAGACGGTGGCGCGCCCGGGCTGCAGCTACGCCGAGGCCGTCGAGAACATCGACATCGGCGGCCCCGCGATGGTGCGCGCCGCGGCGAAGAATCACGCCTCGGTGCTCGTGGTCGTCGATCCGGCGGACTACGCGCTGGTCTTGAAGGAACTCGACACTCACCAGGGTGGGAGCGAGGCGGCGACGCGCGCGCAGCTCGCCGCGAAAGCCTTCGCCCACACTGCGCGCTACGACGCGATGGTGGCCGGGTGGTTGAGGGCGCGCGAGCCGGACGCGCCGTTCCCCGCCACCCTGCCGCTGGCCTTCGACAAGGTGCAGGATCTGCGCTACGGCGAGAACCCGCACCAGCGCGCGGCCTTCTACCGGGACCCGGCCGGCAGTGGCGCGAGCGTCGGCCGCGCCACGGTGCTGCAGGGCAAGGACCTCTCGTTCAACAATATCGCCGACGCCGATACCGCCATCGAGTGCGTGCGGCAGTTCCAGGGCGCCGCCTGCGTCATCGTCAAGCACGCCAATCCCTGCGGGGTGGCGGTTGCGGCGACGCCGCTCGAGGCCTACGAGCTCGCCTATCGGACCGATCCGACTTCGGCCTTCGGAGGCATCATCGCCTTCAACCGTCAGCTCGATGCGGCGACCGCCGGCGCCATCATCGCCCGCCAGTTCGTCGAGGTGCTGGCGGCCCCCGCCGTGCAAGCCGACGCGGCGCGGGTGCTCGCGACCAAGCCCAACGTGCGGGTGCTGGCGCTCGGCGATCTGACAGCCGCCGGTGCCGAGGGCCCCGAGCTGCGCAGCGTCACGGGGGGACTGCTGGTGCAGACGCGCGACCTCGAGGATCTGCGCGCCGGGGACCTGAGCGTTCCGACCCGGCGCAAGCCGAGCGCCGCGGAGTTCGCCGATCTGCGCTTTGCCTGGACGGTGTGCCGCTTCGTCAAGTCGAACGCCATCGTGCTCGCGCGCGATGGCGCCACCCTCGGCGTCGGCGCCGGACAGATGAGCCGCGTGTACTCCACCCGGCTCGCCGCCATGAAAGCCGCGGACGAGAAGCTTCCCGTGGCAGGGGCCGTCATGGCCTCCGATGCCTTCTTTCCGTTCCGCGACAACCTGGATGTCGCAGCGGGTTTCGGCGTGCGGGCGGTGATTCAGCCCGGTGGGAGCGTTCGCGACGCCGAGGTCATCGCCGCCGCGGACGAGCACGGCATGGCGATGGTGTTCACGGGCATGCGGCACTTCCGGCATTAGGCGCACACGCGATGAGGATACTGATCGTCGGGGGCGGCGGCCGCGAGCACGCGCTCGCCTGGAAATGCGCCTCCTCGCCACAGGTCACGGAAGTGCTGGTCGCGCCCGGCAATGCCGGCACGGCGGCCGAAGAGCGCCTTCGCAACGTCGCGGTTGCGGCGGAGGACATCGCGGGTCTCGCGCGGCTGGCTGCGGCCGAGCGCATCGATCTCACCATCATCGGCCCTGAGGCGCCGCTCGTCGCCGGGGTCGTCGATGCCTTCGCCGCCGCGGGCCTCCAGTGCTTCGGCCCCACGCGGGCGGCCGCGCAACTCGAGGGCTCCAAGGCCTTCACCAAGGAATTCCTGCTCCGCCACGGGATACCGACCGCGAAATCGGCGACTTTCACCCGTGAGAGCTTCGATGAGCGCTGGCTGCGCGCGCAACGCGTACCGCTGGTGGTCAAGGCCAGCGGGCTCGCCGCGGGCAAAGGAGTCGTGATCGCCCTTTCGGTCGCCGAGGCGCTCGAGGCGGTGCATGGCATGTTCGGGGGACGTTTCGGCCGGGCTGGCCAGGAAGTGATCGTCGAGGAGTACCTGGAGGGCGAAGAGGCGAGCTTCATCGTGATGGCAGACGGCGCGCATGTGCTGCCGCTGGCGACCTCGCAGGACCACAAGCGGCTGCAGGACGGCGATCAGGGACCCAACACCGGGGGGATGGGCGCCTACTCTCCGGCGCCGGTCGTCACGGCGGGGATGCATGAGCGCATCATGCGCGAGGTCATCGACCCGACCATGCGCGGACTCCTGGCCGACGGCATCTCCTATACGGGCTTTCTCTACGCCGGCCTCATGATCGCGCCCGATGGCACGCCGAACGTGCTCGAGTTCAACTGCCGGCTCGGAGACCCGGAAACGCAGCCGATCATGATGCGCCTCGAGTCCGATCTGGTGGCGCTGTGCCAGGCCGCTCTCGCCGGGCGACTCGACCGCCAGCAACCGCAGTGGGACGCGCGCGCCGCGCTCGGCGTCGTCATGGCGGCCGCCGGCTATCCGGAGAGCGCGCGCAAGGGAGACTCCATCGAAGGCCTGGAGCGTGCGGCGCAGCTGCCCGGCAAGATATTCCATGCGGGCACGCGGCTCGAGTCCGGGCGGGTGCTCACCGACGGCGGCCGGGTGCTGTGCGCCGTGGGCCGCGGCGCGACCGTCGCCGCGGCGCAGCGCGAGGCATACGCGCTCGCCGAGGCGGTGCGCTTCAAGGGTGCCCAGTACCGCCGCGACATAGGCTTCCGCGCCGTGCAGCGCGAGGCTGCCGGCGCGTGACCCGCGCCGCCCCCTTCGACCACCCCGCGCCGCACCTCATCGAGCTGCAGGTGCGCGATGAGGACATCGACGCCTACGAGCACGTGAACAACGCGGTGTATCTCACCTGGCTCGATCGCGCCGCGTGGTCACACTCGGCAACGCTCGGCGTGACAATCGAGCGGTGCGTGGCGCTGCGTCGCGGCATGGCGGCGCTGCGTACCGAGATCGACTTCGAGCGTGCGGCGCTGCGCGGCGAGCGCGTTCAGGTGGCCACCTGGATCGCGGAGAGCGACCGTCGCTTACGCGTCACGCGCCGTTTTCAGGTGCAGCGCGGCGCCGATGGCGCGACGCTGGCGCGCGCGCGCATCGACTATGTGTGCATCAACCTCGACTCGGGGCGCGCCGCGCGGATGCCCGAGGAATTTTCGCGCGCGTATGTCGTAACGACCAAGCGCTGAGGCAGCGCAGATCGGAGAGCGCCGCGTGAAGGTCCAGCCGGCGAGACTGAAGCGAACACTTCACGATCTGTGCGGGAGGCCCTCTATAGGGGCTTAACGGTCCATGGTGAACCGAGGGTGGTCTCAACCGGTGGATGCAACATCATCTAAGCCCGGAGGTGGGGCTAGGGAGGTTGCATATGAGTCGAGGATTATCAGCGCCGGAGAAGGCCGAGCTCTGGCGGCGCTGGAAAGCGGGAGAGACGATAGCCGACATTGCCTGGACGATGGGCAAGGGCGAGATGGGGCTCTACCAGTTACGTTGCGTCGACCCATTGAGGCGGCCAGCACTTCACTATCGCTCGGCGGACACACTGCTGACGCTCCTGCCAGCGCGCGCGCAGCCAGTCAAAAACTGACGCGAATGAAGGCTTCCGGACCTTTGTAGCTCATCGACACCACTCCCGGGATGCTGCCGCTGTCGCCCGAGAGCGAGATGCGCATGCTGGTGAAGCCGAGTCCGAGCGAGAAATTGGGAGTCCAGCGGTACTGCAGGTTGCCGTGCAGGTCGGTGAATGAGCCGTTGAAGCCGCTGATCGCGGCCTTCATGTAGTTGCCATGCGCGTTGATGGAGAAACGCTGCGAGATCGCCCAGACCAGATCGAGCGGCAGCGTCGGGACGGGCTCGGCGGCTGACTTGTCGGTCTGTTGTCCGGTGGACGGAACCGCGCCCATCGCCTCGGCGTCCATGAAGAAAACGCCGAGCCCGGTGCCTACCTCGAAGGTGTCGCTCCGATACAGCGAGTACGTGTAGGTCATGCCGAAGCTGCGCCAGTTGATCGAGGTCTGCACCGCCTCGGTGGCGAGGAACGTCTGGTCGCCGAAGACGATGGTGTTGTCGAGTGTCTTCGTGGCGGAGCGGTCCCCCTCGAAATATTCCACGCGCAGCTTGTGGCGCTCGCGGAGGCGGAACATGAACTCGATCCGGCCCTTGTGCATACGCGCCGGGAGCCCCAGGTCGCGCTCGGCGTTCACCGGCGTGCCGAGTGTGCCGGGAGGAACCCCGGTGGTCGGGTCGATGCGCACATCGGTGTGCACCACGGGCGAGTAGAACGCGCCGAGGAAGTAGAAATGATCGTGGATCGGGCTCGTCTTCTCGGGCGGGCGCGGCGGGAGCGGTGCACCCGAGAGTCTGTCGACCTCGGCATATGTGAGCCCCGACTGAGTCGCGAGAACCGCGGCTGCCACCGCGAGCCAGATGCGCATGCGAGCGTGCACTCCCTCCCGCACGGAGGCCGCGGGGTTCGCCGCATCTTACTGATGGGTGGCGTGACAGTGCCAGCGTCGCCGGACACCGACGTGACGCTGTGCACACCGGTTTCCCGCGGATGCCCCCAACCAAAGCTCCGAGCCTGTGGGCCCGACGCCCCCGCTTACCGCTTCATCGCCTCGAAGAATTCGCCGTTCGACTTGGTGTCCTTCATCTTGTCGAGCAGGAATTCGATCGCGGCCAACTCGTCCATCGGGTGCAGGAGCTTGCGCAGGATCCACATCTTGGCGAGCTCGCCCTGGTCGGTGATGAGCTCCTCCTTGCGCGTGCCCGAGCGGTTGATGTTGACCGCCGGGAACACCCGCTTCTCGGAGATGCGCCGGTCGAGGTGGATTTCGCTGTTGCCCGTGCCCTTGAACTCCTCGTAGATGACGTCGTCCATCTTCGAGCCCGTGTCGATGAGCGCGGTAGCGAGGATGGTCAGGCTCCCGCCCTCCTCGATGTTGCGCGCGGCACCGAAGAAGCGCTTGGGGCGCTGCAGGGCGTTGGCATCGACGCCGCCGGTCAGCACCTTGCCCGAGGACGGCACCACGGTGTTGTAGGCACGCGCCAGACGCGTGATGGAGTCGAGCAGGATCACCACGTCCTTCTTGTGCTCGACCAGTCGCTTGGCCTTCTCGATCACCATCTCGGCCACCTGCACGTGCCGGGCGGCGGGCTCATCGAAGGTGCTCGAGACCACCTCGCCCTTCACCGTGCGCTGCATCTCGGTGACTTCCTCCGGCCGCTCGTCGATGAGCAGCACGATGAGGTACACCTCGGGATGATTGGAGGTGATGGCGGTGGCGATGTTCTGCAGCAGCATGGTCTTGCCGGCCTTCGGCGGCGAGACGATGAGACCGCGCTGTCCTTTGCCGATCGGCGCCACCAGGTCGATGGTGCGTGCGGTCAGGTCCTCGGTGGAGCCGTTGCCGCGCTCGAGTTTCAGCCGCTTGGTCGGATGGAACGGCGTGAGGTTCTCGAACAGCACCTTGTTGCGCGAGCTCTCGGGGGAGTCGAAATTGATCTCGCCCACCTTGAGGAGCGCGAAATAGCGCTCGCCGTCCTTCGGCGCACGGATGAGACCGGAGATCGTGTCGCCGGTGCGCAGGTTGAAGCGGCGGATCTGGCTCGGGCTCACGTAGATGTCGTCGGGGCCGGCAAGATAGCAACCGTCGGCCGAGCGCAGGAAGCCGAAGCCGTCCTGCAGGATCTCGAGCACGCCGTCGCCGTAGATGTTCTCGCCGTTGCGCGCGTGTGCCTTGAGGATCGAGAAGATGATGTCCTGCTTGCGCGAGCGCGCCAGGCTCTCCAGACCCATGCTCTCGGCCATCTTCACCAGCTCGTGGATGGGCTTCGCCTTCAGCTCCGTCAGGTTCATGGAGCTGCGCGACTGCACCAGCTCCGCAGGACTGATGATCTCGGAGTCGTCGACGTCGAACGGCTCGGGGTCGTGCATCATCTCGTCAGGGCGACCGCCGCCGTTGCCCATGCGGTTGCCGTCGCGATTGCCGTGGCGCGGGCCCTTGTTGGGCCGGTTGCGGCCCTGATTACCGAGGTAGCCTCTCATTGGCGTTCTTTGCGTGTTTCGACCGAGTCCAGGTTGCTGTCGAGAAATGCCGCCAGCTGCGATTTGGAGACGGCGCCGACCTTCTGGGCCTCGACCGTGCCGTTCTTGAAGAGAATCAGGGTGGGAATGCCGCGGATGCCGAACTTAGGCGGCGTCTGCGGGTTCTCATCTATGTTGAGCTTGGCGATCTTGATGCGATCCTGGTACTCGCTCGCGATCTCATCGAGGATCGGAGCGATCATCTTGCAGGGTCCGCACCACTCGGCCCAGAAGTCGAGCAGCACAGGCTTCTCGGATTTGAGAACATCCTGGGCAAATGTGGCGTCGGTCGTGTGCACGATGTGCGGGCTACTCACGCGGTTCAACCTCCGTTGATGCAGAGTGTGGGAGCTATTATTTGAAGACTGCGGAAATTCGAGCGGGTCGGCACGAGGGCTGAAAAGCGATGCCAGTTGCACCCGTCAAACGGTTACACTAACTCGTCGGTTGAGTATCTAAGACCCCTAGGGGAAGAGGATTACCGAACTGGTGGGTTGCGGACCGGCTTGGTCCGCTGACTGAGGCACTTTGTAGCGCTTCCGGGCTGCTTTTTCAAGTCCCGGGGCGCTTTTCGCATAACACTCCGACCGTTAACTGATGACTGATCCACATTCCGCCTCCGTGGCCTTTGCAGCCCTTGGGCTGCGCGAAGAAGTCATGGCCGGCATCCGTCAGGCAGGCTTCTCGCAGTGCACGCCCATCCAGGCGCACACGCTGCCGATCGCGCTCGCCGGGCGCGATGTCGCCGGGCAGGCGCAGACCGGCACCGGCAAGACCGCAGCTTTTCTCATCGCCCTGTATCAGTCGCTCCTCACGCGTCCCGCGCCGCACGGACGCCACGCCACCTCGGTGCGTGCGCTGATCGTCGCGCCGACGCGCGAGCTCGCCGTGCAGATCCATCACGATGCGATGACGCTCGGCGCGCACACGGGCCTCAGACACTCGGTGGTGTTCGGCGGCATCGACTACGAGAAGCAGCGCCAGGAGCTGAGCGGGGGCTGCGAAGTGCTCATCGGCACACCCGGGCGGCTGATCGATTACTTCAAGCAGCATGTCTATGACCTGCGCCACGCGCAGGTGCTGGTGCTCGATGAAGCCGA
>DATGJR010000039.1:0-2118 GCA_035295065.1 Steroidobacteraceae bacterium
GAACGGAGATGAACGGAAGCGAAGTATACCCAACGAACGCAGGCGCCCGGGGAACGCCCTGCGATCGCCGGTGGGAGGAAGCCTCCGCGCCGTATAATTACTCGCGTGGACGTACCCGCCGACAGCAAGCCCGACAGCAAACCGCAATACACCAATCGCCTCGCTTCCGAGACGAGTCCTTACCTCAGAAAGCATGCCCATAACCCCGTTGAGTGGTATCCGTGGGGTGCGGAAGCACTGGAGCGCGCGCGTCGCGACCGAAAGCCCATTCACCTGAGCGTCGGCTATTCCGCCTGCCACTGGTGCGGCGTGCTCGAGGAAGAGAGCTTCGAAGACGACGCCACTGCGAAGATCCTCAACGGCAACTTCGTCAACATCAAGGTCGATCGCGAGGAGCGCCCCGACATCGACCGCATCTATCAGATCGCGCAGCAGATGCTCACACAGCGCGGCGGCGGCTGGCCGCTCACCATGTTCCTCACTCACGATGACCAGCGGCCATTCTTCGGTGGTACCTATTTTCCGAAGGAAGCCCGCTACGGCCTGCCAGCCTTCAAGGACGTCCTCCTGCGGGTTGCCGCTTACTACCGCGAGCACGGGCAGGAGTTGCGTCGGCAGAATGAGGCGCTCATGGCGGCCTTCAGCGAGCTGAACCCGCCTCCCGCGGGCTCCGGAGTCGAGTTGACCGCAGCGCCGCTCGCGAGCTGCCGCGCGCAGCTCGCACGCGCATTCGACCGCGTGAACGGCGGGATCACGGGAGCACCGAAGTTCCCGCATCCGCAGACGATCGAGTGGCTGCTGCGGCGCTGGCATGCGAGCTCGGGCTTGCCCGAGGCTGACACCGAGGCGCTGCAGATGGCGACGCTGACACTGCGCCGCATGGCCGAAGGCGGGATCAACGACCAGCTCGCCGGCGGTTTCTACCGCTACTCGGTGGATGAGGCGTGGATGATCCCGCACTTCGAGAAGATGTTGTATGACAACGCCGCGCTGCTGGCGGCGTATGCGCAGGCCGCACTTGCCACCGGCGACAGTTTTTTCGCCCACATCGCGCACCACACGGCCGACTGGGTGCGGCGCGAGATGGAATCGCCCGAGGGCAGCTACTACTCGAGTCTCGATGCCGACTCCGAAGGCCACGAGGGCAAGTTCTACGTCTGGGACCGCGAGGAGGTGCGCGCCGCCCTCGACAGCGCAGAGTTCGCGGTGTTTGCCCCGCGCTTCGGCCTTGATCAGCCCGCGAACTTCGAAGGTCGCTGGCACCTGCGCGTGACGGCTGCCGTGGAAGAAGTCGCACGGCGGACAGCCCGCACGCCGCAGGAGGTCGAGACTCTCATCGATGCAGCGCGGGCGAAGCTTTTGGCGCTGCGCGCGCAGCGGGTGAGGCCGGCGCGCGATGAAAAAGTGCTGGCGTCATGGAATGCGCTGGTGATTCGCGGCATGGCGGTGGCGGCACGGGCCCTCCAACACGAGGAGCTTGCGGCCTCCGCCACACGCGCGCTCGACTTCATCCGCACGCAGCTGTGGCGCAACGATCGGCTGCTCGCCACCTACATGGACGGACGGGCTCACCTCAACGCCTATCTCGACGACTACGTCTACCTCGTCGACGCAATCCTCGAGCTGCAGCAGCTGCGTTTCCGAGCCGACGAGCTGGCCTTTGCGCGCGAGCTGGCGGACATGGTGCTCGGGCACTTCGTCGACCGCGCCGGCGGTGGTTTTTACTTCACGGCAGACGACCACGAGCCGCTGATCCACCGCACCAAGGCCTTCGCCGACGATGCTACCCCGGCGGGCAACGGCATCGGCGCGCGCGTGCTCTTGCGTCTCGGCTATCTGCTCGGAGAGTCACGCTATGTCGCTGCCGCCGAGCACACACTGCGCGCGGCGTGGCCGGTACTCGAGCGCTACGGCCACGGCCATGTGAGTCTGCTCGGTGCGCTGGAGGAGCTCCTCACACCGCCGGAGATCGTCATCCTGCGGGGCGAGGCGCGCACGATTGGAGGCTGGCATGACGCCCTTGCGCCCATGTACGCGCCGCATCGACTGCTGCTCGCGATCCCGTCGGACGCGACCGATCTGCCGCCCGCGATCTCCGACAAGACGCCGCGTGCCGGA
>DATGJR010000040.1:0-15698 GCA_035295065.1 Steroidobacteraceae bacterium
GCCCGCGAAAACGCGCCGAGATGTCGAAGGGCATGAGACTCAACGTGATGCCGCGCGGGGTGATCTCGAGCGAGCGCGCACCGTCGAGCTCATCGACCGCCGCGATGCGGGTCAGGGATGAGGCGAGCTCCCCGGCGCGGCCCGCGAGGCGGGCCAGCGCCGCATCCTCGGCACAGGGCGCGAGTGCCTCCCCCAGATCCGCGAGCCTCTGCGACAGCTGCTCCGCGGCCGCACCGAGCGCGTCGGCCCCTGCGGTCCAGGCGAGACGCGTCGGGGCAGGAGCGTCGCCTCCGGGAGCCGCGCCCCGCAAGGCGTGTACGCCCTCTTCGATATCACGCAGACAGGCGGCCAGCACGCTGCCGCTCACCTCGCCCGCGCCCGCGACGGGCAGTGGCGCCTTGCGCAGCTCGAGCTGCATGTCCTTGAGAAAGCTCTCGAGCTGGCGGGTGCTGACGCTGGCGCCGAAGAACTGCGTGGCGAGGTCCGGGATCTGGTGTGCCTCATCGAGGATCACTGCGTCGGCCGAGCCCAACAGGTCCCCGAAACCATCCTCCTTGAGCGCCAGATCCGCGAGCAGCAGATGGTGATTGATGATGACGATGTCGGCATCGAGCGCCGCGCGGCGCGCGAGCGCCACGTGGCAGCGTGCGATCTCGGGGCAGCGCGTCCCGAGACAGCTCTCGCGGGTCGAGGTGACCTGCGACCATACGGGGTGAGCGTCCGAGAGACCCCGCACCTCGGCCAGATCGCCGCTGTGCGTGGTACTTGCCCAGCGGGCGATGCGCGCGAGCATGGCGCGGCCGCCCTGCTCCGGCGCCGGCTCGCCGCCGATCATCTCCAGCTGCCCCTCGCTCGCCTCGTCGCTCACGCTCAGGCGCTGGCGGCAGAGGTAATTCGCGCGGCCCTTGAGCAGCGCCACCCGGGCCGGCCTGCCGAGCGCTGCGCCGACGAGCGGCAGATCCTTGGAGTAGAGCTGATCCTGGAGCGTCCGCGTGCCGGTGGAGATGAGCACTCGCGCGCCGGAGAGGAGCGCCGGCACCAGATAAGCGAAGGTCTTGCCGGTGCCGGTGCCAGCCTCGACGACCAGTGTCTCGCGGTCGGCTAGCGCCGCAGCCACACGCTCTGCCATGCGCAGCTGCCCCCGCCGCACCCGGAAATCCGGCAGCGCCCGCTCGAGCGGTCCGCCCGGGCCGAAGATATCGCCGAGGTCCAGCATCGGGCGGCATCCTCTCGTGCCGCGGGGCCGCTGTCGAGCCGCATATCCTTCTGAATTTCCTACAAAGAACTACGAGCGGCGCTGGCTGTCCAGTTCGAGCGGCTATAATTGATAGTTTAGGGCCTCGCCCACGAGAGGATCCGTCGATGGCTGCTCCTGCGCACAGCATGACGCCCCTGCCCCAGTTGAGCCGCGCGGTAGCCGAGTGGGTGAGCTCGGTACGCGAGCTGACCCAGCCACGGGCCGTCCATTGGTGCGAAGGGGGCGAGGCCGAGGCGCGCGAGCTCACGGCACAACTGCTGCGCAGCAAGGAGCTGCTCGCGCTCAATCCGGGCGAGTTCCCCAACTGCTACCTGGCGCGCTCGGCGCCCACCGATGTCGCGCGAGTCGAGCACCTCACTTATATATGCACGCGCTCGCAGGAGGATGCGGGTCCGAACAACCATTGGATGGACCCGCAGCAGGCGCACGCCAGGATGCGCGAGCTGTTCCGCGGCTGCATGCGCGAGCGCACCCTGTACGTCATCCCGTACTGCATGGGACCGCTCGACTCACCGCTGTCGCGTTGCGGGGTGGAGATCACCGACAGCCCCTACGTCGTGCTCAACATGCTGATCATGACGCGCGCCGGCCGGGCGGCGCTCGAGGTGATTGCCCGCGACGGCCGCTTCGTCAAAGGACTGCACTCGGTGGGCGAGCTCGACCCCGAGCGGCGTTTCATCATGCATTTTCCCGAGGAGCTCTCGATCGAGAGCTACGGCTCGGGCTACGGCGGCAATGCCCTGCTCGGCAAGAAATGCCACGCCCTGCGCATCGCCAGCTGGCAGGCACGAACCGAGGGCTGGATGGCCGAGCACATGCTGATCGTCGGCCTGCAGAATCCGCGTGGCGAGACGCACTACGTCGCCTGCGCCTTTCCCTCGGCGTGCGGCAAGACGAATCTCGCGATGCTGGTGCCGCCCGACTCGATGCCGGGCTGGAAAGTGCTGACGATCGGCGAGGATATCGCCTGGCTGCACCCGGGGTCCGACGGGCGCCTGTGGGCGATCAATCCGGAGGCCGGCTGTTTTGGCGTCGTGCCGGGCACCAATCCGCAGACCAACCGCAACGCCTATCAGATGATCCGGCGCGACACGCTGTTCACCAATGTCGCGCTCACCGCCGACAACCAGCCCTGGTGGGAAGGGCTCACCTCCGGCAAGCCCGTCATCGACTGGCAGGGGCGTCCCTACGACCCCGCGCGCGGCCCGGCCGCTCACCCGAATTCGCGCTTCACGGTGGCCGCGACACGTAACCCCAGCTACTCCGCACACATGGAGGACGTGACCGGCGTGCCGATTACGGCGCTGGTCTTCGGCGGCCGGCGGCGCGAAGTGGCTCCGCTCGTCTATGAGGCGCGTGACTGGCAGCACGGCGTGCTGCTCGGGGCCTCATTGGCCTCCGAAACCACCGCCGCGGCGGTCGGCCAGGTGGGGGTCGTGCGTCGCGACCCGATGGCGATGCAGCCATTCTGCGGTTACAACTTCGGTGACTACTGGCAGCACTGGCTCAATGTCGGGGCGAAGCTCGCACGGCCGCCGCGTATCTATCACGTCAACTGGTTCCGCCGCGACGCGCAGGGCAAGTTCCTCTGGCCGGGGTACGGCGAGAACCTGCGCGTGCTGTCCTGGATGCTCGATCGCTGTGCCGGCCGGGTCGGAGCTGCCGAGTCCGCCATCGGACGGCTGCCGCTGCCGCAGGATCTCAACACCGCCGGACTGAATGTGAGCGCGGAGTCGCTCGCGGCGCTCTTGAGGGTGGATCCGGCGATCTGGCGCAAGGAGCTCGCCGACACTCGCGAGTATCTCGGGCGTTATGGCAGCCGGCTGCCGGCGGGACTGCTGGCGGAGCTCGAGAGGACCGAGCGGCGCCTCGACTGAAGTCCGCGCGGCCGCGAATGCGCGGCCCTCAGATCTCCTCGCAGTTGAAGCGAATCGTCTGCGGCGAGCCCTGCTCGGGCAAGCGTCCGAGGCCGATCATTCCCTGCCCCTTGATCTGCAGGCTGTCGCGCCTGACGAATGCCTCTTCGCCGTCGGAAGTCTGCACGAAGGTGCCGTTGGTGCTCTGGTCGACGAGCACGAACTTGTTGCGGCTGATCTCGATGCGCGCGTGCAGGCGCGAGATCAGATTGCCCTTCACCACGACGTCGTTGTCCTCCGCCCGGCCGATGGTGACGCTCGAGTGGCGCTCATCGACCAGCAGCTCCCGATCGTCGGTGCGCAGCCGCAGGCGCATCGGCCGCGTGGGCCGCGCATCGCCCGCGATGCCCGGCACCATGCTGGTGACGTCCTCGGTCTGCCACAGCACCTCGTAGAGAACCACTTCGCTCCCCTGACCCTTGAGCGTCGCAACGTCGATCTGGCGGCAGGCGGCCCGCCACTCGGGCGAGAGCTTCTCGACCGTCGCGGCGGTGGTGACGATCTGGCCGGCCTTTGCCTGGCTCGTCATGCGGTTGGCGGTGTGCACCGCCGCACCGAATACGTCGCGATTCTCGAGCATCACCGGACCGAAGTGGCAGCCGATGCGGATGGCGACCGGCTGCCCGTCGACCTTGAGCTGCGCGTGGGTGGAGATCTGCTGCTGCATCTGAGCGGCGGCGTTGAGCGCCGCATCCGCGGTGGGAAAGGTGGCCATCACCTCATCGCCCATGGTCTTGATGACCGTTCCCTGGCGCTGCTCGGTGGCGCTGCGCATGACGTCGATGCAGGTGGCGACCATGTCGCGCGCCCGCAGATCGCCCATGGTGTCGTAGAGCCGGGTGGATCCAACGACGTCGGCAAACAGTATGGCGAGTTCGATGTCTTTGCCCATGGTCGTCGAACGATTATACGCGAGGGCTTTCGGGCGGCCACAAACAGCCCCGACAGCTCCTCAGGGCGCTGCGGCGCGCGCAACGGCCTGCCGCAGGAGCTCGGCCCCCGCCCCGGCGACCCGTGCGCCCTCGCTCAACGTGCGGCGGAAATCACGCGCTCCGGGCTCGCCGCTGTAGAGTCCGAGCATGTGGCGCGTGATGGCGCCCAGGCGCTCGCCGCCGGCGAGCTGCCGCTCGCAGTACCGCGCCATGCGCTCGAGCAATGCCTCGCGCGCGGGCATGGCCGCGCCAGGGTGCAGCGCCTGCCGGAGCTCCGCGAGCACGAACGGCCGATGATAGGCCTCGCGTCCGAGCATCACGCCATCGCACCACTCGAGCGCCGCGAGCACCTCCTGCGGCGCCCGCAGCCCGCCATTCACCACCACGGGCAAGTCCGGCAGGAGTTGCTTCAGCCGCCGCACCACCTCGTAGCGCAGCGGCGGGATCTCACGATTGTCCTTGGGCGAAAGCCCACCCAACACCGCCTTGCGGGCGTGCACGATCGCGACCTCGCACCCGGCAGCGCGCAGCGCGGCGACGAAGCCGGACAAGGCCTCGAAGTCGCGCTCGCTGAACTCCCCGATCGCCTCTCGCGCCCCGCCGCTCAGTACTCCGATGCGCATCTTCACCGTGACCGGCAGCCGCACCGCCGCACGCATGGCCGCCACGCACTCCGCCACGCGCTGCGGCTCGCCCATCAGGCAGGCGCCGAAGGCGCCGCTCGCCACGCGCTCGCTCGGGCAACCGCAGTTGAGGTTGATCTCATCGTATCCGGCCTCCTCGCCAGCGCGCGCAGCGAGCGCGAGCTCACGCGGCTCGCTCCCCCCGAGCTGCAGGGCGAGCGGGTGCTCCTCGGGATCGAAGGCCAGCAGGCGCGCGCGGTTCCCGCGCACGATGGCCGCGGCGGTGATCATCTCGGTGTAGAGGAGCACATCGGGTGAGAAGCCACGCAGGAAGTAGCGGCAGTGCCTGTCGGTCCAGTCCATCATGGGAGCGACGGCAATTCTTCGATCCAACTGTTGGTTTGCTATCGAGTTTTCCTGCATGGCGTTCGATGCATCTAAATTGGACGGACCGACATGGGCGACGATGCGTGACGTCCCCGCGAGGGCCGAGAGGTTGTCGCTCGAATTCGTAGCCGACCCGGGCATTCCTCACCAGTAATAGTCATGTGGTCTCTTGCAGTCGGGCCAAAGCAGCAGGTCGGCATCGTACCCATGCAAAATGCGATGTTCGAAACGATGAGTCTTGATTCGAGCCGGTCGAATGACCGTCGCGTGGGTCCACCATCCAGGCTCGTTCATGACGAGGCGCTCCATGCGGTGCCAGATTTTCGGTCCCCAGGCATGCGGGGCGACCCAAGCCCCACAGCCACGGTCGAATGCGGTCAAGAACTCGTCCAGTCTTCGACACGCAAGGTGTCGAGTCTGCCAAATTCTCGCCTATTGTGGGTCACCAGAACGACATCCAACGCTACCGCGTGAGCCCCAATTAAAGTATCCAGGGGACCTATCGGGGTGCCGCGCTTTTCAAGCGACGCGCGGACTTGTCCGTAACTTGACGCGGCGTCGCTGTCAAAGCTCGCGATCTCGAGCGGCAACAGGAACTCGGCAAGCGCCGCGCGGGACTCATCGCGGCGACCGCTCTTCGCAGCGCCAAAGGCAAGTTCGCCCAGGGTTATTGAGGAGATCCCCACCTGTCCGACTGACTTGCTGCGCAACTTCTTCAATACACTTGGCGGCTTGCCCTTGATGATCGCGATGCAAGTATCGGTGTCGAGCATCCACTTCATTGCAACGGTTCCCGACGATCAATGTGAGCAGGCTGTCCGCGAGTCTCCATGAAGTCCGGCGGGAACTTGGCGAGACTCTCTACCAATGTCTCCCACGACCTGGCCTTCGGCAACAAGACGACAGCACTCCCGATGCGCTTGATGAACACCTCCTTGCCGGGAAAGCGAAACTCCTTCGGCAAACGCACCGCCTGGCTCTCGCCGTTCTTGAACAGTTTCGCGATCTTCATCGGGGGCTCCGGTAGGTATATATTTATAGTATATATATTATTGGCGAGAGCGGCGAACCGCGAGTAGACGCAGAGGAGACAGGCGTTTTCGGGTCCGACTGAGTGTCTGACTCAACGAGCGAAATGAAAGTCGTCGGTCCATTCCATCATGGAAGCGACGCAGATCCTCCGATCCAGCCTTGCGGCCGTTTGATCGGAGAGGCCAGTTCTTACACCCGTGTGTTCCAGCGGTATTCCTGCGGGTAACGGGGAGTCCGTGGGTTGCCGGGGAGACATAAAGGAGACAAGAATGCCATGTCTCCCCGAGCGCCATCATGCCCACGTCTCCAAAAAGCCCGGAACACCCGCGCCTCTCCAAGCGCATGGGCGAACTCGGCCTGTGCTCACGGCGCGAGGCGGACCGCTGGATCACCGGCGGCTGGGTCAAGGTGGACGGCCAGGTGGTCGACACACTCGGCGCACGGGTGTCACCCACGGCACGCATCGAGATCGATCGGGCCGCACGCGAACACCAGAGCGGACAGGTCACCATCCTGCTGCACAAACCCGTGGGCTATGTCTCCGGCCAGGCTGAAGACGGCTACGAACCTGCCATCGTGCTGATCCGCCCGGAGAATCGCTGGGCGGCGGATCCCTCGCCCATAAAGTTCCAGCCGCAACACCTGCGCGCGCTCGCCCCCGACGGCCGACTGGACATCGACTCTACGGGGCTCCTGGTACTTACCCAGGATGGACGCCTCGCGAAGCAGCTGATCGGCGAAGGCTCCTCGATCGAGAAGGAATACCTCGTGCGGGTCGAGGGCAAGCTCAGCATCGAGGGCATGAAGCGCCTGCAGTACGGACTGACGCTCGATGGCGTGAAGCTCAAGCCCGCACAGGTGTCATGGCAGAACGAACACCAGCTGCGCTTCGTGCTGCGCCAGGGGCGCAAGCGCCAGATCCGCCGCATGTGCGAGCTCGTGGGTCTTTCCGTGACCGGGCTGAAGCGCGTCCGCAGCGGCAACGTACCGTTGGGAGGGCTACCGGTGGGCAAGTGGCGCTACTTGCGCCCGGACGAAAAATTCTGAGAGCGGCGAGACCCCGTCGTCGGTATCCGCGCTCACTCACCCGAGAAGGTGGCTCTTGAGCATCCTCGGGCTCAGCGTGCCGCGAGCCGCCAGAGGGAGGTGATTTCAGCGGCCCGCGCACTATGGAGCAGGTCCGTTTTGTCAGCGGCGCGCGGATGTCGCGGCGACACATCGTTGCGGCCCACGACGCGCAAGCGCGCAGCCTCGAAGGCTTCGAGCAACTGCGCGCGGGTCCGCAGACCGAGGCGCTCCGCCAGGTCGGAAAGGATCAACCACCCCTCGCCGCCAGGCTCCAGATGCTCGGGCAACGCCCGCAGGAATCCGTGCAGCATTCGGCTTTCGGGATCGTAGATTCCGTTTTCCATGGGCGAGCTTGGCCGCGCGGGGATCCATGGCGGGTTGCAGACAATGAGCGCCGCGCGACCTTCCGGAAAAAGGTCCGCTTGCACCACGTCGACGCGTTGCGAAAGCCCGAGCCGCCGAACGTTCTCCCGCGCACACGCCAGCGCGCGTGGATCGAGATCGGTGGCGACCACGCGTTCGATACCACGCCGCGCAAGCACCGCGGCGAGCACACCGCTGCCGGTGCCGATATCGAAAGCAACGCTGGATGAAGCGAGCGCAGCCGGCAGGAGCGTCGTGCTGACGAGGTCCACGTACTCACGGCGGATCGGCGCGAAGACACCGAAGTGCGGATGAATTCTGCCTCCCGCCTCGGGAAGCTCGATGCCTTTCCTGCGCCACTCGTGCGCGCCGATCACACCGAGCAACGCCCGGAGCGAGGCGACGGATGCAGTCTCGGGGGGCCCGTAGGCCTCTGCGCAGGCTTGCCGGATATCGGGTGCTCGTCGCAACGGGATCGTGTAGTCGTCGTTGAGCGGGATCAACAAGGCGTTGAGCGTGCGTGCCCGTTGCGACCTGGCCTGACGGTAGAGATGGAATGCTTCTGCCGGGCGGGCGATAGAAGTCGCGGCTGAGGTTCGCGATCTGCGCTGCCGACGATCGGCGCGATTACCCAACGCGCGCAACATCTGGCGAGCCTCCTGAAAGTCACCGCGCCACAGAAGCGCGGTGCCTTGACACGCAAGACCATAGGCCTCGTCTGCTGTCATTTTCCCGTCAGCGACAACCACGCGCGTAGCAGGCGGCGTACCGTTATGGGAGCGCCAAAGCGCCTCGAATGCCTTGCCCTCATCGAGCCAATGAATCACGTTCTCAATGTCGTCCACAACCCCACTAGCATAGCGCGACGTGACACCTCGACGTGTCGCACGCGGAGGAAACATGGAGAGGAGACATATAAGGGACAAGCGCTTCGCAGAACGAAGCGACCGGATGTCGCCGCGCTTTATACTTTCGGAGGCGCGAACTTCAACCTATTTGTCCGTAATGCTCATCGCACGGCCCGCCCGTCGCCGGTGCGGGAGTTACCGGAAGAGATCCTGAAGATCCGCTCGGCGGAGGGCCGTATGCGCCTTCCGCCGAGGGGTTCTCTCAGCGCCTGTCGTGGGAATGCTCGCCGCCCTTTCTGCCCGCTTCGCTTGCCTTATCCGGATCGTTTGCGAAATTCCCCGAGCCACCCCGTTGCTGGCCGCCTGAACTCCCGGAATCGTCCTGTTTGGACTTGTCCGACTGTCCAGAGCCCTGGTGTGACTGCTGGCCGCCCTTTCGGCCGGCCTCGGTTTCCTTTTCCCGTTCGTCGGCCATACCCGAGCCGCCGCGCTGATTGCTTTCATTGCCCATGATGGTTAGCTCCTCGACTGGTTAATTGGACGGCACTTGCCGTCCCGCACAGCTTGCGGCACTGCAGCCGACCGCGACGTCAGAGGATCTTCGCACTGCGAGTAGGACTGCCTCCTCAGCCTCGCCATCATTCACTACGCGCCGCGGGCAATTCCTCCCCGGATTTCGTGTAGGCGGGCGGCGCATACAGGTTGAGCGTCTTCAAAGGGGCGCGGCCGTTGTTCAGGATTTCATGGCGATCGCCGGGCGCGATGACCATCTGCGCCGCTTGCGCTCGAGCGTTGCGTAAAGTGCCGACGAGTGGGTACCGGGATGTCGCAAGACCTGTCCATAGGCCCCAAGTCCCACACCTCTTGAGGGGGTGCACCGATAGGTCTGAGCCCGTCGCTGACTCAGGCTGGCTGCCACTACCACCTCAAGGAACCCTGGTCATGGCCAGCCACCGCAAGACGGTCCCGTCCTCCGACGCAATATCACTCCTCAAAGCCGATCACCGACAGGTGCAAGATTGGTTCTCGGAGTTTCAGAAATCTAAAAGCGCTTCAAGGAAGCAGCAACTGGTGTCGAGGATTTGCGCGGCACTCACCGTGCATACGACGATCGAGGAAGAGATCTTCTATCCCGCCTTCCTGGAGGCCACCGGGGACAAAGACATTCATCATGAGGCCATCGTTGAGCATGATGGCGCAAAGAAGCTCATCGGGCAGATTCAGGGCATGTCGCCGGAGGACGATTACTTCGATGCGAAAGTGACGGTACTGTCCGAGATGATCAAGCATCACGTCCGGGAGGAAGAAAGACCAGGCGGGATGTTCGCGGAGGCCAGAAAGTCGGATATGGATCTACACGCTTTAGGGGATCAACTCCGTGCCCGCAAGCAGGAAGTTCAATCCCGGTCGCAGGCGGCATAAGTACTCGATCGACAGGGTCTGCGCGGGACATACACCCATCCAGCATCTACTGGACTTGAAACCGCTGCGCGCCAATCCAGAGCTCCTTCCAATCCGGGTCTCTGGCGACGACGTTTCCGGTTGAAAGCTCTGACAACAGCTTCTTCCACGCCGCGGGGCTGCGCTCGTAGATACCTGCCGCGTATTGCCACCCGCGAGCCTCCTTTCGGTAGACCCTGCCACCGTAGGCATTCAGGAGGACGAACTCCTCAGTGCCATCCCCCTTCAGATCGATGAAGAGTCCGACGGATTGCGGGCCGTCGGCGGGCGCGCCCGTGTACCGGTGTTCGGGAGCTGCCATATCGGCCAGGAGCTTTTGAGACAAGTCAGGATCGAGTGACCGGCCATCGGGATAGACCTTGAGTCTGGCGACTGCCTCCGCGGGGCTCAATCCCGGCGGGGACTCCCATGGATTGGTGAGCGCCACGGCCGCCGCGGCGAGTTCCCGGATGCGCTGCTCCTGCGGATGGTTTTGCAACTTCGAGAGCTCCACGAGTTTGCGCCGGCCATAGTTTCCGGAGTCAAACCGCAGGTACTGGAAAGGCGTTCTCCCGCGGTAGGGCTTGACGACGGATTCGAAACGACCCGTGAGAACCGCCTTGTACTGACTGGCAGCCGCCAGACGATAGGGAGAGAGCACCGGGGTGAGGGCCAGGGACAGAGTCGCGATCAGAGCGAGCGCCACCACGACGTTGACCCGGGCGACGCCGCCAAACCAGGCGTCCGAGCGAAACGCAGCCATCGAGTAACCGATCGAATAGGCGAGCGCCGCACCCGCCACGACGAATGCCCAGACCCGCTCGACCGAAAGCCCGTAGTGCTGCGTGCGCACGCACAGCGCATAAATGGCGGTCAGGGATACCAGGACGGTGAGCGGCACGACCAGCCTCAGCGAGAAGGCGATCCATCGCGGGTAGGGCTGGCTGGCGGAGCCGTCCCGATATGCCGCGTTGAGAAACAGGACCACGACCGCGACCAGCCACAGGAGCCACGCCGCACCGATTGCCTTCTCACCCGTGAAAACCAGGCTGGGCAAGCGGGAAATCAGCGCCAGGGTAAACAGGCCGAGCAATGCCCCCGAGACGGTCCCCAGCCACTTACAGACGCTGAGGATCTGCTCGAGGACCACCGACACGAAGCGGTCGATCGACCCGATGAGGTGCAGCGCGCAGCCGAAGACCAGGGACGTCACCGGATAGACGAACAGGGGCTCCGAAAACAGGTCGCGGAAGAAATCGATCCCGAGCATGTGAAAGAGCGACTGCCACAGAAAAAGTATCAGCCAGAAGATCCCGGTGAATGCGGCCGCTTCGGCCAGGACGACTGCATTGCGCCACGCGTGGATGAACAGCGCCCGATAATCCGCGGTCCAGTTTCCGGCCGCGAGCCGGGCCTGCACAAACGGCATCGTCAGAAGCCACCAGACGGCCAGGACGAGCGCGAGCGGGAAACACTCGCCCGACTGCGCGAAGTGTGCGTCCCTGGCATCAGCGACCTGGCTGCCGTGATGCCAGCCAAAATAGAAGAGTGCCAGTGTCATCAGGGCGACCATGATCCAGGTGCGGGAGGCTCGAGCCTGTTCGGCCAGCAGCTGTACCGTCACCGGGATCAGCACCACCACCGCGTACAGCGCAAACAGCCAGGCAAGGTCCGTGGTCGGCCACGTGCGGGTGGCAATTGCGTGATGGAGGCCGTAAAGCGCCCAACCCTGAACGACCGCTGCCGCGAGTATGGTTGGAAGCTGTGGGTCGCTGGGCGTTACCGAAGATGCTGGTTGCATTTGGCTGACCCCGGAAAATGTGCGGCGGCTGGCCCGGCAGTGTAGCGGTAAAGCAGAGGCGGACGGTGAGCGTCAGGCCCGGCTCACCCGCCCTCTCCTTCGCCGGCGCGCTGCTGCGCCGCCGCCGCGCGCGCACGCTGTTCCTCGAGCGACTCCCAGCGCGCGAACTTCGCGAGCAGCAGCGACTCGAGCTCCGCGAGGCGCTTGCGGTCCGCGCGCAGCTGCTCGGACTCCTGCCGATGATATTCGGGTGTGCTCATGCGCGCGGTGAGCTCGGACTGCTCGCGCTCGAGAGCCTCGATCTCATCCGGGAGAGCGGCGAGCTCGCGCTGCTCCATGTAGCCGAGGCGCACGCGCACCCTGGGTGCGTCGGCCTTCGCCGATGCCCCGCGAGCCACGCGTGCCGCGGGCGCATTCGGCGGCGGCCGCTGCTGCAGGTAATCGCTGTAACCGCCGGCATACTCGCGCCACCGTCCCTCACCCTCGGCGGCCAGCGTCTGGGTGACGACGTTGTCGAGAAAGCGCCGGTCGTGGCTCACCAGCAGGAGCGTCCCGGCGTAATCCTGCAGCCGCTGCTCGAGGAGCTCCAGCGACTCGATATCCAGGTCGTTGGTCGGCTCATCGAGCACGATGAGGTTCGCCGGCCGCGCAAACAATCTCGCCAGCAGCAAACGATTGCGTTCGCCACCGGAAAGCATCCTGACCGGCGCCTTGGCGCGCTGCGCGGGAAACAGGAACTCCCCAAGGTAGCTCACGATGTGCTTGCGCTCATCGCCGAGCTGTACCCAGTCGGAACCCGGGCTGATGGCTTGCGCCAGTGTTGCCTCCGGATCGAGCTGCTCGCGCAACTGATCGAAGTAGGCAACCCGCAGCCGCGTGCCGAGGCGCACCTTGCCGGCATCGGGAGCAATCTCCCCGAGGATCAGCCGGATGAGGGTCGACTTGCCCGAGCCGTTGGCGCCGACCAGCCCGATGCGATCGCCGCGCATGATCCGCATCGAAAGCCTCTCGATGAGTGGCCGCTCGTCGAAGCGCTTGCTCACCCCGTCGAGCTCCGCCACCAGCTCGCCGGAGCGCTCGCCGGCATCGAGGCTGAGGCGAATGTTGCCGAGCCGGTCGCGCCGGGTGGCACGCTCGAGCCGCAGCCGCTCGAGCCGGCGTACCCGCCCCTCGTTGCGCGTGCGCCGGGCCTCCACTCCCTTGCGGATCCAGACCTCCTCCTGCTGCCAGAATTTCTCGAACCGGCGCCGGGCGCTCTCCTCCGCGGCGAGCTCCTGGTCCTTGCGCTCCTCATAGGCGGAAAAGCTCCCGGCGTAGGACCGCAGCACCCCGCGGTCGAGCTCGACGATGCGGCTGGTCACCCGGTCGAGGAAGGCGCGGTCGTGAGTGATCACGGCGGCGGCCGGTACCTTGAGCAGCAGCCCCTCCAGACGCTCGATGGCCTCGATGTCGAGGTGGTTGGTGGGCTCGTCCAGCAGCAGCAGATCCGGCTGCAGCGCCAGCGCCAGCGCCAGAGCGGCGCGCTTGCGCTCCCCGCCGGAGCAGGTGTCCGGCGACACCGAGCCCGGGAGATCAAAGCGCTGCAGGTACTCCCCGAGGCGCGAGTCCATGCGCCAGTGCTCGCGCTCGTCCGCACCCGGAGTCTGCGCACGCAGCCGCAGGCTCTCGTGCAGAGTCGCCGCGGGCGGCAGCTGCGGCTCCTGCTCGACGAGCACCAGGCGCAGGCCGTCGCGCCGCTGCACCTCGCCTTCATCGAGCGGCTGCTGTCCCGCGAGCACCGCGAACAGAGTCGACTTGCCGGTGCCGTTGCGGCCGATCAGCCCGAGGCGCTCGCCGGCGAGAATGGTGAGCTGCGCGCCGTCGAGCAGCGGGCGCTCGCCGAAGGCGAGTTGCGCCTCGCGAAGTGTGATCAGGGACATGGATGCATTGTGCGGATTGGACGCCGGCCGGCAAAGTCTGTAGAGTGCGCCGCGCTGAAGATGACGGGTGCGCGGTCAGCACCCGGTTTAGCTCGCAGTCTGTCCCACCGACTTACTTCGATTTTCTCGTGATAACCCACTCTCGCGTCTGACCGCCGCAGCCATCGCCTGTCGGCCGTAACCGTCCGCCAGGGCCTCAAGGGCGCTGCCGGGCGAGCCAACTGATTGCGAGTATTCATATGTCATTTACCGATCTCGGGCTCGCGCCCGAGCTGCTGCGCGCACTGGCCGAGAAGGGCTACACCGCGCCGACTCCCATCCAATTGCAGGCCATTCCCGCGGTGCTGGCCGGCCGCGACGTGCTGGCCGGCGCTCAAACCGGCACCGGCAAGACGGCCGCTTTCGTGCTGCCGATGCTGCAGCATCTCGCCGCCGCCACCGGCCGCACGCCCCGCGCGCTGATTCTCACTCCGACCCGCGAGCTCGCGGCACAGGTCGCCGAGAGCGCGCGCTCCTACGGCAAGTTCGTCGCGGTGCGCACCACCGTGGTGTTCGGCGGCGTCAGCATCAGGCCGCAGATCCAGGCGCTGCGCTCCGGCTGCGATCTGCTGGTGGCCACGCCCGGACGGCTGCTGGATCTCGCCGAGCAGGGCGTGCTCGACCTGCGCAGCGTCGGTTGCTTCGTGCTCGATGAAGCCGACCGCATGCTCGATATGGGTTTCATTCACGCGATCCGGCGGGTGCTCAAGCTCCTGCCCGCGAAGCGGCAGAATCTGATGTTCTCGGCCACCTACTCCGCGCCCATCCGCGAGCTCGCCAGCCGCTTCCTGCGCGCGCCCGCACACATCGAGGTGGCCGCACGCAATGCGACCCCCGAGCGCGTCGAGCAGCAGGTGTACCGGGTGCCGAAGGAGCACAAGCGCCATCTGCTCGCCCACCTGATCCACGCCGGCCAGTGGGCCCAGGTGCTGGTGTTCACCCGCACCAAGCATGGCGCCAATCGACTGACGCAGCAGCTCGAGTCGAGCGGCATCCGTGCCGCGGCGATTCATGGCAACAAGAGCCAGGGCGCGCGCGAGCGTGCGCTGGCGGACTTCAAGGAGCGGCGCATCACCGCGTTGGTCGCGACCGAGGTCGCCGCGCGTGGGCTCGACATCAAGGAGCTGCCGCACGTCATCAACTACGAGCTGCCGAACGTGCCGGAGGATTACGTCCACCGCATCGGCCGTACCGCCCGCGCGGGCAGCGCCGGCCGGGCGACCTCGCTCGTTGCACCCGATGAGCTCCCGCTGCTGCGGGACATCGAGAAGCTCCTGACTCACACGCTGTCCACCGTACCCTTGCCCGCGTTTGCGGGCGCAAAAGCCGCCTGATTCCCCCTCTCACCATGCGAATTACCATCGTAACGGCGCTTGCCGGAGTAGAGTGACGGGGTGTCCACGAAGCGCAACCACCCTCAGGCGAGGCGGTGAGACTCAACGCCCGCAAGCAGGCCGCGGCTCCGGAGAGCGCTGCCGAACGGCTGCGGCGCGGCCGCGCGGCTGCACAGACGCTGCGTGCGGCGTTTCCGCAGCTGCGACAGCTGCGGCTCGAGTTCAGCTTCGAAGCGCCCGGCGCCACGGCGCCGGCGGCTCAGGCGCATCAGCTGTATCCGCCCGCCCGTGCTTTCTTCGAGTTTCCGTGCCCGCACGCCGACTGCGACGGACAATTCGATCTCACGGCGATCGTGCGCAATGCGGTGGCCAATGGGGTGCATGCATCGAGTGGAACCCTTGCCTGCGCGGGCTCCCGGGCGTTCGACCATTCCTCGCGCCAGCCCTGCCGGCTGCATCTGATCTACGCCGTGACTGCGCTCGTCTGAGGCGCAGGCAACTCCCGACCGTGACCTGCCGCTAGGTGTCCTTCGCCGGACTCCTGGCAGCCGCGCGCGCGGCTCGCGCGGACTGCTCTTCGCGCACCTGGGCCAGAGTGAGTCGCGTGCCGACGGCGATCACATCGAGAACCGGGTGCGTCGAGTCGGCAGGCAGTCGCAGGCCATGAAGCTTTTCCCAGCCACGAATGCGCACGTCAGGCGGATTCGCATCCGATCGCTGCTCGGCCAGGTCCCGCCG
>DATGJR010000041.1:0-6726 GCA_035295065.1 Steroidobacteraceae bacterium
ATGACAGTCTCCGCTTAGTGAGCTGACGGCGATGGTAAGCCGACGGTGGTGTATCGTACATGCGAAGCCGGGCCGGGCTTCCGGGAGTGCAGTCATGAGCGGTTTCTACGACATCGCGGTCAGGAAGATCGATGGCACGGATGACCTGCTCGGCGCGCTGCGCGGCAAGGTGACGCTGGCGGTGAACGTGGCGAGCCGCTGCGGCCTGACGCCGCAATACAGCGGACTCGAGGAGCTGCATCGCGAGCTCGCGCCCGAGGGCTTCACGGTCGTCGGCTTTCCCTGCAACCAGTTCGCGAGCCAGGAGCCGGGAAGCGAGGCCGAGATTGCCGCCTTCTGCAAGAGCACTTACGAGGTCACTTTCCCACTGAGCGCCAAGCTCGACGTCAACGGCGCGAATCGTCATCCGCTCTATGCCTTCCTCACCTCGCCCGACTCCGGTACGCCTGGCGACATCAGCTGGAACTTCGAGAAGTTCCTGATCGGGCGCAACGGCCGGGTGCTGAAGCGCTATCCGCCCGAGACCAGGCCGCAGGACCGCGGCCTCATGCAGGACATCGCCGAGGCGCTGTAGAGCTCACCCGATGAGCGAGTTCGACTTCGCGATCCTCGGAGCCGGCGCCATGGGCTCGATCGTCGGCGCGCATCTCGCGCGCGCCGGCCACCGCGTCGCGATGCTGGCGCGCGGAGAGCGGGCGGGCGAGCTCGAGCGGCGCGGGCTGCGCATTCACGGACTGGCCGAGTTCTCGACCCCGGTACACACGATCCGCGACCCCGCCACCCTGGAGAGCGCCGCAGCTCTCATCGTCGCAACCAAGACCCCCGGAACTGCCGCGGCGCTCGCCACTCTCAGCAAGGCCCGCTTCGGCGTCACCCTTTCGATCCAGAACGGGCCATTGAAGAACGAGCTGCTGAGTGCCGCCTTCGGGGCGCAGCGGGTGCTCGGAGCGCTCGCCGATACCAGCGGCGAGCTGATGCCCGATGGCCAGGTTCTCTTCACGCGCAACGTGAACATACTGATCGGCGAGCTCGACGCTACCGACTCGACGCGTGCCCGCGAGCTCGCGCGCACCATCGACGCCTCCGGCGTGCGCGCCGCGGCTACCCGCGAGATCGTCACGCTCGAGTGGTCGAAGTTCTGCGTCTGGACGGGGCTCATGGCGCTGTCGGTCGCGACACGCGCCGAGACCTGGAAGTACCTGTCGGACCCGGACGCAGCGCTGCTGCTCGTGCGGCTGGTGCGCGAGATGGGCACGCTGGCGCACGCACTCGGCATCCGCTTGAGCGATCAGGCAGTGCTGCCGGCGGCGAGGCTGTGCGCGCTGCCGGAAAGTGCGGCGGTGGGACTCATTCTCGAGGCGGGGGGCGGGTACCGGACCAGCGTGCCGCAGCATCGCATGTCCTCCCTCCAGGATCTGCTGGCGGGACGCCCGCTCGAGGTCCACGAGACTTTGGGCTACGCGCACGAGCGCGCGCTGGCGCTCGGATTGAAGTTACCGCTGCTGGAGGCCTTCCGGGCACTGGTCGCGGCCATCGACCGAACCCGTCGCGCCTAGTTAGTTGGGTTGCCGCCGGCAAAAAGCGCGGTTTTTGCCGGCTGTGCAGCAGGGAAGGCCGCGCGCCCTCAGCTGCCTCCTGCCAGTCCCCGGTACTCGAGCAGCGGCTCGATGTCGGGTGCACGCCCGTAGAAATTGCGGAACAGCACCTGCGGATCCTCCGTACGCCCGCGCGAGAGCACCATGCGGCGCAGCGTCTGCCCGTTCTCGCGCGTCATGCCGCCGTGTGTGTGGAACCACTGGCCCGTGTCACGCGCCAGCACCTCGCTCCAGAGATACGCGTAATAGCCGGCCGAATAACCGCCGGCAAAGATGTGCGAGAAGTAATCCGAGTGATAACGCGGCGGCACCGGCGGATACTCGAGGCCCGCCTGTTTCAGCGCGGCGGCCTCGAAGCCCGCCACCTGGACCGGTTGTGGCGCGTGCGCGGCGTCGATCAGATGCCAGGCGAGATCGACCTGGGCCGCCTCGATGTATTCCAGCGTGGCGTAGCCCTGGTTGAACTTGCTCGCGGCCAGAACCTTTGCCAGCAGCTCCGGCGGCATCGGCGCACCGGTGCGGTAGTCGTGCGCATAGTGCTCGACGACTTTTGGCTCCCGCGCCCACATCTCGTTGTACTGGGAGGGGTACTCGACGAAGTCCCTCGGCACCGCGGTACCCGACAGCGAGGGGTAATGCACGTTCGACAGCATGCCGTGGATGGCATGGCCGAACTCGTGAAACATGCCCGTGACCTCATCGAAGGTGAGCAGCACCGGCTGACCGGCCTGAGGCTTGGGGATGTTCAGATGGTTGGCGACCACCGGCCGACGCCCCAGGAGCTCCGACTGGTCGACGTAGCTGTTCATCCACGCGCCGCCTTCCTTGTTATCGCGCGCAAAATAGTCGGCGATGAAAAGCGCCAGCGGCTTGCCGTCGGCGTCCGCGACTTCGAACACGCGCACGTCGGGCTGGTACACGGGCAGGTCCTTGCGCTCCTTGAAAGACAGCCCGTAGAGCTCGTGCGCGGCGTAGAACAGGCCATCGTGCAGCACGTGCTCGAGCTCGAAATAAGGGGCGACCTGCGCCTGATCGAAGGCGTAGCGCTGCTGGCGCACCTGATCGGCGTAGAACGTCCAGTCCCAGGGCTGCAGTGCGAAGGAAGGCACGCCGCGCGCCGCCGCCTGCGCATCGATCAGCTTCTGGATGTCGGCGGCCTCCTCGTGCGCCCGCTTGAGCGCCGCGGGGGCTACCTGCCGGATCATGTCAGCGACGGCTTGCGGAGTGCCGGCGGACTCGTCTTCCAGAACATAAGCGGCGTGATCGGCATAGCCGAGGAGCGCCGCGCGCTCGGCCCGCAGCTGCACGATCTGCGTGATCACCCCGCGGTTGTCGGTCGCACCGCTCAGCCCGCGGTCCACGGAGGCGCGGTAGATGCGCTCGCGCAGTTTCCGGTTCGTCAGGTTCGCGAGCAGCGGCTGCTGGGTGGTGTTCTGCAGCGCGATGACCCACTTGTCCTTCAGTCCCCGAGCCGCGGCCGCCTGTGCCGCGGCCCCGATCTGCACCGGCGTCAGGCCGTCGAGCTCGGCCACGTTGTCGACCACGACGGCGCCGTCGGCGGTGGCCTTGAGCACGTTCTGGCGGAAGGTCGTGGTGAGCGATGACAACTGCGTGTTGAGGCCGCGCAGCCGCTCCTTTTCCTGCGGGGCAAGCCGCGCCCCGGCACGCACGAAGCGCGTGTGATAGCGGGTAAGGAGTTGCAGCGACTCGGGGTCCAGCTTGAGGCTTGCGCGCTTCTGATAAAGCGCATCCACGCGCGCCCACAGCGCCGGATCGAGGTAGATCGCATCCTGGTGCGCCGTCAGCTTCGGCGCCATCTCCCGCTCCACCTGCTGCATCTGCGGATCGGTATTGCAGGAGTTGAGGTTGAAGAACGCGGTCGCCGCCCGGTCGAGCAGCTGGCCGGAGCGCTCGAGCGCGACAACGGTGTTGTCGAAGGTGGCAGGCTGTGGGTTGTGCGCGATTCCGCGCACTTCCTCGAGGTGCTGGCGCATTCCAGCCTCGATCGCCGGCTGGTAGTCGCTGTCGTGGATCCTGTCGAAGGGCGGCAGCTCGAAAGGCAGGGTACTGGGGCGGGCGAAGGGGTTATCGGTCATGGGGGATTTTCCTGCATCCTTCGTTGTCGCAAGCGCTGCGAGGGCGATCATGGCCGAGGCAGCGCCGAGCAACACCGGTCGAACCAGTCTCATAAGGTCCTTCCTGTGGCGGCACGTGCGCCGCCGCGCTTCAAAACGGGTGCTAATGGTATTCTTCGCCGCCCTGCACTGCGCATCATTTCATCGCGGACCCCGATATGCCCATCGCACAAAACGACGTCGTCAGCATCCATTACACGTTGACGGACGATACCGAAAAGGTACTGGACAGCTCGTCCGGCCGCGAGCCCCTCGCCTATCTCCATGGCCACGGGAACATCATCCCGGGGCTCGAGCAGGCGCTCACCGGACATGATGTCGGAGAGCGCCTGACGGTACGGGTTCCGGCCGCGCAGGGCTACGGCGAGTACGACCGCGCCCTCGTGCAGCAGGTTCCGAAGCGCTCGCTCAAGGGCATTGCCGGCCTGCGCGTCGGCATGCGGCTGCAGGCGGGCACCGAGCACGGCCCGCGCGTGGTCAGCGTCACGCACATCGCCGGCGACATGGTGACGCTCGATGGCAATCATCCGCTCGCCGGGCGGAACCTGAAGTTCGAGGTCGAGATCACGGCGGTGCGGCCGGCGAGCGAAGAGGAGCTCGCCCATGGGCACGTGCACGGGGCCGGCGGCCACCATCACTGAGAAGCGGCATCCTCCGCGCCGAGACGCACGAACACTGCGTACATGGCATCGAGCCGCTGCAGGTACACGCGAGGGTCATGGTCCCCGCAGCGCTCGCCTTCGGTGAATCGCAGTCCGCGGCGCACGTAGGCATCCGCGGCGCCCGCGCCGCACAGGTGCACGATGGCAGCCACGTGGCGGATATCGGCGGAGCGCGCCGCGGGCCGGCGCGCGGTCAGGATATTCGAGAGCTGGAGATCGAGGTAGGCGGCGGTCAGCTCTATCGCATCGCCCGGCAGCACCCGCAGATACCACCGGTTGAACCAGCAGGAGCTGAAATCATTCCAGGGGCCTTCGCGCGTGAGTGCGTGGTGATGGATGCAGTAGTGCCGCGCCAGATCGAAAGTGCCGTCGGTCATCTGGTACATGCCGACCGCGCTCGAGGCCGGGCGGTACACGTCGAACGGCTTGGGCGCCCACGACCAGCGCCAGTAGGTGCGCACCAGCGGATTGCCTGAGCCCTCCACCTGTGCGAGCGCCGCGAGGAGCTCCGGCGCGATGCTGGGGGTCGAATAACGTCGAAAGAGCGTCGCGTACTCGCGCCAGGTCTCCGCGGGCGTCTTGTAGAGCGCGCCACTCACCGGAAAGAAAAGCTCGGTGGGTTTGCGGGCCATCTGATAGACCGCGTTGACGGCGAGTGCCAACAGGGCCATCGCGGCGCACACGACCATGAGCTGCAGCGATGGCGGCGCGCGGCGGAACCTCCGCCTCCAGCGCCTGAGGGTGCGTGCCTTCGGCCAGAAGCGCCATCGACGGCCGCGCCGGCGCCGCGCACTCATCGGGCGAGGCCTCCTGCAAGCGGTACCGCCCATCGCCGCCCTGCTCTACCATGCCGCACTCCGGGGTGCAGCGAGTCGGGGGTCGTCGGTGTCACGCGAAACGGTCGAGGTTGAAACGGGTCCTGATCCGGCGGGGTCGGTGATATGGCTGCATGGGCTCGGCGCGGACGGTCATGACTTCGAGCCCATCGTGCCCCAGTTGATCCGCCGCGGCGAGCGCGCGTTGCGTTTCGTGTTTCCGCACGCGCCGATCCGGCCGGTCACGCTCAATAACGGCTACGCGATGCGTGCCTGGTACGACATCGTGAGTCTCGAGCGCCGCGGTCCCGAGGACGAGCCGGGTATCCGGGCCTCACAGGCAACGATCGAAGGACTGATCCGCCGGGAGAACGAGCGCGGCGTGCCCACCGGGAAGATCGTGCTCGCCGGATTTTCCCAGGGGGGCGCGCTCGCCCTCGTGACCGGCACCCGTTATCCCGAGAAGCTCGCGGGCATCATGGCGCTCTCGTGCTATCTGCTGCTCGCCCATCGCTTCGATGCCGAGCGCAGTCCGGCGAATCAGACCACACCGATCTTCCTCGCACACGGCCTCGAGGATCCGGTCGTTGCGCCGGTGCTCGGCGAGCATGCGCGCGCCGCGCTCCAGGCCGCGGGCTATTCCGTCGAGTGGCACACCTATTCCATGCCGCACAGCGTCTGCCCGCAGGAAGTGGCCGATATCGCTGCGTGGCTTCGCCGGGTGGTGTAGCGATCAGCGTAGCGTCGGGTGCGGCGGCTCCTGCGGCCGGCGCTCATCACGCTGCTGTGGGCGCTCCTCGCGCTGCTGTGGGCGCTCTTCGCGCTGCGGTTGCGGACGCGGCTGCTCGCGTTGCGGCGCACGTTCCTGCGGCTGTGGACGCTCCGCGCGCTGTGGCGGTCGTGCCTGCAAAGCCGGGCGCTCCTGGGGACGCATTTCCTGGGGACGGGACTGCGGCCCGCGCCCCTCCCGCTGGGTCTGCGGGAATGCACCGCGCGGCGCCTCGCGCTGCGGCTCGGCTGAGCCGCGGGGCGGTGCAAAGGAGTTGCCTCGCGCCGGTGCCGGCGCGGTGTTGCCGCGCGACCCCGCATTCGGGCGTTCGGCTGTGTTCGGGCGTTCGGCCCCGTTCGGGCGTTCGGCCGTGCGGAAGCCACCGGCGCGCGCGCTCGCGCTGTTGCGTGCCGCGACGACGCCTGCGCCCGAGAACACGCCCGGTCGCGGCGTTGCCGCGATCGGCGGCCGCCCGCCGTTCACCGAGGCGCGCATCTCGCGGCTTTGCGCCGCCATCCGCTCCTGCTGGCGCTGCACCTGAATGGGTGCCACGTGATGCTCGCGGGCTGCCGCCATCTCGCGCGACGTCGGCCGGGCAGTGATGCCGCCCTGTCCGCCGTTGAAGCTCACGCGATTGGTGGTGAAGTTGTGGACGATCGCCCGGTTCTCGATGAACTCACGACCGCGCCACTCGCCGCCGCGGTATCCCACGCCCGGGTAACCGAAGCCGTAGTCGACGCCACCGTAGAA
>DATGJR010000042.1:0-6172 GCA_035295065.1 Steroidobacteraceae bacterium
AAAGAAGTCGGCCGCGGCAGCACCGGCGTCGTCTACCTCTCGCACGATGCCTATTACGGGCGCGACGTCGCCATCAAGGTGTACAACATGGACACCGGGGGCGACGAGGAGCGCGCGCGCATCGCCCGCAAGATGTTCCTCTCGGAAGCGCACCTGGTGGGGATGCTCCAGCACCCGCATATCCTGCCGATCTACGACGCAGGCGAAGAGAACGGACACTGCTACATCGTCACCGAGCACGTGCATGGCGCGCGTACGCTGGCGGCCTACTGCCGCCCGGACAATCTGCTGCGCATCGACGACACGGTGGAGATCATCTTCAAGTGCGCCAAGGCGCTGCACTACGCGCACTCGCGCGGCGTGATCCACCGCGACATCAAGCCCTCCAACGTGATGCTCACTCAGGACAGCGATGTGCGCATCATCGACTTCGGCATCGCGCTGGTCGCGGACTCCGACATCTCCCGCATCGAGGGCATTGCCGGCAGCCCCTCCTACATGTCCCCCGAGCAGGTGCAGAGCCTCGATCTCACCAACGCCTCCGACCTCTATTCGCTCGGCGCGGTGATGTATGAGCTGCTCACCGGTCAGCGGCCGTTCCGCGCCGGCAACCTCCAGAAGCTCCTGCACCAGATCGTGTACGCAACACCGCCGCCCATTCACACCTTGCGCAAAGAGGTGCCGGAGGAGCTGGAGGCGGTGGTCGCCACGGCTCTGCAGAAGGATCCCACCAAGCGCCACAAGAGCGGGCTCGACTTCGCCGCCGAGCTCACCCGGGTGCACCAGCGGCTGCGCGAGGCCAACGCGCGCATCGATCGCCAGGAGCAGTTTGGCGTGCTGCGCCGGCTGAAGTTCTTCCACGAGTTCTCGCATGCCGAGATCTGGGAAGTGCTGCGCGCCAGCAGCTGGCAGGACTACAACGCAGGGGTAGAGATCGTCAAGGAAGGGGAGATGGACGATCGCTTCTACATTCTGGTGAGCGGCGCCTGCGCGGTCGAGCGCCACGGCCAGCGCGTCGGCGGCCTCGACACCGGCGACTGTTTCGGGGAGGCCAGCTACGTGCCGGGCGCCAAGCGCACCGCGACCATTCGCGCCGCGGCTGCGGTCACCGTCCTCAAGGTGAGCTCGACGCTGCTGGAGCAGGTGTCGGCCTCCTGTCAGCTGCGCTTCAACCGCGTGTTCCTGCGCTCTCTCATCGGGCGCCTGCAGAGCGCCGAGCGCACGCCCGCCGCGCGCAGTTCCTGAAGCGCGCGCCCTGCGCGCGGCACTGGCCCCCGCGGTGCCGCCCGGCCGGCACGGGAATCGCCGCCGGGCGATTTTTCCAATAGATTAGCGCCCCGTGCATGTACTCCTCATCGAGGATGACACCGAGGCTGCGCGCTTCCTGGTCAAGGGCCTGCGCGAGAGCGGCTACACGGTCGATCACGCCGCCGACGGCCGCGAAGGGCTGTTCCGCGCCACCGAGGGTCAGTTCGACCTGGTGGTCACCGATCGCATGCTGCCGCACATCGATGGACTCGCGATCATCGAGCTGATGCGCCGCAAGGGGCTCAGTACCCCGGTGCTGGTGCTGTCGGCTCTCGGCAGCGTCGATGACCGCATCCGGGGACTGAAGGCCGGGGGCGACGACTACCTCACCAAACCATTCTCGTTCGCCGAGCTCCTCGCACGCATCGAGGCGCTGCTGCGCCGGCGCACCAGCACCCCGCAAACCACGCGCCTCAAGGTCGAGGATCTGGAGCTCGACCTGCTGGCGCGGCGCGTGACACGCGCCGGACAGGAGATCGAGCTGACCGCGCGGGAGCTGAAGCTCCTCGAGTTTCTGATGCGGCGCGCCGGTCAGGTCGTGACGCGCACCATGCTGCTCGAGGGTGTGTGGGACCTGCACTTCGACCCGCAGAGCAACCTCATCGACGTGCACATCAGCCGGCTGCGTCAGGCCATCGACCGCGGGAGCGATCACCCCCTGATCCACACGGTGCGCGGCTCAGGCTACGTGCTGCGGAGCGACGGCTAGCGGTGAGGCTGGGTCTCCTCAACACCACGGCTTTCCGCCTGTCTGCGGCCTATACGCTGCTGGTGACTCTGGCGGTCGCGGTCACCCTCGGCAGCGCCTACCTTCTCACCGAGAGCCTGATCACCGACGAGGTCGACCTGATCATCGACACGGAGCTGAAGAGTCTCGAGGAGAAGTACGCGCGCAGCGGGCTCGATGGGGTGACGGATGAGATCAACGTGCGCATCGACAGCTGGGGCCGCATCGGCGCCGTGTACATGATCGCGGATGCCAACTTCGAGCGCATCGCGGGCAACGTCACCAGCTGGCCCTTCGACGGCATGCCGGTCGAGACCCGCCCGGAGTTCGAGATCGCGACGATCGAGCCCGGGCGGCGCGCCGTTCACCCGGTGCGCGCCGCGGTGCACACGCTCCCCGGGGGCGACCTGCTGCTGGTCGGCACCGACATCTCCCAGGGGAGGCGCTTTGCCGAGAAATTCCGCGCCGCGACTCTCTGGGGAATCGGACTCTCGGCGCTGGTGGCGGCTCTGGCCGGCTCCTGGTTCAGCTTCCGCCTCGCGCGCCGCGTCGACGAGGTGACGCGCACCTGCCAGCGCATCATGGCCGGGGACCTCGGCTCGCGGCTGCCGGTGGCGGGCGCCAACGATGAATTCGACTCGCTCGCCACATCGGTGAACCGGGTGCTCGACCGCCTCCAGGATCAGGCCGGAACGCTGCGTGCCACATTCGACAGCACCGCACACGACCTGCGCGCGCCCTTGCACCGCCTGCGTACGCGCATGGATGCGCTGCTGCTGCGCTCGCCGACGCTCGAGCCTGCGGTGCACGAGTCGATCGAGGCGGCGTTGCGCGAGGTCGATCAGCTGCAACGCACGCTCGCCACGCTGCTGCAGATCGCGCTCGCCGAATCGGGCGCCCCGCTCGCGGCGCCATCGGCGGTGGACGTGGGCGAGCTGGCCGCCGAGCTCGTGGACCTGTTCGAGCCGGTCGCCGGCGCGCAGGGTGTCGAGCTCGCCTGCCAGCACGAGTCGCAGGCCCTGGTGCAGGGCAACCGCCAGCTGCTCGCGCAGCTGCTGACCAATCTGATCGAGAATGGTCTCAAGTACGTTCCCGCGGGCGGTCGCATCGAGATCGCAGTGCGCTCGCTCGCCGACAGTGTGCGGCTCATCGTGAGCGACAACGGGCCGGGGATTGCCGCGGAGGATCGCGCCCGGGCCGGCCAGCCCTTTGCGAGGTTCGGCCCTGGCAAGCAGGAGGGGAGTGGGCTCGGCCTCTCCCTGGTCGCCGCCATCGCGCGGCTCCATCGCGGGCGGCTGGAGCTTCAGAGTAATGACCCCGGCCTGCGCGTGGTGGTCGATCTGCCTCGTTAAATTGGCCGGAATCGCAGGAAGCGATTCCGGCGGACATCGCCCGTGGGCGGTGCGGGTCAGTGCGCCGGGGTGTCCGCGACGTGCGGCGCGGCGGCCGGCGTCTTGTTGGCGAGGCAGTCCTTGACGAACTGCTCGCGGTCCTTGCCGGCGAGCTTCTTCGCGGTCGCCTGCCGATTGCAGGACTTGAGCGTCGGATGCTTTACCGGAACCGCGGCGGGTGCCGCTGGCGCCTGCGAGGCGAGCGCCGTACCGATGGCCAGCAGGGTGAGAGCGGCCATCACCGCCTTGAGGTTGCTCATGCGCACAAATTAGCGGCCGCGGCCTGTCGTGGGAATGACGGCCACATTAAGAAATCGTCATCAGGCCTTTTTGTCGTGCTCGATCAGGGCGTAGGCCGAGTGGTTGTGGATCGACTCGAAATTCTCCGCTTCGACCACGTAGGCTGAGACCCGCTCGTCGGCGTTCAGCCGCGCGGCGACGTCGCGCACCATGTCCTCGACGAACTTGGGGTTGTCGTAGCCGCGCTCGGTCACGAACTTCTCGTCCGGGCGCTTGAGGATCCCGTAGAGCTCGCAGGAAGCTTCGCTCTCGGCGATCTCTATGAGCTCCTCGATCCACATGTGACTGCGCAGCTTCACCGTGATGGTGACGTGTGAGCGCTGGTTGTGGGCGCCGTAGTCGGAAATGCGCTTCGAGCAGGGACACACGCTCGTCACCGGTACCGTGACCCGCACCCAGAGCTCCGTGCGCCCATGACGGTGCTCGCCGATGAGACTCGCCCGATAATCCATCAGGCTCTCGACGGCCGACACGGGCGCTTTCTTCATGACGAAGAACGGAAAGCTCATCTCGATGTGGCCGATCTGCGCCTCGAGCCGCGCGGTCATGCCGGTCAGCATGCTGCGGAAGGACTCCACCGAGATCTCGCGCTCGGCGTGCAGCGCCTCGACGAAGCGCGACATGTGCGTGCCCTTGAAATCGTGCGGCAGGCTCACGTACATGTTGAAGGTCGCAATCGTGTGCTGCTCGCCCGCCGAGCGGTCCTTGACGCGCACCGGATGGCTGATGTCCTTGATGCCGACGCGGTTGATCGGCAGCTGGCGCGTGTCGGCGTGCGCCTGCACATCCTCGACCTCGGAAGTTTTGACGGCCTTGATGGCGGCTGGAGGATTCATGGGCGAGAGCCTACAGGAAAGCCTCAGGTGCCCCCGGCCGAGCGCAGCCGCTCCTGGCCGTGCAGCGCCCACCAGCGCTCGATGCTCGCGAGGAGCGAGGCGGCATCGAGCCCCGCGGCGGCCAGGCACCCCTCACGCGAGCCGTGCTCGATGAAGCGGTCGGGAATACCGAGCTCGAGCCGCGGAATCAGCATCCCTTCCGCCGCCAGCAGCTCCCCGACCGCCGAGCCCGCCCCGCCGAGCGTGGCGTTTTCCTCGATCGTCACCAGGGCCCGGTGCCGCGCCGCGAGGCCGAGCACCAGCTCCTCGTCGAGCGGTTTCACGAAACGCATGTTGACGAGCGTGGCATCGAGCGCTTCGGCAATCTGCTGCGCCGGGGCCACCAGCGCACCGAAGGCGAGGAGCGCGAGGCCGCTCTTGCCTTCGCGGCGCAGCTGGGCCTTGCCGAGGGTGAGCGCCGTCATCTCGGCCTGCACCGCGACGCCTGGCCCGGCGCCGCGGGGGTAGCGCACGATGCTCGGCGAGGCGAGCGTGCTGGCCGTGTACAGCATCTGCCGGCACTCGTTCTCGTCGGCGGGCGCCATGATCACCGTGTTGGGAATGCAGCGCAGGAAGCTCAGGTCGTAGCTCCCCTGGTGGGTCGCACCGTCGCTCCCGACCAGGCCCGCGCGGTCGAGCGCAAACACCACGGGGAGATTCTGCAGCGCGACATCGTGAATCAGCTGGTCATAGGCGCGCTGCAGGAAAGTCGAATAGATCGCCACCACGGGCTTCAAGCCCTCGGCGGCGAGGCCGGCGGCGAAGGTCACCGCGTGCTGCTCGGCGATCGCGACGTCGAAATAGCGGTCGGGAAAGCGACGGGAGAATTCCACCAGCCCCGAGCCCTCGCGCATCGCGGGTGTGATACCGATGATGCGCGGGTCGCGCTCCGCCATGTCGCACAGCCACTGGCCGAACACCTGGGAATAGGTCGGGCCGGCCGCCTTCTCCTTGAAGATGGTGCCGCTCGCCGGATCGAACGGGCCCGGCCCGTGCCACTTGATGGGATCCGCCTCGGCGGGCGCGTAGCCCTTGCCCTTGCGGGTCACGACGTGCAGCAGCTGCGGGCCGCGGAGCTTGCGCACGTTGCGCAGCGTGCTCACCAGCGCCCTGACGTCGTGACCGTCCATGGGTCCGATGTAATTGAAGCCCATCTCCTCGAACAACGTGCCCGGCAGCACCATGCCCTTCAGGTGCTCTTCCGAGCGGCGCGCCAGCTCCCACACCGTCGGCATCTGCCGCAACACCTTCTTGCCGCCCTCGCGCAGGTGCGCGTAAACGCGCCCCGAGAGTACGCGCGCGAAATGGTTGGAGAGCGCGCCGACGTTCTCCGAGATCGACATGTCGTTGTCGTTGAGGATCACCAGCAGATTCGCCGGGAGCGAGCCCGCGTGGTTCAGGGCCTCGAAGGCCATGCCCGCGGTCATCGCCCCGTCGCCGATGACGGCCACGACGCGCCGGTCATCGCCGGCGCAGGCGGCCGCGACCGCCATGCCGAGCGCGGCGCTGATCGAGGTGCTCGAGTGGCCGACGCCGAAGGTGTCGTATTCGCTCTCGGCGCGCGAGGGGAA
>DATGJR010000043.1:0-6276 GCA_035295065.1 Steroidobacteraceae bacterium
CACTTCCTGTCCCTGGCGGACGAGGCAGTCGGCGAGCAGCGCGTCGGCCGTGAGCGCCGTGCCCGCGGGCAGTGCGCGACTGAGCGTGCGCCGCTCGAGGGAGCGGACGTCGGTCAGGTAACCGACCGCAAGGCCCGGCACACGGCGGCTCTCGACGCTCACCTGCCCGGGCGCGATCCGCGCGCCGCGCACCGCGCTCTCCTTGAGCACCAGCGCTGCGATGTCGGATTCGATATCCACCGGAACGTAGACCGTCCAGGCTGCCTGCGCAGCCGCGCAGCCCACCCGCACGGTCACCCGTGCGGCGAGCCCGGCTCCGGCCGGCAGGGCTGCCACGAGGGGCGCCGGGCAGCGCGAGAGGTGCAGCCGCGGATCGAGCTGCGCCGCCCGCAGGTGAACCTTGTAGGTCACCGCGTGCAGCTCTGAGCGCAGAAGCTCCTCGGCTGCGGTGCGAATCGCGGTGAGCGGCTCGGCAGTGGCACCGCCGGCGGGCTCGGCCGCGGCGGCGGCGATGGCGAGCCAGGCCCCGAGCGCCGCGCCTGCGGCCTGACGGAATATCGACGTTTCGCGACTCTTCATGAGCATGGACTTGCAAAGGACGCGCCAGCTGCGCGCCCTGAACGCACCGCCCGCCGCCTCCCGGAACGCGCACCGGCGCCGTCATGCGGCAAGAGCTTGCCGGTCCGATGTGACCTCAGTCACGCAATCGGGGCAGCTGCCCGCCTCAGGGCCATACGGGACGGGTTCGCGCACGTGGCACGCGTCTTGCTTTGTCAGCAACAGGTTCAACTTACGTCGGAAGTCTGTCATGCCGCTCAACCTGGATACCTACCTCGGTGTCCACCAGGACGCGCTCAAGGTCTACGCCGAGCGTACCTCGGTGTTGGCGAACAACATCGCCAATGCCGATACGCCCAACTACAAGGCGCAGGATCTGGACTTTCGCGCGGTGCTGGCCGGCACCGGCGGCGCGAGCGGTGCGGCACTGCCGCTCGCGACCACCAACGGCGCGCACGTGGCGGGGAGCGCGGCGACACCTGCCGCCGGCCACGCACTCAGGTATCGCGTGCCGCTCGCGCCCTCCCTCGATGGCAACACCGTGGATGTGCAGCTCGAGCAGGCGGCGCTCGCCGACAACAGCGTCCGCTACCAGGCGGCGCTCACCTTTCTGCAGGGCAAGTTCAAGGACCTCATGACGGCCATCACCGGCCAGTAAGCGAGGCACCCACCCATGTCATCCTTCAAAGTGTTCGACATAGCCGGCGCGGGACTTTCCGCGCAGTCGGTGCGGCTCAACACCGTGGCGAGCAACCTCGCCAACGCCGACAGCGTGAGCGGCGATCCGTCGACGGTCTACAAGGCGCGCCACCCGGTGTTCCAGGCGGTACAGGCCGCGGTCGGCGCGGCGGCTGCCGCGCAGGGCGCCTCGGGCGGGGCGTCCGTGCGGGTCGCGGGCATCGTCGAGAGCCAGGCGCCTGCCATCGTGCGCAACGACCCCGGCAATCCGCTCGCCGATGCGCAGGGCAATGTCTATGCACCGAACGTCAACGTCATCGAGGAGATGACCGACATGATCTCAGCCTCGCGCGCCTACCAGAACGACGTCGAGGTCATGAGCACCGCCAAGGACCTGATGCTCGCCACCCTGAAGCTCGGCGACTGAACGCATTCAACCCCCAAGGACCTCCATGACCTCTTCCACTCTCCCCATCGGCTCCGTCCTCTCCGGCGGCACGACCACAGGCCTCGGCAGCACTGCGAGCGCGACCGCCGCGAGCAGCGGCGCGGCCAACAGCATGCCGGCCAACATGAACATCAGCCAGGCGGGATTCCTCAAGCTGATCAGCACGCAGATGCAGAGCCAGAATCCGCTCAATCCCACCGACCCGACGCAGTTCCTCGCGCAGATCGAGGGATTGTCGGAGGTCTCGAGCCTGCAGAGCCTGCAGACCTCGATCTCCGGGCTCGCCTCGGGGCTGCAGGCCGCGCAGATGCTGAATGGCACCTCGCTCCTCGGGCACTCGGTGCTCGCACCCGGCAGCACCGCGACTCTGGCCGCAGGCGGCACGGTGTCGGGCGCGGTCACTGCGCCAGCGGGTGCGAGCAGCCTCACGGTCGCGGTACAGGATGCGAGCGGAGCGCTGGTCGATTCCTTCCAGGTCTCGCCGCAGGCGTCGGGCTATACGCCCTTCACCTGGAATGGCACCACCGCCGCGGGCGCTGCCGCGCCAGCCGGCCAGTACAACCTCTCGGTCAGCGCCGCCGTCGGCGGCTCGAGCCAGTCACTCAGCCCGCTCATCTACAGCGCCGTGCAGAGCGTCACGCTCGACCCCTCCAACCAGACGCTCGACCTCAACACTGCCAACGGCACCATCCCGCTGAGCAGCGTGGTCAACATCCAGTAGCTCTTCGCACCTCTTTCAACGGAGATTCTCCATGTCCTTCAACATCGCGCTCACGGGCCTAAACGCCGCCAACGAGGACCTGTCGGTCACCTCCAACAACCTCTCCAACGTCGCCACCGTGGGCTTCAAGGGCTCGCGCACCGAGTTCGCGGACCTGTTCGCCTCCACCCAGCAGGGTGCCATCGCTACCGGCAACGGCGTCGCGGTGTCGGAGATCGCGCAGCAGTTCACCCAGGGCAACATCGAGACCACCGGCAACACGCTCGACATGGCGGTGAGCGGCAATGGCTTCTTCGTGCTGAGCAACAACGGCGCGCTGAACTACACGCGCGACGGCGAATTCCAGCTCAACAGCTCCGGCGAGGTGGTCAACGCCGAGGGCCTGGCGCTGCAGGGCTATCCCGCGCTCGCCAATGGCGGCTTCAACACCGGCGGACTGTCCAACCTCTCGCTCAACACCGGGCTCAGCCAGCCGCAGGCCACATCCACCGCATCGATTACCGCCAACCTGCCGGCCAACGCCACCCAGCCGCCGGATGCGCCGTTCGCGGCCAACGATCCGAACAGCTACAACAACACCACCTCGCTCACGGTTTACGACTCCCTCGGCGCCGCCCACACGGCGAGCCTCTACTTCATCAAGGGCGCGACCGCCAACGACTGGACCGTGCAGCTGACCGTCGACGGCACCGCGGTGGGTGCGCCGCAAGCGCTCAATTACTCCCAGAGCGGTGCGCTCACCACGCCGGCCAACGGCCAGGTCAGCTTCCCCGCCTACACGCCGGCGACCGGCGCGCAGGCGCTCAACATGAGCTTCGACTTCAGCAACACCACGCAGTACGGCGGCAACTTCGGCGTCACCGCCGTGCAGCAGAATGGTTTCACCACCGGGCAGCTGACCGGCATCAGCGTCGACCAGACCGGCGTCGTGCAGGCGCGGTTCACCAACGGGCGCTCGGTCAACCTGGGCCAGGTGGCGCTCGCCAACTTCGCCAATTCCCAGGGCCTGCAGCAGCTCGGCAATGCGACCTGGGCGGCAACCAACCAGTCCGGCGCCGCGGTCAACGGCGTCGCGGGCAACTCCGGCTACGGCGCGATCCAGTCCGGCTCGCTCGAGGAATCGAACGTCGACACCACCTCCGCGCTCGTGGACATGATCACCGCGCAGCGCGACTTTCAGGCCAATGCGCAGATGATCCAGACCGAGGACCAGGTCACTCAGTCGATCATCAACATCCGCAACGGCTGATGACGACGGCAAGCGGTGCACAGGTGAGCCATGGATAAGCTGCTGTATGTGGCCATGTCGGGGGCGAAGGAAACACTCGCCACCCAGGAGGCCAACAACTACAACCTCGCCAACGCGAGCACCACCGGCTTCAAGGCGGCGCTCTCGGCCTTTCAGACACGCAGCATCTCGGGCCCGGGCTTCGCGTCGCGCGCCTATGCCACGGCGGGCTCGGTCGGCTGGAACAACGCGGTGGGCGAGCAGCAGGCGACCGGCAACCCCCTCGACGTGGCGGTACAGGGCGCCGGCCTGATCGCCGTGCAGGATGGCGCCGGGAACGAAGCCTACACGCGCGCCGGCGACCTGCATGTCGATCCCAACGGTACGCTGGTAACCGCCAGCGGACGGCCGGTGCTCTCCGACAGCGGGCCGCTGAGCCTGCCGCCGGCAACCTCGGTCACCATCGGGAGCGATGGTACGGTGTCCGTGGTGCCGCTCGGTCAGACACCCAACACGGTCGCCGCGGTTGGACGCATCAAGCTCGTCAATTCGCCGGATGGCGCGCTGACGCGCGGCACCGACGGCCTTTATCGCACCAGCGACGGCTCGCCCGCCGCGGGCGATGCCAACGTGCGCCTCGCCTCGGGCGTTCTCGAGTCGAGCAACGTCAATCTTCCCGGCTGCCTCGTCAACATGATCGAGCTGTCGCGCCGCTTCGAGCTGCAGGTGCGGGCGCTCCATACCGCCGAAGAGGACGGTCAGTCCTCGGCGAAACTGTTGCAGGCCGGCCCGAGCTCCTGAACCCAAACTTTCTGACAAAGGACAACTGCCATGGAACCCGCACTGTGGGCCGCAAAGACCGGGCTCGATGCCCAGCAGACCCAGATGACGGTCACGGCGAACAATCTCGCCAACGTCAACACCACCGGCTTCAAGAAGAGCCGCGCGGTGTTCGACGACCTGCTGTACCAGAACCTGTCGCAGGTCGGGGCGGCCACCTCGCAGAACACCCAGGCGCCCACGGGCCTCAATGTCGGCACCGGCGTACGCGTCGTGGCTACCGAGAAGAACTACACGCAGGGTAACGTCAATACCACCGGCAACTCGCTCGATCTGGCGATCCAGGGCCGCGGCTTCTTCCAGGTGCTGCAGCCGAACGGCCAGATCGCCTACACGCGCGACGGCAGCTTTCAGGTGAATGCGCAGGGACAGCTGGTCACCGCCTCCGGCTACCAGGTGCAGCCCGCGGTCACCATCCCGACCGGCGCGCAGAGTGTCACCATCGGCGCCGACGGCACCATCAGCGTGCAGCTCGCCGGCCAGAGCGCCCCGCAGACCGTCGGCACGCTGCAGCTCGCCGACTTCATCAACCCCGCGGGACTGCAGGACCTGGGCGGCAATCTCGCGGTCGAGTCCGCCTCCAGCGGCTCGCCGGTCACCGCCAACGCGGGCCTGAACGGCATGGGCACGATCCTGCAGGGCTCGGTCGAGTCCTCCAACGTCAACGTCGTGGAGGAGCTCGTCAACATGATCGAGACGCAGCAGGCGTACGAGATGAACTCGCGCGCGGTCCAGACCACCGACCAGATGCTGACCTACGCCACGCAGAACATGTGAGCAGGTAAATGCAAAGCTTCAATGCCGTGATCGCGCTCGCGGTGGTGCTGGCCGGCACCGCCGGCTGCCAGACCGCCAGGCCGCAACAGAAGCCCGACGACGGGATGGCCTGGACGCTGGAACAACCGGCGCCGCCGAGCAATGGCGCGATCTACCAGGCGGGCCGCGAGGTGGTGCTGGCGGAGAATCCCGTCGCGCATCACGTCGGCGACATCGTCACCATCGTGCTGAATGAGGCGACGGCGGCGCAAAAGAGCGCGACCACCACGACCAGCAAGTCCAACACGCTGGCGATGCCCGGCACCCAGCTGCTCGGCAAGAACGTGTCCTGGCTCGCCAACAACCTCAGCAACTCCTCCAAGTTCGACGGCGAGGGCGCGAGCGCGCAGAGCAACAGCCTGACCGGCTACCTCACCGCCACCGTCCTCAAGGTGCTTCCCAACGGCAATCTCTTCATCGCCGGCGAAAAGCAGATCGGCCTCAATCAGGGCAAGGAATACATCCGCGTCACGGGCGTCATCCGCCCGATCGACCTGGCTTCCGACGACTCGATCCCCTCCTACCGGGTGGCGAGCGCCAAGATCACCTACAACGGCAGGGGGGCGATCGCCGACGCCAACAGCCAGAGCTGGCTGTCGCGCTTCTTCAACTCGCCGTGGGTGCCCTTCTGATGCGCCCGTACCCACGCAGCTCCCCGCGTATCGCAGCGCTTCTCGGCGGCCTCGCGCTCGCCGCGACGGCACTGCTTGGCAGCACGCCGGCGCGCGCCGAGCGCATCAAGGACATCGCCTCCGTGGCCGGAGTTCGCGCCAACCAGCTGATCGGTTATGGGCTGGTGGTGGGACTCGATGGCACCGGTGACCAGACTACCCAGGCGCCCTTCACCATCCAGAGCATCGAGAACATGCTGCAGCGTTTCGGCGTGACCGTTCCGCCGAACACCAACCCGCAGCTGAAGAACGTCGCCGCGGTCACCGTGACCGCGGACCTGCCGCCCTTCGTCAAGCCGGGGCAGACCATCGACGT
>DATGJR010000044.1:0-3148 GCA_035295065.1 Steroidobacteraceae bacterium
CCGAGGCCGGTTGCGGTCTCGGCTTCCTGCGCTACCTGAGCAATATTGAGCACGATATCCTGCTGTTGATTGTTGCGGATCAGAGTGACGCGCGCCTCACTCGAATTCGGCAGGGTATTGAGGATCGCCTGACCGCGCTCCTGGTCATCGAGCGGGGTGCCGTTGATCGCAATCACCTCATCCCCCGGCCGCAGTCCGAGACGCGCGAAGGCCAGGCGGTTGCGCCCCGGGAAGAGGCGAAAACCCTTGACCTTGTCGCCCTCGATCACCGCTTGCGGGTGCAGGAGGTCGGCCAGGAGTCCCGGCTGCTCCGTGAGCGCCCTGCGCATGCGCTCGATCACGGGACTCTGGGTGGGGAGGGCGGCGGCCGAGGGAGCCGGCGCGGTGCTGTTTACCTGGTGCGGCAGGGTGAGAGACTCGAGCTGACCGTTCCGGTCGATGATCACGCGGTCGCTGTAGACAGAATGCAGTTTCACGCCGCCGGAGATTAAGTCTCCCACCGCGTGAACCTTGGCGGTCTGTGCGGTCGGACCGAGGATTGCCAGCCCGCTGAGCGGGTCATTGCCCGCGATGATTCCGGTGAGCACCAGGGGGATATTCGTCGGCTGCGCGTTGGCATCGTCCAGTCTTGCGACCGGAGCGGAGCCGAAGAGGTGGGCATTGGTGATGGCCGCGACGTCCGCGAAATGCGCCTGGAACCGCCCCCGCGCGACGCCCGGCGCGTGCGCAGCGCGTCCCGCACCGGCAAGATCGGTGACGATGAAGGCGGCCTGCACGCCGAGCGCCAGCGCCAGTACCCATGTCGCCAGCCGCGGACCCTCCGCGAGCAGCCGCGCGCGCCATCGGTCGGACGCCGGCAGCCCCTCGAGCCAGGATGCGGCGCTCATGCGAACCGGAACATGAGCTTGACTGAGCTCAACCACACTCCTCGCGACCCCCGCAGCGGTCGTATGAGCGGCACGAACGCCGCCAAATTCGGCAATGATAAGGGCCGCCTGCTTGCGCTACCAAGCGATTGTTTCTGCAGGACTAACCCCTCGACGCTGCGGCGCACTTGTGTTGCCCTTTGGCGACCCCTATAAAGAACGTCATGCCCGAGCAGCATCCGGTCCGCCCCGACCCCGGCGTCGGCATCGCCGTCGAGGAGGCACAACCGGAGGTCAAGCAACCCCCTCTCTACCAGGTCGTGCTGCTCAATGACGATTACACCCCCATGGAGTTTGTGGTCGATGTGCTGGAAAAGTTCTTCGGCCTGAACCGGCCGAATGCGACCCGCATCATGCTCGAGGTCCATACCAAGGGTAAGGGCGTGTGCGGGGTCTTCACATATGAGATTGCGGAAACTAAGGTGGCACAGGTGACGACCTACGCACGCGACCATCAGCACCCGCTGATGTGCACCCTGGAGCAGGCGTGAGCGGGCGTGGGGTGATGGCTGTGCCCGGAACTGCTGAAAGGCCCGACTGACGTGCTGTCCAGCGAACTGGAATACTGCCTCAACGACGCGTTCCGCCAGGCGCGGGAGGCGCACCACGAATACCTGACGGTCGAGCACCTGCTGCTCGCCATTCTCGACAGCCCCAAGGTGCGCGAGGTGCTGCGCGCCTGCGGCGCCGACCTCGCAGAGCTTCGCCAGGAGCTCAAAGATCACATCGACCAGTCAACCCCGCGCCTCGAGGACGGCGAGGAGCGCGAGGTACAGCCGACGCTCGGCTTCCAGCGGGTACTGCAGCGGGCGGTGTTCCACGTGCAATCGGCCGGCAAGAAAGAGGTCGGGGTGACCAATGTGCTGGTCGCCGTGTTCAGCGAGAAGCAGAGTCACGCGGTGTTCCTGCTGAACCGCCAGCACGTGACGCGCCTCGACGTCGTCAACTACATCTCGCACGGCCTTTCCAAGATCGCCGAGGAGAAGACCGACAAGGAGGACGGCCAGGCGGAAGCGGAGCGCGACGGCGAGGGTGGCAGCGCGCTCGAGAAATACACCACCAACCTCAACCGCATGGCGCAGGACGGGCGCATCGATCCGCTGATCGGCCGCAAGCTCGAGGTGGAGCGCACCATCGAGATTCTGTGCCGGCGCCGCAAGAACAATCCGCTCTACGTCGGGGAGGCCGGCGTCGGCAAGACCGCAATCGCCGAAGGCCTGGCGCGGCTCATCGTCGAGGGTCAGGTTCCCGAGGTGCTCTCCGACTGCACCATCTTCGCTCTCGACATGGGTGCGCTGATCGCCGGCACCAAGTACCGTGGCGATTTCGAGAAGCGCCTCAAGGCGGTGATCACGGAGCTGAAGAAGCTGCCGGGCGCGATCCTCTTCATCGACGAGATTCATACCGTCATCGGCGCCGGCGCCGCCTCGGGCGGTGTGATGGATGCTTCCAATCTCATCAAGCCGGTGCTCACCAACGGCGAGATCCGCTGCATCGGCTCGACGACCTACAACGAGTACCGCGGCATCTTCGAGAAGGACCACGCGCTCGCGCGTCGCTTCCAGAAGATCGACGTGGTCGAGCCGACGGTGGCCGAGACCGTCGACATCCTGTTCGGGCTGAAGCCGCGCTTCGAGGAGCACCACGGCATTACCTACGCCGATGCGGCGCTGCGGGCCGCCGCGGAGCTTGCGGCGCGGCACATCAACGAGCGGCATCTGCCGGACAAGGCAATCGACGTGGTCGACGAGGCCGGTGCACGCGCACGGCTGAGACCGATCGCCGAACGCGAGCCGGTGATCGAGGTGCGGCACATCGAGGACGTCGTGGCGCGCATGGCGCGCATCCCCGCCAAGAGCGTATCGACCTCCGACAAGGAGGTCCTCAAGAACCTCGAGCGCAACTTGAAGCTCGTGATCTTCGGGCAGGACAAGGCGATCGAGGCGCTGGGCGCGGCCATCAAGATGGCGCGCTCGGGGCTCGGCGAGACGCGCAAGCCCGTCGGCAGCTTCCTGTTCGCAGGCCCCACCGGCGTCGGCAAGACCGAGGTGACGCGGCAGCTCGCGATCGCCATGGGGGTCGAGTTCCTGCGCTTCGACATGTCGGAGTACATGGAGCGGCACACGGTGTCGCGCCTGATCGGTGCGCCGCCCGGATACGTCGGCTTCGACCAGGGCGGGCTCCTGACCGAGGCGATCACCAAGCACCCGCACTGCGTGCTG
>DATGJR010000045.1:0-25021 GCA_035295065.1 Steroidobacteraceae bacterium
CTGACAGCGGCGCGCACTGGCAGGATGTGACGCCAGGTGCCCTCACCGCCTGGTCCAAAGTGGCAGCGGTCGAGCCCTCGCACTTCGACCTGCAGAGCGCCTACATCGCAGTCGATCGCCACAGGCTCGACGATCCACGCCCCTACATCTATCGCACGCACGACGGCGGGGCGAGCTGGACACTCATCGCGGATGGCATCGCCGACGGCGGCGTGCACAACTCGGTGAACGTCGTGCGCGAGGATCCGGTGCGCCGCGGGCTTCTCTACTGCGGGACCGAGCGCGGCGTATATTTCTCGCTCGACGACGGCGTGCACTGGCAGCCGCTGCAGCGCAACCTCCCGCGTACCTCGGTGCGCGATCTCGACGTCCATGGCGTCGATCTCGTCATCGCGACCCACGGACGGGGGTTCTGGATCATGGACGACATCGCTCCTCTCCGTGCACTTGCCGACGATGCGGGCGATGACAGCCGCCTGCTGCCGCCCGCCCCCGCGTACCGCATACGCCCCACGGGCTTCCTGGGCTCGCCGATGCCGAAGGACGAGCCGATGGGTGCCAACCCCTCGGCAGGCGCCTACATCGATTACGTGCTCGCCCCGGGAACGACCGGAGTCGTTGAGCTCACCATCACCGACAGCCGCGGCGCGAGCGTGCGCAGCTTCCGAAGCGATGATGCGCCGGCGCGGCCCGATCTCACCAAATCCGTGATCGCGCCGGAGTGGATTCAGGCGCCCGCGGTGCTCGCGAACGGCGCGGGGGCGCATCGCTTCGTCTGGGATCTGCACTATGCGCCGCGTCCGATGCTGGTGAGCGATGATCTGGAGTTGAATGATGAGGGCGTGTGGGCGGCGCCTGGCAAATACGGGCTCGAGCTCAAGGCAGGCGGTCAGGTCTATCGGCGCTCGCTAGCTGTCCTTGCCGACCCGCGCGTGAAACTCACCCCGGAGGCCTACACGCGTCAGTTCGCACTCGCTCGCGAGATCGAGGACGCGCGTGTTGAGATCGCGCGGGCGCTGACCGAGACTCGCCGCATCCACACCTCGATCGTCGAGCACCGCCGCAACGCCGGTGGCGCCGACGCCGTTGCACTGAGTGATCTCGAGACACAGCTCGCCGCCGTCAGCGACCCCGAGCCGCCCAAGCGCTCACCCGACTCCACCGGACCTCCGCCGACGACGACGCATGGCCTGCGCTACCTCGAGGCGGCCTTCCGCGATCTCGCGCGCGCGGTCGACGGCGCAGATGCGGCTCCGAGCATCGACGCCGAGCGCGGCTTCGTACTGGAGCGGGCCTCGCTCGATGCGACACTCGCGCAGTGGAGGCAGTTGCGAACCGAGGCGCTGCCACGCCTCAACATGCAGCTCAAAGCCAGCGGCGCCCCGCCGATCGCGCCATGACTCCCGGATACACCAACCACCTGATCGACGAGACCAGCCCGTACCTCAGGCAGCACGCGCACAACCCGGTCGAGTGGTATCCCTGGGGGGCCGCGGCGCTCGAGCGGGCGCGGCGCGAGCGCAAACCGATTCACCTGAGCATCGGTTACTCAGCCTGTCACTGGTGCCACATCATGGCCCACGAGAGCTTCGAGGACGAGGCCACCGCGCGGCTGCTGAACGAGAACTTCATCAACATCAAGGTCGATCGCGAGGAGCGCCCCGACCTCGACCGCATCTACCAGGTCGCGCAGCAGATGCTCACGCAGCGCGGCGGCGGCTGGCCGCTCACGATGTTCCTGACCCACGACGACCAGCGCCCCTTCTTCGGCGGCACCTATTTTCCAAAGGATGCGCGCTACGGACTACCGGGATTCAAGGACCTGCTGTCACGCGTCGCGGACTTCTATCGCGACCACCCCGTGGAGCTGCGATCGCAGAACGAAGCGCTCATCCAGGCTTTCGCAGGACTCAATCCTGCGCCGGCCGCTCGTGAGACCTCACTCACTGACGCACCGCTCAAAGCATGCCGCGCGCAGCTCGAGCGCAGTTTCGACCGGCGCTACGGTGGCTTCGGCGCGGCACCGAAGTTCCCGCACCCCCAATCACTCGAGCGGCTGCTGCGCGACTGGCGCGCGAGTGCGCCCGGGGCCGACCCCGATCTCCAGGCGCTCTACATGGCGGGCCTGACGCTGCGCCGCATGGGCGAAGGCGGTATCTACGACCAGCTCGGGGGAGGCTTCAGCCGCTACTCGGTCGATGAGCGCTGGCTGATCCCGCATTTCGAAAAGATGCTGTACGACAATGGCGCGCTGCTCGCCGTATACGCGCAGGCAGCTCTCGGGAGCGCCGACTCCTTCTACGGGGAGATCGCGCTCGACACCGCGGGCTGGGCGCTCGGCGAGATGCAATCCCCGGAGGGAGGCTTTTATTCCAGTCTCGATGCGGATTCCGAGGGGCACGAGGGCAAGTTCTACGTGTGGTCGCGCGGGGAGGTGCAGCAAGCCTTGAGCGCGGAGGAATACGCCGTGTTCGCGCCGCGCTTCGGTCTCGATCAGAACGCCAACTTCGAGGGCCGCTGGCAGCTGCACGTCGCACAGCCGGTGGATGAAATCGCCAAAGCCCTCAAAGTCAGTGACGCGGCCGTACTGGCGCTCCTCTCCTCGGCGCGCTCACGCCTCCGGGCGGTGCGCGCAGGGCGCGTACGCCCGGCACGCGATGAGAAGCTGCTGACTTCGTGGAACGCGCTGATGATTCGCGGGCTCGCCATCGCGGCTCGCGCGCTCGATCGGCCTGAGCTCGGCGTCGCTGCCAGCCGGGCATTGGATTTCATCCGCCGCACGATGTGGCGGGACGGCCGGCTGCTCGCCACCTATAAAGACGGGCGCGCGCATCTGAACGCCTACCTCGATGACTACGCCTACCTCGCCGACGCGGTGCTGGAGCTGCAGCAGGTGCGCTTCCGCGCCGCGGAGCTGGAGTTCGCCCGTTCGCTGCTCGAAGTCGTCCTGGCACACTTCGCTGATCCCGAGGCCGGCGGCTTCTATTTCACTTCCGATGACCACGAGACTCTGATCCATCGCTCCAAGACTTTCGGAGACGATGCCACGCCCTCGGGCAATGGCATCGCAGCGCTGGCGCTGCAGCGATTCGGGCACCTGCTCGGCGAGCCGCGCTACCTCGAGGCGGCGGAGCGCACGCTGCGCGCGGCGTGGCCGGCGCTCGAGCGCTACCCGCAGTCTCATGTCAGTCTGATCAACGCGCTCGAAGAGCTGCTGCAGCCGCCCGAGATGGTCATCCTGCGTGGCGAGCCCGCCGCGATCGGGTCCTGGCAGCGCGAGCTCGCGCGCCTTTACGCGCCGCGGCGGCTCGTGCTGGCAATTGCGGCCGGTGAAGCGGGACTCCCTGCGGCGCTCGCGGACAAGGCCCCGCGGGGCGAGGCAGTGGCCTACGTATGCCGCGGCAGCACCTGCTCGGCGCCGATGGAATCACTCGAGGCGCTGCTCACGGACCTGCGGGCGCAGGCCGGCGCGGCAAGCTAACGCAATCGAGCCGGGGGGCCCCCGCTGCAGCGCATGCGTCGCAGCCATTTTTCGGCCTCCTCAAATCCCTCCGGCCGGAGGCTGTAAGTGCGCACCGTCCGGCGCTTCTCGCTGCGAACCAGCCCGCTCTTTTCGAGCACCCGCAGGTGATGCAAGACGGTCGGCAGCGTGATGGGGAAGATTCCCATGAATTCCGACAGGGTAACGTCGCCGTCCCGCAGGCACTCGATGAACCATTGGCGCTTGGGATCACCGAGCGCTGCAAACACAGGGCAGGGGCCAGGTTTCAGCACCCTCGCACTATGGACGGGAGCGCGCGGATCTCAAGGCGCCATAAGTGGGAGGACCGTCCAGTAATCGCTGCCCGAAGGAGGAGCCGGGGAGGAGCCGCGCGGTGTAGTTCCCGCGCGGCATAGTTAGATTCGCTTCGAACGCGCTCCGCAAGCTCTTGATTGCGCGGGGTCCCGTGCGCACAGTTAGACGAAAATCTAACACCCGCCGCAAGCTCTTGATTGCGTGTAGCCCCAGGCGCCCAGTTAGATCATTTTCTAACTAACGCTCCGGGGAACATCACGCGCGCGGCTCTCCGAGCCAGCCGGTGCGGGCAGGCCCTACTCCGGCACCATCTCTCCCGATCCGCCGAACTCCTTTGGAAAATCCTTGAGCTTCGGCAGACCATCGCGCATTCGCAGGACCGTCTCCTGGTAGTTGACGTGCACGCCCGGGGTGAACTTCAACGCCGGCAGCATCGCAGCGAACACGTCGGTGAGCTTCAGCGGCGGATGCTCGGTGAAAAGATGCCCACCGCAGGTCTTGCACCACTTGCGGTAGCTCACCGGAGTCTTGTTGTACGTGCCGATGTTGTCCGATCCCTTCGTCACGCGAACCGCACTCGGCTGCCACAGGGTGAAGGCATTCACCGGCCCAGCCGACCAATGACGGCAGGATTCGCAATGGCAGTACCCCATCGCCACCGGCTCGCCGGTGACCGTGAGCTCGACTGCACCGCAGAAGCACCTGGTCTTGTACTCAGCCATGTCGTTTTCTCCTTCTTTATGAAAGCAGCTCGACGTTGCCGCCGATCGCAGCCGTGTTGATGGTAAGAGTGCGCTCGGTGGCGAAGCGCAGCAGGTAATGCGGACCGCCCGCCTTCGGGCCGGTGCCCGAGAGGCCCTGCCCGCCGAAGGGCTGCACCCCGACCACCGCGCCGATCATGTTGCGATTCACATAGGTGTTGCCGATGGGCAGCGAGCGGAATACGTGGTCGGCGACGCTCTCGAGACGACTGTGCACGCCCAGCGTGAGACCGTAGCCGGTGCCGCGGATCGCCGCGAGCACCTGCGGCAGCTGGTCGCTGCGATAACGCGCGACGTGCAGGATAGGTCCGAACTCCTCGGTCTTGAGCTGATCGAGCGAGCGCAGCTCGAACATCTGCGGCGGGAAGAAGTGTCCGGCCGCCGCGAGCGCCGGATCGAGCTCGCAGGCGTAGAGGAGCCTCGCCTCCTTGCGCATGCGCTCGGCGTGGCGCGCAAGTCGCGCACGCGCCGCTTCCGAGATCACCGGCCCCACATCGGTCGAGAGCTGCGCGGGGGAGCCGATGCGCAGCACGCGCATCGCGCCGGTGAGCATCTCGATCACGCGATCGGCAATTTCTTCCTGCAGGTACAGCACTCGCAGCGCCGAGCAGCGCTGACCGGCGCTGGTGAAGGCCGAAGTGATGACGTCGTCGACCACCTGCTCGGGTAACGCAGTGGCATCGACCACCATCGCGTTGACACCGCCGGTCTCGGCGATCAGCGGCACGATGGGACCCTCGCGGCCGGCGAGCGTGCGATTGATCGTGGCGGCGGTCGCCGTCGACCCGGTGAAGGCCACCCCGGCGAGCGCGGGGTGCTTGAGTGCCACCTCACCGAAGGGCGGTCCGTCGGCGGGCGTGAGCTGCAGTACCGCGCCCGGGACCCCGGCCTCATGCAGGAGCTCCGTCATAGCATGCGCGATGAGCGGGGTCGCAGGCGCTGGCTTTGCCACCACGGAGTTGCCGGCCGCGAGCGCCGCGGTGATCTGCCCGGTGAAGATTGCCAGCGGAAAATTCCACGGGCTGATGCACACGAATACTCCGCGGCCGCTGAGCGACAGCGTGTTGCGCTCGCCCGTCGGTCCCGGCATCACCTCGGGCGCAGCGAACAGCTCGCGAGCGCGCGCCGCGTAGTAACGGCAGAAATCGACCGCCTCGCGCACCTCGGCCACTGCATCGGGCAGTGTCTTGCCCGCCTCGCGCACGAGGAGGCTGAGAAACTCGCCGCGCCGCTTTTCGAGCAGCTCCGCGGCGCGCTCGAGAATCGCCGCGCGCTCGGTCGCCGGAGTCGCATCCCACGCGGGCTGGGCCTCAGCCGCCGCGGCCATCGCCCCGCTGATCTCCGCCGCCGTGGCATCGCGCGTGAAGCCGACGATCTGCGCCTGGTTGGCCGGCGATACGACCGGCACGGTCGCATCGCGAACGCTGCGTCCACTGAGGATCGGGCCGCCCGCATGGCTCGCGCCGGCCTGCTCGCGCAGCTGCGCCTCGAGCCAGGCGAGCGTCGCCGGATCCCCGAAATCCTCCCCGGCGGAATTGAGACGCTCGGCGCCGTAGAGCGCCGCGGGCTCGCGCACGCGCGTGGCCGTGCCGTTCGCCGCTGCAGTCAGGGAAGAGACCGGATCGCTCACGACCTGCTCCACGGGTATCTGGGGATTCATGAACTGGTGCACGAACGAGCTGTTGGCGCCGTTCTCCAGCAGCCGCCGCACCAGGTAGGGCAGCAGCTCCTCGTGCGTACCGACCGGCGCATAGACGCGCACCGGTCGCAGCTGCGGCACCTCGGCGCGCGCCGCATCGTAAAGCGCTTCGCCCATGCCGTGCAGCCGCTGGAACTCGTAAGCCGCACCCGCCGGGGCGAGCGCCAGCACCGCGGCGACCGTGTAGGCGTTGTGGGTGGCGAACTGTGCGTAGACACAATCACGCGCGCCGAACAGGCGCTGCACGCCCTCGAGGTAACTCGCATCGGTCGCGGCCTTGGAGGTGTAGACGGGAAAGCTCGCCAGGCCGCGCTCCTGGGCGCGCTTGATCTCGCTGTCCCAGTAGGCGCCCTTCACCAGGCGCACCGTCATGCGCCGTCCGCAGTCGCGCGCGAGCCGCGCCACCCAGTCGAGCACCAGCGGAGCGCGGCGGCCGTACGCCTGCACCGCAAGCCCCAGGCCCTCCCAGCTGCGTGTCGTGGCATCGCGCGCAAGCGCCTCCACGATGTCGAGCGACAGATCCAGCCGGTCGGCTTCCTCGGCGTCGATGGTCATGCCCACGCCGTGACGGGCGGCGCGGCGCGCGAGCTCGACCATGCTCGGGCCGAGTCGCTCGTTGACGCGGTCACTTTGCAGCAGGCTGTAGCGCGGCTCGAGCGCCGACAGCTTTACCGAGATCCCGGAGCGCGAGTGCACCGTCCCCGGCGGCTGACCCCCCAGTGCGTCGATCGCGTGCGCATACTCATCGAGGTAACGCCGCGCGTCGGCCTCGGTGCGCGCCCCCTCGCCGAGCATGTCGAAGGAGCACAGTGCCAGCTCGGGCTCCGAGCGGGCGCGCGCCAGGGCCTCATCGATCGTCTCGCCGACGATGAACGCATGGCCCAGGGTCTGCATCGACTGCCTGAGCGCCGCGCGCACGATCGGCGCGACCATGGGCTTGGTGAAACTGGCGGCAGAGTACTCCCCGGCCAGCTCGGATGAGACTTCCGGCAGCAGGCGGCCGGCAGCGCTCAACAGGGTGAAGCCGGTGCGCAGCAGCAGATCGGTGTCGCCGCGCACGCCCGCGTCGCGGATGGCGGCCAGCCGTTCGGCGATCAGCTGGTCGGCTCGTCTTGCATCGGGCGTGCGCAGCAGCGCCTCCGCCAGGCTCATCAGCGCCCTGCCCTGCGCGCTGTCGAGCGGGAACTGCTCGAGCATCCGGTCGACCAGCGGTCGCGAGCGCTGGTCGGCGCGCGCGCGCTCGACCCAGCGCGCAGCACGCGTGCGCGCCTCGGCAAGCGCCCCATGCATGGAGCTCAGGTCCGCGATGAGCTCACTCGAGGCGCCCGCCTCCGGGCGCAGCGTTGCCTCTCTCAGCCGCGCGCGCAGCGCCGCGAGCTCCGCCCCCTCGCCCCCGCCACCGACCCGCGCCCCCGTTGCCGACATCGCGATCTCAACCGGCCGGCGGGCTCGCCGCCAGCACCTCGGAGACTGCGCGCGCGAAGTAGTCGAGATTCTCGCGCCGCAGCCCCGCGACGTTCATGCGGCTGTCGTCGATCATGTAGATGTGATGCTGCGCGCGCAGCTCGCGCACCTGGGGCGTCGCGATGCCGAAGAGCGAGAACATCCCGTGGTGACGCGCAATGAAGCCGAAGTCGCGCCCCGGGCAGCGTTCGGCGAGGCTTCGCACGACCTCACGCCGCAGTTGCCCGATACGGTTGCGCATGGCATCGAGCTCGTCGGTCCACTGCCGGCGGAGCGCGGGGTCGGTGAGCACCGCTTCGACGATGGCGGCGCCGTGATCGGGCGGCATCGACCAGAGCGTGCGCGTCAGGCGTACCAGCTGGCTCATGGCGGCATCGGCGTGCGCCTTGGACTCACACACCACGCCGAGGGCGCCCGTGCGCTCGCGGTACAGACCGAAGTTCTTCGAGCACGACACCGCGAACAGCAGCTCCGGGAGCTCGGCGCTGAAGAGCCGCAGGCCGAAGGCGTCCGCCTCCAGCCCCTCGCCGAGACCCTGGTAGGCCATGTCGATGAAGGGGACGAGCTGACGGCGCCTGACCAGGGTGAGGATCTCGCGCCATTCGCCTTGAGACAGGTCGGCGCCCGTCGGGTTGTGACACGAGGCGTGCAGCAGCACCACCGCCCGCGGCGGCAGCCGCTCGAGCGCGGCGAGCATCTTCTGGAACTGCACCCCGCCGCTTCCGGCATCGTAATAGGGATAGGTCTCGAGCCTGATCCCGCTGCCCGAGAGGAGCGGAACGTGATTCACCCAGGTGGGCGCACTCACGTGCACCGTGGACTCGGGAGAGGCGAAGCGGATGAGCTCCGCGCCGAGGCGCAGCGCTCCGCAGCCACCCGGCGTCTGGATGGTGCGCACGCGCCCCGCGCCGAGCGCGTCGTGCCCGGCGCCCAGTGCGAGCCGCGCAATCTCCGCATTGAAGCCGAGATTGCCCGCGGGCCCGACGTAGGTCTTGGTGGTCTGCCGCGCAAGGAGCGCGCTCTCGGCGGCGCGCACGGCCGCCGGTATGGGCGTTTCCCCGCGGTCGTCACGATAGACGCCGACCCCTAAGTCCACCTTGCGCGGGTCGGGATCGGCGCGGAAGGCGGCCATCAGGCTCAGGATCGAGTCGGCGGTGATGAGCTCGAGTCGCTCGAACATGCGGTGCTGCTCCGAAAACTAGTTGGGCCGCGCGCCGGCGGCGACGGCACGCTCACTCAGGGCGCGCTTGCGCGCCGCCTCGAACCTCGAGGCCGTCCGTCGCGGGCCCGCAACGGTATCACGCGACCCGCACCCCTGCATCGTCACGGACCGACCACCACGGCCCAGGGACCTTTACCGGCAGAGATCTTCTGCATGACCGACATCGTCGTCGTATCGACGACCGCGACTTCCCCGACCGGGCCATCGGCGCTGTAGAGCCTCGTCCCGCCGCTGCCGAGCGCGATACCCCAGGGGCGCCCCCCGCAGGCGGCCTCGCCGAGGAGCCTCGCATCGGAGAGCGCGATGGCGGCGAGCGTGCCGGCGCGCCCGGTGCTCACGTAGAGCCGCCCCCGCGCCGCATCGAGCGCGACACCCATGGGACGCGCCCCCGCGTGCAGTTCGAGAAAGCGTACCGTCGGTGCCCCGGAGGGCAGCGCGATGCGATAGACGCTCGCGTCCGCCTCGCCCGATACGTAGGCGAAGCGGCTGTCGGGCGTGATGCCGATGTCCCGCGGCCGCTTGCCGACGTATGCCCTGCCGACCACGCCGTAGGATTTCGCATCGACGATGGTGACGAGATTTTCCTCCTCGCTCGTGACCAGGACCCAGCGGCCGTCTGGCGATACCCGCACCCCCTCGGGCTCGCGGCCGACGGGTACGGTGGTGAGCACCCGAGCGCTGCGCGCATCGAGCACCGCAAGCCGCGCCGCGTCCTCCTCGGAGACGAAGAGACCCCGGCCGTCGCGGCTCACCGCCACACGCTCCGGGTCCGAGACACCCGTGATCAGCCGGGTGCGCGCCAGGGCCTTCGTGTCGATGACCGCGATGCCGTCGGCTTCCCTGTCGCGCGGCAGCTTCGCGCACTCCTCGTCCGCAATGGGCGGCGGGCACTTCGGCAGGCCGCTCACCGCGACGTACAGGCGGGCCCCGTCGGGGCTGAGCGCGAGACCCCGCGGACGCTTGCCGGCGGTTATGGTGGCGAGTGCTGCACTGCGATCGGTGTCGATCACGGTGACGGTGCCGTCGTCCTCGTTGGAGACGTACAGCCGTTCGGCGGCGGCCGCGGGAAATGCGACCCAGGCCAGAGCGAGGCAGCACCAGGGAGCACTAAGGCTATGCATCGTTTTGATCCTAAAGGGCTTCCGGGATACGACGTAAGTCCCACTTCCGGCGAGCCACCGTGTTAACTTAGGCGGCCTTGTCGATATAAGTGAGGTCATGGACAACAAGCCCCCCCTGATCCTCGCGAACGTCCTGATGTTCGCGGTCACCGCCACACTGGCTGTGGTTCTGGTGCCTTGGTATGGCATGAGCCATGGCTTCAGCGCCGCGGACCTTGCCTTCTTTGCTTTCTTCACCATCGCCAACGGCATGTCGGTCACGGGCGGCTATCACCGGCTGTGGGCACACCGTACCTACGAGGCGCACGCGGCGCTCAAGATCTTCTACCTGATCTTCGGGACCATGGCCCTGCAGAATTCGGTATATGCCTGGTGCAGCGGCCACCGCACGCATCATCTGTACGTCGACGACGTCGACCGCGATCCCTACTCGGCGCGGCGCGGCTTCTGGTTCTCGCACATCGGCTGGATGCTGCGCCAGTACCCGAGCGGCAAAGAGGACTTTACCAACATCCCGGACCTGAAGAAGGACCGGCTGCTGGCCTTCCAGCACCGTTACTACGTACCGCTCGCCGTCACGCTCAACTTCGGGCTGCCGATCGCGGCTGGACTGCTGTTCCACGACCTGTGGGGCATGCTGATCCTCGCGGGCGTGGCGCGGCTCGTATGGAGCCATCACGTCACCTTCTTCATCAACTCTCTGGCCCATATGTGGGGCAGCCGGCCCTACACCGACGACAATACGGCGCGTGACAATCCCGCTCTCGCTTTCATCACCTATGGAGAGGGGTACCACAACTTTCACCATATCTTCGCGCACGACTATCGCAATGGCGTGCGCTGGTGGCAGTTCGATCCGACCAAGTGGATGATCGCGGGGCTGCAGCTCGTCGGGCTCACCCGGCGGCTGAAGCGCACGCCGTACTTCCAGATTCAGCGGGCGTTGCTTGCCATGCAGTTCACACGTGCGCAGGCGCGCCTTGCCAAGCTGCCGACATCCGGGCACGGCCACATCGAGCAGCTGCGGGCGCGCATCGCGCATGAGTATGAGGCGTTCCTCGCCGCGATCGCCGACTGGGCGCGCGTCAAGGAGCAGTGGCTCAAGGAAAAGCACCTCGACCTGCACGGCAGACTCCGCGAGATCGAGCGCGCGCTCAGCCGCCAGCGGCGCCGCATGCGCTCGCTGCAGGCACAACTCGCTTAGTCCGACCCGCCGTTAAGCCCGCCGGCCAAGGCGCGGCTTTTGTCGCGCTACAATAGCGGCGCATGGGCCGCATCTTCGAAGTCCGCAAGCACACGATGTTCGCGCGGTGGAACCGCATGGCGAAGCAGTTCGCCCGCATCGCGAAGGACATCACCATGGCGGTCAAATCGGGCGGCGCCGACCCCGGCTCCAACCCGGTGCTGCGCCGGACCATTCAGAACGCGCGCGCCGTCAACATGCCGAAGGATCGTATCGAGGCGGCCATCAAGCGCGCCTCGGGGCGCGATGCGGCGAATTACCACGAGGTGCTCTACGAGGGCTACGCGCCGCACGGCGTGGCGCTGCTGGTCGAGACCGCGACCGATAACCCCACGCGCACCGTGGCCGCGGTGCGCAACGTCATCACCAAGAACGGCGGCAACCTCGCCACCTCCGGCAGCGTCAGTTTTCTCTTCAGGAAAATGGGCGTGTTCCGGCTCGACCCTGCGGGGATCGACCAGGATGACCTGGAGCTCTACCTCATCGATCATGGCCTCGAGGAGATGGGCGAGAGCACGGGCGAGAAGGGCGAGCCGCAGCTGGTCATTCGCTGCGCGTTCGCGGATTTCGGCAAGCTGCAGGAGGCACTCGAGGCGCGCGGGCTGACCCCGCTCTCGGCCGAGCACGAGTTCGTCTGCACGAGCCCGATCGAGCTGCCGGAGGCGCAGGCGACCGAGGCGCTGACGCTCATCGACCGCCTGGAGCAGGACGATGACGTGCAGCGGGTATTTCACTCGCTCGCCTGAAGGCCACGCGCCGTGCAGGACTACCGCCTCGAGCCCGCCCGTGTCGCCGATGCGGCGCGCCTCGCGGCGATGTCGCACGAGCTCATCGAGTCGGGGTTGCGTCCGGCGTGGGGTCCGACGCGCATCGCCTGGTACGTTCGCCATCCCGAGAGCGTCGTGCTGACGGCGCGCAGCGACCGCACCGTCGCCGGCTTCGCCATCATGCGCTACGCCGATGAAGTCGCTCATCTCAATCTGCTCGCCGTCGATCCGCTGCATCGGCGGCGCGGGATCGCACGGCGCCTGGTGACCTGGCTCGAGGAGACCGCGCTCACCGCCGGAACCTTCGTGATCGAGCTCGAGCTGCGCGCCCAGAACGAGGCAGCGCGCGCCTTCTACGCAACGCTCGGTTACCGCGAGCTCGGCCGGATTCCCGGCTACTACCAGGGGGTCGAGAGCGCCATCCGCATGCAGCGCGACGTTCGCGTCAGTCGACCGGCCGCGGCTCGATCGTGAACTCGAACTGGTAGGAGTGGCTGCCGTCGGCAGCCACCTGGATACGCATGGTGCCGGCGAGGCCCGCGAGCTCCCCGGTGCCCGAGTCGGGCACCACCACGATGGTCGACTCGGCTGAGCCGCGCGTCATGGTGGCGCTGTGCTGCAGTACGAAGCTGCCGGTGCGCCCGCGCAGCTTTCCGGTCACCCGCTCGAGCGCGACGTAGCCGGCCGAGCCCTTGACCTCGGTCTGTATGGCGAGCATCTCGCCCTTGGCGCTCGCCTCGAGATCGCCGTGAAACTGCTTGTCGATGGTGAGCCGACCGAGGTTCGCAGTCCTCGCAATCTGCGTGTCCGGCTTCTGCGGCGTGACCTTCACATCGAAGGCACCGCTTGCGCGGTGAGTCATACGCATCTCCTGGCGGCTGGCGCTGCGGCTGCGATTCGGCATGGCGCTGTCAGTCCGGCATGGGCGTCATCTGGCCGATGAGTGCGTCCTCGAACCCGAAGTTACGCAGGTCCCGCACCCGCTGTGGAAAGAGTATGCCATCCAAATGGTCGACTTCGTGCTGCACCACGCGCGCGTGAAAGCCCTCCACCGTCCGGTCGATGGCGACGCCGGCGGCATCGAAGCCCTGGTAGCGCAGCCGCCGGTAGCGCGGCACGAGGCCGCGCATGCCGGGCACCGAGAGGCATCCTTCCCAGCCCTCCTCCTGCTCCTCACCCAGCACCGTCAGCTGCGGGTTGACCAGCACCGTGTAGGGCACCGGAGCGAGCTGCGGGTAGCGCGGATTCTCGTTGAGCTCGAAGATCACCACGCGCAGGCTCACACCGATCTGCGGGGCGGCGATCCCGGCACCGCTCAGGCTCCGCATGGTGTCATTCATGTCTGCAATCAGCGACGCCAGCTCCGCGTTGAAATGCTCCACGGGCGCCGCCACGGCGCGCAACAGCGGCTCGCCCATCTTCAGCACCCGGCGTACGGCCATCGACCGCCTGCCTTCAGGAGGGGCGCGGCGCCACGCTGTGCGCCGCTTCGACTGCGATCGAAATGCGGTGATCGCGGAAAATGAGTGGCGCGGGACGAGCAGCGGCGAGTCGCTCGGCCTCGGCCACCGCTGCGACCACCCGATCGTGGTGGGGCGAGAGCTCACAAACCGGGTCGGCGTTGGCCGCATCGCCGGTGAGGAGGTAGGCCTGGCAGCGGCAGCCGCCGTGGTCCTTCGAGCGCTCCGGACAGTGGCGGCAGGGCTCCTTCATCCAGGCCTCGCCGCGGAACTGGTTGAAAGCCGCCGAGTGGTACCAGATGGCGCGCACGTCGTGCTCACGCACGTTGGGAAGATTCAGTCCCGGCAGCATGCGCGCGGCGTGACAGGGGAGCGCCGTGCCATCGGGCGCGATCGCAAGGAAGACGGAACCTAAGCCGTTCATGCACGCCTTGGGGCGCGTCTCGAAGTAATCCGGCACCACGAAGTACACCTGCATCCTCCCCCCGACGCGCTCGCGAAAGCGCTGCGTCACCTCTTCCGCACGGGTGAGTTGGGCGCGGCTCGGCAGGAGCTGGGCGCGGTTGAGCCAGGCCCAGCCGTAGTACTGGGTGTTGGCGAGCTCCACGTACTGCGCCCCCATCCGCTCGGCCATCTCGAGGATCTCCCCGACGTGATCGATGTTGAGCCGATGCAGCACGACGTTCAGCACCATCGGATAGTCGTACTTGCGGATCAGCGCCGCGACCTGCGCCTTGAGCTCGAAGGTGCGGGTGCTGGAGAGGAAATCGTTCATCTCGCGCGTGCTGTCCTGGAACGACAGCTGGATGTGGTCGAGTCCGGCGCGTTTGAGGGCTCCGATCCGCTCCTCCGTCATGCCGACACCGGAGGTGATCAGATTGATGTAATAGCCGAGCGCATGCGCTTCCGCGACGAGGGCCTCGAGATCCTCGCGCATCAAGGGCTCACCGCCCGAGAGCCCGAGCTGTACCGAGCCGAGCGAGCGCGCCTCGCGCAGCACCCGGATCCAGTCCGCGGTGGCGAGCTCCGCGCCGGTCCTGGCGAGCTCGGTCGGGTTGTAGCAGAACACGCAGTGCAGCGGACAGCGATAGGTCAGCTCGAGCAGCAGCCACAGCGGCGGCCCCACGCTCATGCCCGCAACTCCAGCCAGCGTCTCTCGAGCGCCAGCGTCACGAATGCGGTGATGTCGTCCTTGAGGCCCGTGGCGCCGTAGGACTGCTCGAGGTCGGCGACGATCTGCGCCACCGTGCGCACCCCATCGCAGCGCGATAGGATCGCCCCGGCGCTGCCGTTGAGCTGCACCATCCCTTCCGGATAGAGCAGGACATGCGCCTCCTGCGCGGGCTCCCACTGCAGCTTGAGGCCCCGCGCGATCGCCGGTCGCGCCGTGTCGGCGAGCTCGCTCAAGCCGTCACTCCGTAGGCGTAGGCCATGGCGTCATTCATCTGCCAGAGGATATCGAGCTTCAGCTGCAGTACCTGGAGTGCGCGCTCCTGGGCGGCGCGGGTCGTGAAACGCTCGAGCGTCGCTGCGAGCGCAAACTCGACGTCGCGCGCGGCGCGGCGGCTGCGAACCTGAAAATACTCGAGCCCCGCCGGATCGATCCAGGGGTAATGCTGCGGCCAGCCGGCCAGCCTCTGGCGATGGATCTCGGGTGCGAAGAGCTCGGTCAGCGAGGCACACACGGCTTCCGGCCAGGGCGCCCGGCGCGCGAAGTTGACGTAGGCCTCGACCGCGAAACGCACACCCGGGACCACGTGCCTCAGGCTCTCCACGTCGGCGCGCTCGAGGCCGACCGCCTCGGCGAGGCGCAGCCAGGATTCGATGCCGCCCGGATCGTCGCCGAAGCCGTCGTGGTCGAGGATGCGCTGCACCCAGTTGCGCCGCACCTCACGCTCATCGCAGTTGGAAAGGATGGCCGCATCCTTGAGCGGAATGTTGACCTGATAGTAGAAGCGGTTGGCCACCCAGCCGCGGATCTGCTCGCGCGATGCCTTGCCGGAGTTGAGCATCACGTTGAAAGGATGATGGATGTGATAGGCGTTGCCGCGCTCGCGCAACCGCCTCTCGAACTCCGCGCGCGTCCAGGCATCGGCGCTCACAGCGAGATCTCCAGCCCGTCGTGGGCCACCTCGACCCCGGCGCGCCCGAGCGCGGCGCGCTCGGCCGAGTCCTCATCCAGTATCGGGTTGGTGTTGTTCACATGAATGAGGATGCGGCGCGTCGCCCGCGGGAGCTTCGCGAGCCACTCGAGCATGCCGCCCTCGCCGCTCAGGGGCAAATGCCCGAGGTCGCGGGCGCGCTTGGCCGAGACTCCCTGGGCGATCATCTCGTCATCGCTCCAGAAGGTGCCGTCGATGAGCACGCAATCGGCGGTCTGCAGCAGCTCCCATACGGCCGGTTCCATCGCACCGAGCCCCGGCGCATAGACCAGCGTGCCGCCGCTCGCTGCATCGCTCACCATCAGCGCCACGTTGGCGCCGCGCACCGGGGCGTTGCGGTGCGGCGAGTAGGGAGCCGCCTTGCCCGGGACGGCAAGCGCACACCAGCGCAGGTCCGGCAGACCCTCGACGCTGAAGTCCGCGCCATCGCTATCGATGCGGCGCCGGGCGACTCCGCAGTAAGACCCAAGCACGGTGAAGATCGGATTGCCGCCCGTGAGGTCCGCGTGAACGCTGTCGGTGCACCAGATGGGCAGCGGGCGACTCGACTCGCGCAGCATGTAGAGGCCTGCGGTGTGGTCGATCTGCGCATCGACCAGGACGACCGCGGCGATGGCGGTGTCACGCACGGCACGCGCGGGCTGCAGCACCGGATGGGCGCGCAGCTGCGCAAGAATGTCCGGAGAGGCGTTGACCAGCGCCCATGCCGCGGCATCATCCGCGGCGACGGCGATCGAGGATTGGGTTCGCGGCTTCGCGCGCAGCGTGCCGCGGCGCCAGCCTAAGCAGTTACGGCAGTTGCAGTTCCACTGGGGGAAGCCGCCGCCCGCGGCCGAGCCCAGCACCCGGATTTTCACGATGCATCGAGGATCGCGCCGCTCCGGACGGGTGCCGGGGGCGCCAGCGGCTCAGCGGCGGGCGATATAGAGGGTGATTTCCATGCCGAAACGCAAGTCGATCGCCCGCGGAGTTTCCCAGCGCATGCTTTGTGCTCCCGAAGGTTATGCGGACTCACGATACCGCAAATGTTGGCAGTGCCGCAAAGGCCGGCCCCGCACGGACCCTCAGTCGCCGTGAACTATAGCTACGCGGCGGGTGAGTCGCTCGAGTGAGCGACGGGCTGCGGCCTTGGCGATGTGCTTGCACCAGAGCGGCTCGCGCTGTCCTGCCTGGCGACGGAATTTCTCGCAGTCGCACGTCCACAGGATGTGATCGTCCTGAGTCCTGAGCACCTGCACCGTGCGACTGGTGAAGCTGTAGGTCCCGATTATTTCGTTTTCGACCGGCTTCCGCCGGCGCATACGCAGGGCGACCATGGAGCCAAGCCTAGCGCAGGCGCCCTGTGGATCGCCTGTGGATTACTTGTGAATGATTGTGTATAGCGCGCACTCAGGGGGAGACGATCTTGGCCTTGATCGACTCATACTCCGCGTCCGTGATGAGACGGGCATCCAGCAGCCGCTTTGCCTCCTCCAATCGGCGCACCGCATCGTCCCCGGCCCCCGTGGCGCCCTGGAGACCGGAGCCCGAAGTCACCTGAATTCCGCCCGAGCGCGCGCGCAGCTCCTCGAGCTCGCGCACGCGGCGCTTCTCGCGCCAGGCCTGGTCCTGCGCCTGGCAGATGCGATACACCGCCTGCGCCTGTCCCTTGCGCAGTCCGGTGAACTGCACACGTTGCGCGCCCTGCGTGCCGAGGGAGGCGAGATCGCTTGCGCTGCCGGCGCGGATGCCGAGATCGGCCCCGAGCACGCCGACGCGCAGCGTGACCTCCTCGAGGTCCTGCCAGCGCACGCTCACGAGCGCGAAGCCCCCGAGGAGCGGCCGGGTGATGACGATGAGCCGGCCGGTGGTCGCCGCGATGAGCACGCGCCGGTGCGTGAGCGCGAATACGCGGCGCTGGATGGCCCACGCCTCGACCGTCTCGCCGGCGATCAACACCGAGCGCAGGTCACTGAGAGGCTTCTCCAGGCCCTGCTCGTCGGACGCCGGGGAAAAGCTCATGTGGCGCTCTCCGGTTATTTCTTGTTGACGATCTCGGCCCGCAGCTCCCGCAACTTCGCCTTGACGATGCGCTCATTGGCGGGGCCCATGCGGATCAGGAGCTTCTGTCCCGCCGAGCGCGCCTCGAGCGAGGGATCGGCGAATGTATAGAACACTCTCGGCTGCTCGAGCTGGATGGGGGTCGTGATTTCCGGCGTCTCCAGCAGGTGATCGATCACCTCAACCACCCGGTCATTGAAATACTTGCCCGGGTAGCCGAGATCCTCGTAGGCCTGTTGGAAGAGCGGGTAGAGCCTCTGGTAGAGGGCCGCCAGAGCCTTCACATCGGCCGCCTGTACCGCGTGCACGAAGGTCGTATAACGATCGAAGTTGGCCTGGGAAAGGACCGTCAGGTCACCCTGCGCAGAGACTGCGGTCTGACCGGGAGTGGCCTTCACCGGCCGCAGGTCCACCGCGACCTTCTTGCGTGGCAGGTTGTCGATCGTCACCACGATGTGTCGCACGATGTTCTGCGGCACGAGCAGGGCCTCGATGGTCGGCCGCCCCAACACACCGGTGAGCGCATCCTGCACCACCGGATCGCTGTCGTTGAGCGAGGGCAAGGCCTCGCCGCTGCCGCCGGCGGGCATCGGGTGCGAGATGGCCGGCTCGCTTGCGGGGGGCGGCTGAGCCGGCTGCGCCGCGACGGGCGGCGCAGCGGGTGCCTCACGATGGAACACGAATCGATACCAGATGGCGAAGCCCAGCGCCGCGGCCAGCACCAGCCCCCCGAGCCAGTACAGAAGCTTGCGGCGGAACGAATCCGCAGTCTCTTCTTCCCACATCGTGTGAGGTCCTCGACAGCTAAGACCGACTGCGCTGACTTTACTCTCCTTTGGCGCGCGCGGCCTGTCAGCGTACAGCTACCGTGTTTGGAACGCCCTGTATGCAGTATGAAATCTGCGCTGCGGGCTGCTCGCGGCTGCCGCGCTGTGCTTCAATGGTCATCATGCCTTCCCCCTTGCATCCGGCCGTTGCCGGCTGGTTCGCGCGCACCTTCGATGCGCCGACTGCGGCACAGGAGGCGGCCTGGCCGGCCATTGCGGCAAAGCGTCACGTACTGATCGCGGCTCCTACGGGCTCGGGCAAGACGCTCGCCGCTTTCCTCGCGGTCATCGACGAGTTGGTGCGCCGCGGCCTCGCCGCCGGCGCCCTCACCGACGAGACCGCCGTGGTGTACGTGTCACCGCTCAAGGCGCTCTCCAACGACATCCACCGCAACCTCGAGGCGCCGCTCGCGGGTATTCGGGCCGAGCTCGAGCTGCAGGGGCTCCCGCCTCTCGATATCCGCACTTTCGTGCGCACGGGCGACACGCCGCAACACGAGCGCAGCGCAAGCATCAGGCGTCCGCCGCACATCGTGGTGACGACGCCCGAGTCTCTCTACATCCTGCTCGGCTCGGAGTCTGGCCGGCGGATGCTCGGCACCACCCGCACCGTGATCGTGGATGAGATTCATGCCATGGCGGGCACCAAGCGCGGAGTGCATCTGGCGCTCTCGCTCGAGCGGCTCGAGGCCCTCGCCGGCGCCAGGCTCACGCGTGTCGGGCTGTCGGCGACACAGAAACCGATCGACGAGGTGGCGCGATTCCTGGTGGGGACGGGCGGCCTGCGAGGCGACGGGAGCGCCGACTGCACCATCGTCGACACCGGTCACATTCGCGAGCGCGATCTGCAGCTCGAGATTCCGGGCGCACCACTCGAGGCGGTGATGTCGGGTGAGGTGTGGACGGAGGTCTACGATCGCCTGGCCGAGCTCGTGAGCGAGCACCGCACGACGCTGGTCTTCGTCAACACCCGCCGCCAGGCCGAGCGTATCGCACGGCACCTGTCGGAGCGGGTGGGCGAGCAACACGTCACCGCCCACCACGGCAGCATGGCGAAGGAATCGCGCCTCGATGCCGAGGCACGCCTGAAGCGCGGTGAGCTGCGCGCGCTGGTCGCAACCGCCTCGCTCGAGCTCGGTATCGACATCGGCGACGTCGATCTCGTATGCCAGCTCGCCTCGCCTCGCTCGATCGCGGCCTTCCTGCAGCGCGCCGGCCGCTCCGGTCATTCCGTCGGTGGCCGTCCCAAGGGGCGGCTCTTCCCGCTGTCGCGCGATGACCTGGTGGAGTGCACGGCGCTGCTCGCGGCGGTGCGCCGTGGCGAGCTCGACCGGCTCACCGTTCCGGCCAACGCGCTCGATGTGCTCGCGCAGCAGATCGTCGCGGAGGTCGCGACCCGCGAATGGGACGAGGAGGAGCTCTACCAGCTCATCGTGCGTGCCTACCCCTACCGGACGCTCCCGCGCGGCAGCTTCGATGAGGTGTTGCGGATGCTCGCGGAAGGCTACAGCACCCGCCGCGGACGCCATGGAGCCCTCATCCATCACGACGGCGTCAATCGAAGGGTCAAGGGCCGGCGCAACGCGCGCCTCACCGCCCTCACCTCCGGCGGCACCATTCCCGACACCGCCGACTACCAGGTGCTGCTCGAGCCGCAGGCGCAGTTCGTCGGCACGGTGAACGAGGATTTCGCCATCGAGAGCATGCAGGGCGACATCTTCCAGCTCGGCAACGTCTCCTACCGCATCCTGCGCGTCGAGGCCGGCCGCATCCGCGTCGAGGACGCGCGCGGCGAGCCGCCCAGCATCCCTTTCTGGATCGGCGAGGCGCCTGGAAGGACCGATGAGCTGTCGGCGAGCGTCTCGCGCTTGCGCGCTGAGCTCGAGGCACGGCTCGATGAGGGTGCCGAGGCCGCCACCGCCTGGCTGATCGCCGAGAGCGGCATCGGCGGGCCGGCCGCGGTGCAGCTGGTCTCTTATCTTGGGGCCGCTCGGGCGGCGCTCGGGGCGCTGCCGACGCAGCAGACGGTGATCTTCGAGCGCTTCTTCGACGAAGCCGGGGGCATGCAGCTCGTCATCCACTCGCCCTTCGGCAGCCGCATCAACCGCGCCTGGGGCCTGAGCTTACGCAAGCGCTTCTGTCGCTCGTTCAACTTCGAGCTGCAGGCGGCCGCGACCGAGGACACCATCGTGCTCTCGCTCACCACCGCCCACAGCTTCGAGCTCGCGGACGTCGCCCGCTACCTGCACTCCAACACCGTACGACCGCTGCTGGTCCAGGCGCTGTGTGCGGCGCCGATGTTCGCCGTGCGCTGGCGCTGGAGCGCGACCATCGCGCTGGCACTGCCACGCATGCGTGGCGGGAAGAAAGTGCCGGCGCCGCTGCAGCGCATGGCGGCCGAGGACCTGCTCACCGCGGTTTTCCCCGACCAGCTCGCCTGCGCCGAGAACCTCACCGGCGAGCTCGAGATTCCCGATCATCCGCTCGTGAACCAGGCGATCCACGACTGCCTGGCAGAGGCGATGGACATCGACGGACTCGAGCGGCTGCTGCGCGGGCTCGAGGCGGGAAGCATACGCACCCTGGCGCGCGATCTCACCGAGCCCTCCCCGCTCGCACTCGAAGTGCTGTCGGCCCGACCCTACGCGTTCCTCGATGACGCGCCGCTCGAGGAGCGGCGCACTCAGGCGGTCATGAGCCGCCGCTGGCTCGACCCCGAGAGCGCCGCCGACATCGGCAAGCTCGACCCCGAGGCCATCGCGCGCGTGCGCGCGGAAGCCTGGCCCGACGCCGTCAATGCCGATGAGCTGCACGATGCGCTCGTATGGCTCACCTTCCTTACCGCCGCCGAGGTGGCGCGCCAGGAGGGATGGGCGGCGCTCATGGCGACGCTCGCCGCCGAGCGGCGTGCCACGCAGCTGAGCGCCGGCGCGGTGACACTCTGGGTCACGGCCGAGCAGCTGCCGCTCTTCAGCGCGCTCTACGGCGATGCCAGGCACGAGCCGCGGGTGTCCACGCCGGCCGCGCATGCGCGCGAGCTCACCCCCGAGGCGGCGCTCGTCGAGGTCATTCGCGGGCGGCTCACCGGCTCAGGTCCGGTGACGGTTGCAAGCCTTGCCTCGCTCACCGGGATCGCCGCGGCGCGCATCGAGTCGGCGCTCGCGGTGCTGCAGGCCGAGGGCTTCGCCATGCAGGGGCTCTTCAGCCCGCAGGCCCGGCCCGGGGCGCTGGAGTGGTGCGAGCGCCGGCTCCTCGCGCGCATTCACCGCTACACGGTGAAGCGGCTGCGCGCCGAGATCGAGCCGATCGAGTCGCGCGATTTCCTGCGGTTCCTCTTCGAGTGGCAGCGCGTAGCGGCCACCTCGCGCATGGAGGGCCCGGATGCGGTCGGCGCGATTCTCGCGCAGCTCGAGGGCTTTGAGGCCGCGGCCGGCGCCTGGGAGACCGAAATCCTTCCCGAGCGCATCAGCGAATACGAGCCCGCCTGGCTCGATGAGCAGTGTCTCGCGGGCAGATTCCTCTGGACGCGCCTCAGCCCGCGACGCAGCGACCCCGAGCGCCGCGCCGCACCGGTGCGTGCGACTCCCATCGTGCTCCTCGCGCGGCGCAACCATCGGCTCTGGTCGGCGCTCGGCGCCACCGAGAATCCGACGCCATTGAGTGCCGCCGCGGCCCGCGTGGCGCAATATCTCGCCACGCACGGCGCCTCGTTCTTCGATGAGCTGACGGGCGGCACGGCGCTCCTGCCCTCGCAAGCCGAGGAGGCGCTCGCCGAGCTCGTGGCTCTCGGCCTGGTCAACTCCGACAGCTTCGCAGGCCTTCGGGCACTGCTGGTTCCGGCCGATCGCCGCCGCGGCGCAGCGGCCGGGCGCCGGCGGCGGCGCATCGCGCTCTTCGGCATGGACGCCGCCGGCCGCTGGGCGCGCAGCGCGCGCTCGCTCGAGCCCTCTTCCGCACCCGCCGCGGAGCGGCTGAGCCCGGCAGCCGAGCGCGCACGCCAGGAAGAGATCGTCGAGCACGTCGTACGCACGCTCCTGCGCCGTTGGGGAGTCCTCTTCTGGCGGCTGCTCGCACGCGAGGCGGGGTGGCTGCCGCCGTGGCGGGATCTGCTGATGTGCTGCCGGCGGCTCGAGGCGCGCGGGGAGATTCGCGGCGGCCGCTTCGTCGCCTCCGTGAGCGGCGAGCAGTACGCAGCTCCTGAAGCCATCGGCCTGCTGCGCGAGGCGCGCCGCAAGCCCCGCGAAAGCCACTACGTCTCGCTCTCGGGGTCCGATCCGCTCAACCTCCTCGGGATCCTCACCCCCGGCGCGCGGCTGCCCGCCATCGCCGGCAATCGCGTGCTGTATCGCGACGGCGTCCCGGTGGCGGTGCTCGCCGGCGGTGAGGTCAGCTTCCTGTCCGCGCTGCCTCCGGCCGAGGAATGGGAAGCTCGCAACAAGCTCTTGCGCCGGCACGTACCGGCGGTACTCGCGGACCTGGCGTAGCTCTGCGCCCGAATCCACACGACATCGGCATGCGCCTACAGGCAATCAGCGTCGGCGGCGATTGCGAAGGCGGCGTCCGGAAAGACATGTTGGCTGCCATGCCAAGAATCACCGAGACCGCGACCATTCCTCTGGACCCCGACACCCTGTGGAACGACGTAGGCAGATTCGACAGCGTGGGAGACTGGCATCCCTGGCTTCAATCCGCGCAGATGTTCGGCGAGGGGGCCGGAGCCAAGCGAGTCGCCCACGCCCAATCCGGCACCGACCAGGTCGAGAGGCTCGAGACACTCGATCGGCGCCGCCATCTCTATCGCTACACCATGGAGCGCACGACGCTGCCGGTCTGCGATTACACGGGCGAATTCCGCATCGAGCGGGTCGGTGAAGCGGCCAGCCGGATCGTCTGGTCCGCGCGCTTCGAGCTGACACCCGACGGGGACGGCAGGACCATAGAGTCCATCCGTCGCTTCCTGCACGCGGGCACCGAGAGCCTCAAGAGCCGTTACGGTACGCCCTGAAGGTCGCGAGACACCATGTATACCCATCTGCACCTGACGACCGCGCCGCTGGTATCGCTGATCGCCGGCATCCTGATCCTCATCATGCCGCGATTGCTGAACTACATCGTCGCCATCTACCTGATCATCATCGGGCTCCTGGGGCTGGTCGGCGGGCCCTGAGCGACGGTCGGCGATTTGGCGCCGGCCACGGGGCGGCGTAGGCTCTCGCAATGGCAATCAAACGTTCATCCAAGAGCCTGGGAACCCCCGTGCGCAGGGCCGTGACCTCACCCGGCCTGCGCCACGTCGATGTCAGGCCGGCGAGTCAGATGACCGCAGGGGACCTCTATCTCGGCTGGCTGTGCAAGAACAAGGCGTGCGGGCTCGTCATTGCGATCGCCACCCCGCCCGCCGCAGGCAAGCCATCCACGACCGACTCCGGTGACCAGCTCACCGCGCTCAAGTGCCCGCATTGCGGGAACGAAGACCTGTACCGCTGGAGCGGCCGCGCCGAGCACAAGTACGCGGCGGGAAGCGCCGCGGCAAGCGCCGCGGGAAGCACGGCGGGTTGAGACCCCGTGCTGCTCGAGCGGTCCATGAGGCGGCGAGAGTGGTTGGCAGGCGTCGGCGCCTCGCTCGTGCTTGCGCCACTGGCAGCCGCAGAGAATGCGGGACGCAAGGCCGGAGAGGAAAAGCCCGTCGGCGCCGTCGAAGATCTGATGCGTGAGCACGGAGTGCTGCGCCGCGCCTTACTCGTATACATAGAGGTCGTGCCGCGCCTGCGTGGCAACGCCGCCGCAGTCGATGCCGCGGCGCTCAATGAAACCGCGAGACTGTTCCGCGATTTCGGCGAGGACTACCACGAAAAGAAGCTCGAGGAAGCGCACCTGTTTCCAGCGGTCAGGAAGGCGGGCGGACCCGCGGCCGCTTACATCGACGTTCTGGTGGCTCAGCACCAGCGTGGTCGCGAGGTCACCGATTACGTGTTGAACGTGACGCGCAGCGGAAAGCTTGCAGCCGCCGACGCGCTGCCGCTGGCCGGCGTCCTGTCCAGCTTCGTGCTCATGTACCAGAACCATGCGGCGCGCGAGGACACCATCGTATTCCCGGCCTGGAAGACCGCGCTGTCGCAGCAGCAGCTCGAGAAACTCGGCGATGAGTTCGAGGACATCGAGAAGCAGCAGTTCGGGAACGACGGCTATGAGGAGGCCGTCAAGCGGATCGGGGAGATCGAGCAACGGCTGGGCCTTGCGGATCTCGCGCAATTCACGCCCCCGCCACCTCCGCGCGCTCCCCGGCCCTGACCTCAGCGCGCGTAGCCAACCAACTCGACGTAGCCGCGCCCGCCGACCGCACGACCCTCGCGCGCGCCGCTGACATCGACGGCGCCCTCCCAGTAACGCGGGCGCGTCCTCAGCTCCTGGTCGGCGAGCGCCGCTCGCACCCTCACCTCGAGCCCAAGCGATGAAACC
>DATGJR010000046.1:0-3213 GCA_035295065.1 Steroidobacteraceae bacterium
ACGGAAGCGGCTGGTCGAGGGCTTGCCCGAAGCGTCGGCGCGCACGGTGCGCTCGCCCCCCACACGGGTATCGGTGCGCAGCGGCACCGCAATGCGCTTTTCGCCGAGGTCCCACTTGCCTCTCAGGAGCGCGAGATAGCGCTTCTCGAATCCGTCCTCCCGCAGCAGCGCGTGCAGGGTCCGCAGCGTCGGGGCGTCGCGCGCGACCAGCAGACAACCGCTCGTATCGCGATCGAGGCGATGCACCAGCTCGAGATACTCCTGCGGGCGCAGGGCGCGCAGCGACTCGATGACGCCCGCGCTCACGCCGCTCCCCCCATGCACGGCGATGCCGGCAGGCTTGTCGAGCACCAGCAGGTGCCGGTCCTCGTAGATCACCGCCTCTGCGATCCGGGAGAGCAGATTCGGTGCCGGCGCCTTGGGCGTTGCAGCTGGCAGGACCCGTACCGGCGGCAGGCGCACCTTGTCCAACGCGTTGAGGCGGGTGGCGGGAGCCGCCCTTCGCCCGTTGACGCGCACTTCCCCCTTGCGGATCACACGATAGACGCGGCTCCGGGGAACGTCGCCGAGGCGCTTGCTCACGAAGTTGTCGAGCCTCTGCCCCGCCTCATCCGGGCTCACTTCCAGATGCTGAACCGACGTGCGGATTTCGCGGCTATCACGCTCCTGCAAGGCGTCCTCAACGTAAGGCATTGTTTCTACAACGGTCTGTCGAGTATACTCTGGCACGTCGTCCGCGAAGCGGACGCGCCAATGGCTCGCAGGCCTGCGCCGCGAGCCGCTTAGTTGGACCTCTTAAATCGAGGCCATCGCATTGGGCCGACAAGACCGCGCCATCTGCGTAGAAACCCTCGCATCGAGAAATTCCGCAGACGGGGCCGTCGGTTGAGTTCACCGAAGGTTTCCTCCGTGCCGCCTCTTTAGGAGGCAGGCAAGAACGTGAACAACGAGAGTCGTACTCCCTTGTCAGTTACTGGAAAACTTCGCTGCCGCGGATCTTACGTCCCGCGGCCTCCCGTCGTCTGCTTGCCGGCCCCTCAACGCCAAAGTGGGGCACATGAAGAGAATGCTGGTGAATGCAACTCAGGAAGAGGAGTTGCGCGTTGCTCTGGTTGATGGACAGAAGCTGTTCGACCTGAGCATAGAGTTACCTTCCCGCGAGCAGAAAAAAGCCAATATCTACAAGGCCCGGATTTCCCGCATCGAGCCCTCGCTCGAGGCCTGCTTCGTCGACTACGGCGCCCAGCGCCACGGATTCCTGCCTCTGAAGGAAGTCTCGAAAGAGTACTTCCGCCAGCAGCCGCAGGGCGGCCGGATGAACATCCGCGAGCTCCTCTCGGAGGGCCAGGAGGTCACGGTCCAGGTCGAGAAGGAGGAGCGCGGCACCAAGGGCGCCGCCCTGACGACGTTCATCAGTCTTGCCGGGCGCTTCCTCGTGCTGATGCCCAATAACCCGCGGGCCGGCGGCGTTTCCCGTCGTATCGAGGGTGAGGATCGCGACCAGATGCGCGAGGTGATGAGCCAGCTGCAGATCCCTGACGGCATGGGGGCCATCGTGCGTACCGCCGGGGTCGGTCGCAGTGCCCCTGAGCTGCAGTGGGATCTCGATAACCTCAAGGTGCAGTGGGAGCAGATCGCCGCCGCGGCCAAGGACCGCACGGCCCCCTTCCTGGTGTTCCGCGAGAGCGATGCGGTCACCCGCGCCATGCGCGACTATCTCTCGGACGATGTCGGCGAGGTGCTGGTCGACAGCCAGGCGGCTTTCGACAAGGCCCAGGAGTACATGCAGCGCTTCATGCCGGCGGAGGCGCAGCGGCGGCTCAAGCTCTACACCGACGACATTCCGCTCTTCACCCGCTTCCAGATCGAGAGCCAGATCGAATCGGCTTACGCCCACAAGGTGCAGCTGCCTTCCGGCGGCAGCATCGTGGTCGACTACACCGAGGCGCTGGTCTCGATCGACATCAACTCGGCGCGCGCCACCCGAGGGAGCGACATCGAGACTACTGCGACCAACACCAATCTCGAGGCGGCCGATGAGATCGCCCGCCAGCTGCGCATCCGTGACATCGGCGGACTGATCGTCATCGACTTCATCGACATGGAGTCGAGCAAGAACCAGCGCGACGTCGAGGACCGGCTGCGCGATGCCATGAAGATGGACCGCGCCCGCATCCAGATCGGGCGCCTGTCGCGCTTCGGGCTGCTCGAGATGTCGCGCCAGCGGCTGCGGCCCTCGCTCGGCGATACGAGCCACATCGTCTGCCCGCGCTGCGTGGGCATCGGCAGCATCCGCAGCGTCGAGTCGATGGCGCTCGCGGTACTGCGTCTGATCGGCGAGGAGCTGCGCAAGGACCGCACCTCGCGCGTCATCGCGCAGGTACCGGTGGCGGTGGCGACCTACCTGATCAACGAGAAGCGCGAGTGGCTGCGCACGCTCGAGGACAAGAGCAGCGCCGAGCTCATCATCGTCCCGAACGAGAACATCCAGACGCCCGAGTACTCGATCAAGCGCGTGCGCGACGACGAGGCGGAGCTGCCGGAGAACAAGCAGCCCACTTACCTCATGCCGAGCGCACCGGAGGTCGTCGAGCCGGGCGCGGCCCAGGACCGCAAGCCGCAGCAGGAGCCGCCCGCTGTGGCGGCGCTCCTGCCCGCGACTCCGGCGCCGATTGCGGCAGCCCCTGTACCGGTGGCTCCCCGCCAGCAGGAAACCGAGACACAGCCGCATGCGGGCTTGTGGTCACGACTCAAGCGGCTGCTGGTCGGTGAGCCCTCCGCACCTGCCGAGGCGCCCCGCTCCGCCGCGACGCCTGCGGGCGGCAGCCGGCGCGACGAAGGCCCTCGTCGTGACGGGCGCCGCGAGCACTCGCGACATGGGCGAAGCCACCCGGAAGGCGCTCGTCGCGAGCGCGGCGATCGGCGCGGCGGTGGCGGTGGCGATCGCGAACGCGGGCGAGGCCGGGAGATGCGCGATCGCGACCGCGAAGGCGATCGCAATCGCGACAGGGATGCGGACCGAAACCGTGACCGCGATCGCGATCGCGATCGCGGCCAGGAAAGCCGACCGCCCACCGAGCGCGCGCCGCCCGAGCAGGCGGCACCGTCAGGAGAGGTGCGTGCAGACCGCGGCGAGCGCGGCGGACGCGGGCGCCGCGGACGGCGTCGCGGACGGCGCGGAGGCGGAGGCGGAATGCGCGAAGGCATGCCTTC
>DATGJR010000047.1:0-2509 GCA_035295065.1 Steroidobacteraceae bacterium
AGCATCCGGGCCGATCTGGAGGCGCTGCGAGCGCGATTCGACGGGCTGATCACCTACGATGCGATCCACGGCGCCGAGGCGATCCCGCAAATCGCCACGGCGCTCAAATTCCGCGCGCTCATCATCGGGGTGTGGAATCCCTCCAACGCCGCTGAGCTCGACGCCGCACTGGATGCCGCACGCCGCTATCCGCACCTGGTCGTCGGTTTGTCGCTCGGCAACGAGTCGATCCTCGCGCATCGCACCGACTTTGCCCCCCTGGCGGCGACCCTCGCCGCCGTGCGCGAGCGCGCCCCGCAGCTGCCGCTGAGCACCACCGAGCCCTTCCATCTTTTCGAGGAGCCGGCCGCCCGGGTGTTGCTCGGGAGCATGGATTTTCTGCTCGCGAACGTGCACCCGGTGTTTCAACCCTGGTTTCGCGGCGCGACCGATGCGACGGCGACGCAGTTCGTCGTCAACGTGGCCGCTGAGCTCGGACAGCATTTCTGCGGCCCGGTCCTGGTGAAGGAGACCGGAGTCCCGACGGCGCCTGCGAGTGCGGGGTTCTCTGCCGCGCGGCAGGCCAGTTTCTACGCCGAGCTGCGCCGGCGCCTGCCGCCCTCCCCGACGCGGGCCTTCGCGTACTTCTCATCCTTCGATGCGCCGTGGCGTGCCTACGATGCGGGTCCCGTCGCAGGCGCAGTCACGCGACCGGAGGAGGCGTTCTGGGGCCTCTACGACAGCGAGCGGCGTCCAAAGGCGGCGGCGCTGGCACTGCCGCCTCTTTAGCCGCGTTGGCACCTCCGAGCTGGCCTTGAACCTGGCCCGGGCGTAGATTTATTCCCATAAGAAAGAAAGACGCCCAGGAGGTGTTGAGTGCAAGCAACCGTGGCGAACGAGGTCGGGCTGCGTTGGGATTCGCGGCGCTTTCATCTGCGGATGGCGGTGGTGTTCGTCCTGATCGCCTTCAGCGGCTTCATACCGACTTACTGGGCAAGACTCGTGAGCGGCACGTTTCACGCTCCACCGATCGTGCACATTCACGGTATGTTGCTGTTCTCGTGGACGCTGTTCTACCTCATCCAGGCGTCCTGGATCGCCGCAGGGCGCACCGCCACCCATCGGGCCTGGGGATTGGCCGGAATCTCGCTGTTCACGCTGCTGATCTGCTCGATTCTCGTCACCAAAGTCGTGACCCTGAGGCTCGATGAGGCCGCCGGGTTCGGCGATGCCGCGCGCCGGTTCTCCCTGGTTGCCCTCGGCAGCCTGCCGCTCATCATCGGGCTGTTCGTGACGGCCATCGCGAACGTGCGCCGGCCCGAGATACACAAGCGCCTGATGTATGTGCTGATGTCGGCACTGATGATCCCGGCGATCGCTCGCGTGTTCCTCACGTTCTTTGCTCCGCCCGATGCCGCCGCGCATGGCCCGCCACCTGTTTTCGTGGCCGTGCCGCCCTGGGCGGCGGGTACTCTGCTGATCGTCGTCGCCATGATTTACGACTGGCGCACGCGCGGGCGCCCGCACAAGGCCTACGTGTACGGTGGGCTGCTGCTGGTGCTGAACGTCGTCCTCATCGTACCGCTCTCCAACACTCAGGCCTGGCTGAGTGTGGCGAGGCTCATCGAGAGGCTGGGCGGATAGAAAGCCCCTGCGCTCGCGCGCTCCTCGCGAGCAGCGCCGCGCGCCGATGCGGTGCGACGTTTACCCGCTCGAGGTCCCCCTGCACGTGCGGCAGCGCGAGGAGCCGCCTGTCCATGACGCGAAACCAGAGCCAAGGACACCAGGAGAGCGGGAACATGGCGAAGTAGCCGCTCGGCAGCTGCGGCAGGTCGCCCCAGGTTCGCAGCGACTGATAGCGGCGCGAGGGGTGCGCGTGGTGGTCCGAATGCCTCTGCAGGTGGAACAGCACGAGGTTGGTAACCAGGTGGTCCGTGTTCCAGGAGTGGTGCGGTTGCGGGATCTCGTAGCGGCCGCTCGCCGTCTTCGCGCGTAAGAGTCCGTAGTGCTCCACATAGTTGGCCGAGGTGAGCTGCCACCAGGCAACTGCGTTGTGCACGGCGAGAAACGGCACCATCACGGAGCCGAAGGCCAGGAGCAGGCCGCCCTGCACGAGCAAGCTCACGGCATAGGACTGGAGAATGGTGTTATGGATGGACCAGGCGGAGCGGCCCTTGCTGTGCAGGCGTTTGCGCTCGAGCTGCCAGGCCCGAAGGATCCCCCCCGGCAGCTCGCGCAGCGCGAAGCGGTAGATGCTCTCCCCCATCCGTGCGCTCGCGTTGTCCTCCGGAGTGGCCACCGTGCGGTGGTGTCCCCGCCCGTGCTCGACGGTGAAGTGTCCGTAAAAGGGCACCGCGAGGGCTAAGCGCGCCAGCCACTGCTCGAGCTCCGTATGTTTGTGCCCGAGCTCGTGGGCCGTATTGATCCCCAGGCCCGAGTCGGCGCCGGCGACGTAGGCGAACATCAGTACCGCCCACCAGGAGAGCTGGTGCGTACCCACCCACCAGGCGCAGCCAATAAGGGCGAGGAA
>DATGJR010000048.1:0-37470 GCA_035295065.1 Steroidobacteraceae bacterium
GCGGTCGAGGGTGTAATTGAGCTCGGTGAGCCAGTTGCGCCGCATGACCTGCGTGAGCCCGATCAATCCGCCGCTGACGCTCTTGGTCTGGCTGGATTCCTTCTCGTACACCGAGTAGTCGCTCCCGGCCAGTGGATTGCCGCCGTGTGCGTGGATCCGATCGTATTCCTCACTGACACTGGCCGACACGGTCGTGTTCTTGTCGTTGAAGTCGTGGCTCAGTCCCGCATGAGCCGCAGCGGAGTCGAAGTCATGCTCGGTGGAGAAGTGTCCGCCGAAGGAGACGCTGTTGTCGAGCCCGACCGGCTGCGACCAGTCGAGGTCGGTGCCGACCCGGCGCTCCTTGAAGTGCGGGTCCTGCGGCAGATCCCCGGGAGCGATGGTGTAGAGCGTGGTCTTGTAGCCGGGTTTCGGAGTCAGACTCGTGCTCGAGGGACTCGCGAACGTCTGCGGCGCCCTGGAGGGAATCGCGCCGTTGGGAGTCGCTCCCGAGAGCGTGTCGATCACCAGCGTGCCATCGAGGACCCGCAGGTCGCCGAAATCCTTCTTCAGGCTCACCACCGGCTCGATGGTCAGCACCCGGCCTGCGTTCTCCTTGTAATAAAGGAGTGCCGTATCGAGCACCAGCGGCTGCTCTCCATCGTCGGACCCGTCCGCGCGGGCGGTATGGGAAAGCAGCGCGCAGCTGGCCGCCATGAGTCCGAGCTGTAAAGGCGCGCGGGGGCGCTTCAATTGCACCCGCAACCTCCACCGCCGAAACTGCGGCCACCGCTCGCAGCTTCTTTGCTGAAGTAGATGTGGTCGTCGAGCGCTGCGTCGATGGGCGAAGCGTTGAGCGCCATCTCCGGGCGCGCCAGGATCTCGTGCTGCCAGGGCTTGACGCCGAGGGAGCTGCAACCGGCAATGGCAAGCAGCGCCACAGCTGCGCCCGCCAGCCGGGTGGGCTTCAGGATGCACATCAGCTCGATCCTCCATTTGCCGGCTTGCCGAGCACGAGCCTTCCCACCTCGCGCGCGAGACCCTCGCGGTCCGCCAGGCGAAAGCCCTCATGCCGAAGTTGCACGTGGCCGTCGCGGTCGATCAGGAAGCTGGTGGGCATGCCGCGTACTGAGAACTTCTCCGCCAGCAGGCCCTCGGGATCGAACACGATCCGGAAGCGCGGCTCTTGCGCCTCGATGAACCGGTCGGCATCGCGGCGCTCCCGATCGACATTGACGGCGACGACCACGAGTCCTTGCGGTCCGAGCTGCTGCTGCAGCCGATTCATCCATGGAAACGACTCCCGGCACGGAGCGCACCAGGAGGCCCAGAAATCCAGATAGACCACCCGACCCTTGAGCGCCCCGAGATCGAGCGCCTCCTCCCTCGGCGCGGCGCCGGGCGCTCCCGGCATCAAACCGAACAGCAGCGCCCCGAAGAGCAGCGGAACCCGCAGCGCCGCACGGGCACGGCGCGCGGGCGGCGTGTCAGAAGCTCTTCTTGAGCCCCACATAGAACCCGTGCGGCAGCACACTCAACACGAAGGGCGTCCCCTGGTGGCTGTGCATCAGCCACCCGAATCCGGTGCCGAGGGCGAAACCGGCGATGACGTCGCTCTGCCAGTGCGCCTGCACCTTCATGCGCGCAATGCCATCGTAGACGGGCAGCAGCTCGAGGGCATAAACCCACGGGTCGTCGTGACCGTATTCCAGCACGATCGGCGTCAGCATCGAGCTGACGAGTGTCACCTCGCCGCTCGGGAAGCTCTGATTGCCACGACCCTTGAACCAGAGGTTGGGATCGCCGCCGCTGTCGATGGGTCGCACGCGCGAGAACGCGTACTTGAGCGCGTACGCGACGATTCCCGAAGACGCCGTGGCATCGACCGATTGCCAGAGCGTGTTGCCGAAGCGCGTATCGCCACCTTCCCAGAGCGCGCCCCCCACCTCGAAGAGAACCGTCCCGTACTCGAGCGCCAGCTGGTTGTTGCGGCTCCAGATGCCACCGTTGTCGTAGCTCAACTCGTGATCGATCCCCAGCGGCCCCCCGCCCGCGAGACACGCCGGCGACGCCGCGAGCAGCGCCAGAGCAAGCACACAACGGGCGCGCGTCACTGTGAAGACCCATGACATCGGTTCGAGGATAGAGGGCACGGGCTTAAGGCAAACTTAAGCGCTCCGTGTTCAAATGGCCGGCGTGCGACTCCTGCTCGTCGAAGACGATGGCATGCTCGGTGAGGCGGTCTGCGACGGACTGCGCCAGCTTGGCCATGTGGTCGACTGGGTTCAGGACGGCGGCGCCGCCTTCGCCGCCCTTTCCACCACGACCTTCGGCGCCCTGGTGCTCGATCTCGGCCTGCCAAGCTGTGACGGGGTGAGCGTGCTGCGATGGTTGCGCCAAAGCGGACGCAACACTCCGGTCGTCATCGTAACGGCGCGCGATCGCGTCACCGACCGCATCGCCGGGCTCGATGCCGGCGCGGACGACTATCTCATAAAGCCCTTCGACATCGACGAGCTCGCCGCGCGGCTGCGTGCGATTGCACGGCGGGCGGAGGGCACCGCGAACTCGGTGCTCATCGTCGGTGAGGTCGTGCTCGACCTGCGTCAGAGAATCGTCACCTGTCGGGGCGAGCAGGCGGCGCTCACCGCGCGCGAGTACGCGGTCGTGGAGCTGCTCATGCGCAGGGCCGGATGCCTGGTGACCCGCGCCGAAATCGAGGAGGAGCTTTATGGATTCGACGACGAGATCGCCAGCAACGCCATCGAGGTCCACATCCACAACCTGCGCCGTAAGCTCGGCTCAGGCTTCATCGCCAACCACAAGGGTCGGGGCTACCGCGTCGAGAGCGCCGGCTGAGGCCGAGCGCCCCTGGTCGTTGCGGCGGCGCATGGCGATCGCCACGGCACTCGCCGCCTTCGGCAGCTTTCTGATCCTCGGGCTCCTGGTCTATCGCGCCGTCGCCAGCAGCACCGCGGCTCAGTTCGACGAGATGCTCGCACAGCATGCGGCGCTGGCGTTGCGCTATGCGGACCATGAATACGGCGAAGGCGAGACGGTGGTTCCCGCCTCCGTCTCCGGCGTGAGCGCACCGATGCCCTTCGAGTCCGTGTACCAGATTGCCACGCGCACCAATGAGCTGCTGTACCGCTCCCCCGGTGCGCCGCCCGATGCGCTCGCAACGGCCAAGGGCTATTCGAACGCGCTGCTCGACGGGCACGCCTGGCGCGTCTATACGCTCGAATCGCGCAGCACCCCGCTCGTCATCCACATGGCCGAGCCCCTCGGAGTGCGCGATGCACTGCTGTCGCGCACCATGCGCGCCGTGGCGCTGCCGCTCGTCTTTGCGCTGGTATTGCTCACCGCACTCATCGGTCTCGTCACCGAGCGCGCCTTCCGCCCCGTGCGCCGCATCGCCGCCGATCTCGCCGGTCGCGGCGCGGCCGATCTCTCGCCGGTGCAGACGGCCGCGATGCCGATCGAAACTCACGCGCTCGGGGTAGCGCTCAACGGCCTCCTCGCGCGCCATGCCGAAGTGCTGGCGCGCGAGCGCCGCTTCACGGCCGATGCCGCTCACGAGCTGCGCACCCCGCTCGCAGCGCTCCGCGCCCAGGCACAGGTCGCAGCGCGCGCGACGACCCCGGCGGAGGCGCGGCGCGCGCTCGAGAAACTTCAGGCGGGCATCGATCGCACCACCCACCTCATGAGCCAGCTCCTGTCGCTCGCGCGGCTCGAGCCGGGCTGCGCCCCCGAGGCCGGCCAGACTACCCTGGCGCGCACCGTAGTGGATCTGGTAGTCGAGGATCTCGCGCCGGCCGCCCGCGAAAAGAACCTGTCCGTCGCGGTATCGGGGAGCCTGCAGCTGTTGCCGGGGTCGGCGGAGCTCCTGTACCTGATGCTGCGCAATCTGCTCGAGAACTCCATCCGACACGTCGGCGACCGGGGCCGTGTGGCGCTCGACGTCGTGCGCGTCGGGGCATCCGTCATTGTGTCGGTGAGCGATGACGGGCCCGGAATTCCCACCGCCGAGCGCGTGCGGGCCTTCGAGCGCTTTTACCGCATACCGGGCAGTGGCTCGGTGGGCAGCGGACTTGGGCTCTCGATCGTCGGACGGATCGTGGAGCTCCTTTCCGGCACGATCGAGCTGTCGGCTCCGCCTGCCGGCACCGGCCTCGTGGTGACGATCCGGCTGCCACTGTCGAGGCGCTCGCAAGCAGACCGGACCGCCGCCTGAAGAGCCGATGCCCGGAGCGACGCCGACTCCGCGCCGGGCCGGGCCGCTGTGGCTCGGCTCGCTGTTGCTGGGCGCTGCGCGCCTCGCATTTTCTCAGACCGACGAAATCCAGGTCTACGACGCGGCGATCACCGCTCCCGGGTCCTTTAATCTCACCTGGCACGACAACTTCACTCCCGCGGGGCGTGCGCAACCCGCCTTTGCCGGCGGCATCGTCCCCGATCACGCGCTGAACGGCGTGCCCGAGTGGGCATATGGCCTCACCGACTGGTTTGAAACGGGTCTCTACCTTCCGGTCTACACTCGTGCTGCAGACGGATCCTGGCTCTTTGACGGCATGAAGCTGCGCGCGTTGTTCGTCGCGCCCGATGCGGCCACACGCTCATTCTTCTACGGCGTGAACTTCGAGTTGAGCTATGACACGTCGCACTGGGACCCGAGCCGCTATGCGGGCGAGATCCGCCCCATCGTGGGCTGGCACCTCGGCCGCTGTGATCTCATCGTGAACCCGATCCTCGACTCGCAGTTCGACGGTTTCTCGAAGCTGGATTTCGCACCGGCTGTGCGCGCCGCCTGGCACCTCGGAGGCAAGGTTGCCGTGGCGCTCGAGGAATACTCCGATCTCGGCCCTCTCCGGCACTTCAGGGCGGCCTCTGACCAGCAGCACACGCTGTTTGCCGTATTCGACTATGGCTCGGGCAGCAGTGGGCTCGAGCTCGGCATCGGCAAGGGCCTGACGCGAGCGAGCGATTCGACCGTTTTGAAGCTCATGCTCATGCATGATCTGTAGTTTGGCCCGGCATCACGGGGCGTGCACGGCGCCCCGGTCCGTGTGCAGCTCGAGCCGTACAGCGCCCGCCGCGATGACCCCCGCCCGGGTCGTGTCCACCACTCGAATGTCCCCACGGCCGACACGCACGCGAATGCGCTCGAATGCCGACCCCGGTACCGTGAGGCGCGCGAAGCCGTCGGCGTCCGTGAGCCACCCTCGTGCCGTGATCGAGTAGCGAAGAGCGGCTACCGGCCCCGACACGGTCTCGAGGCGCGCGCCAAGCTGCGAGGTGGGCAACCCGAAACCATGCAGCTCACCCTGGATGGAGAGCTCTCTGGCGGGCGCATCCACCAGGATGATGACGATGCTGGCGCGGTCGGCCTGTACGTCGAGGAAGCGGGGGGAGTCGGGAGTCAGCGCCACCGTGGTGCTGAGATCCGACCCATGCGGAAACACGTACAGCGCGAGCAGCACCAGCGCCGCGGCCAGCGGCGCAGCGATGCCGAGGACGCCTGACCCGCGTGGCGCCACGCCCCGCGGCCGCGCCTCGCGCGCATCGAGCCTCAGCACGTAGTAACAGACAAGGTGTGTGACTGCGTACGCCAGCAGCGCCGACCAGATCACATCCGAGAGGAAGTGCGCCCCCGCGGCCATGCGCCCGAGGCCGAGAAGCGCACCGGCCGTGAGGCCGGCGCTGAGCGACAGCGCCGCCCACCGTGTTCGCCGCCTGAAGACCCACCATCCGATTCCGTAGAGAAACCCCACCGTGCAATGTCCGCAGGGGAATGAGGCACCTCCCTCCGGGCCTATGAGCGGCGATGGCACGTAGTGCATGGAGCCACCGAGCTCGATCACGTCGCGCGGTCGCGGGTGCCGCCAGTGATCCTTGAGCACCGCATTGCCGATGAGACCGGGTCCGATCACCACGCTCAGCAACACCAGAGTCGCGGCGCCACGCCAGTGACGGCGGCGCGGCGTAAGACTCAATACCAGGGCCGTGAGACCTGCGACGAGGAGCGACGCGGTGATCCAGGATGCCGCCCGGTAGAGGATGAGCCACGGAAAGCGCTGCGCGAGCGGCCAGTGGTCGGCTGCATCGGGCCGGAAGAACCAGCGTGCCGCCGCGATGTCGAGCGTGCCGCTCGCAAACAGGAGCGACGTTGCCAGAGCGGCAACTGTCAGGCACCAGGCCTCCACATGCCGCCGGGCGACCATGGGCGATTCGGATAAACCTCTGCAATGCGGCCGGTTGCGCCGATTATGCGGCGATGCCTTAAAATCCGATCTGGCAATCGGGGGTCCGCGTGAAAAGAACAATCGCAGCCCTGGCGCTGCTCTGCGCCTGCGGCTCGGCAATGGGTGAGGAAGCCAGATCCTTCGACGCCGCCGCCGCCTTTGGTGCCCGGCCGAGCGTATCGCACATGCGGCTCTCACCCGATGGCCAGAGCGTTGCCTATCTGGCGCCGCGCCAGGGGCAGGGCTCGGTGCTTTATACGCTCAGCCTCGCAGAGGGAGCCAAGCCAAGAGCGGCCCTCGTAGCTGACGGAAAGCCCGATCGCCTCGAGGGTTGTTCGTGGGTGGCGAACGACCGGCTCGCCTGCTATCTCTTCGGCAGTCTGAAGGACCCCACCTACGGAATCATGCCCGTCACGCGGGTCGTGGCGGTAAACGCCGACGGCACTGACCTGAAGCTTCTCAGCAAGCGGGACAGCATCTACGGCCACGCAATCCAGCTGAGGGGAGGCGAGATCATCGACTCTCTGCCCGCCGAAAACGGCGCCGTCCTCATGGTGCGCACCTATGTCGGGGAGGATCGGACCGGTACCCGCGTCGGATCGAGTGCCAGGGGAATCGGCGTCGACCGCCTCGACACCCGCACGCTCATCAGCAAGCGAGTCGAGCCGCCACGCGAGGATGCGGTGGAGTACATCAGCGACGGACGCGGTGCGGTGCGTATCGTCGGACTCGAGCAGACGGTCGGGGCAAGCACCTCGACGCAGAGCAACGGAGTCACCGATTTTCTCTACCGCACCCAGGACTCGCAGGACTGGCACAAGCTGAGTGAATACAACTCGATCGAGCGTCTGGGCTTCGCTCCCTACGCGGTCGATCCGGCCCGAAACGTTGCCTACGGTCTGAAAAAGACCGACGGCCGTCTGGCGGCCTACGCCGTGAGTCTCGACGGCTCGCTCGCGGAACAGCTTCTGTACGCCAATCCCACCGTCGACGTGCTCGGCTTTGAGAGCATCGGGCGGCAGGGGCGCGTCGTGGGAGTCTCCTACATCACCGACAAGCGGCAGGCCTTCTACTTCGACCCCACGGTCAAGCAGCTCCTCGCCTCACTCGGCAGAGCGCTGCCCCAGCAGGAGCTCCACGTCCTCGATTCGAGCGTCGATGAGAACGTGATGCTCATTCTCGCCACCAGCGACTCCGACCCCGGTGTGTACTATCTGTTCGACAGGAAGGCCCGCCGTCTGCAGACCTTCCTCGTCGCGCGAAGCGAGCTCGAGGACGTGAAGCTCGCCAGCGTCAAGTCGATCACGTATCCCGCAGCGGATGGCGTCAAGGTGCCCGGCTACCTCACTCTCCCGCCGGGAGTCACAACCGCCACCGGATTGCCGGCCATCGTGCTGCCGCACGGGGGACCGGGTTCGCGCGACGTGTGGGGCTTCGACTGGCTGTCGCAGTTCTACGCCTCGCGGGGCTTCGTGGTGCTGCAGCCGGAGTTTCGTGGCTCCTTTGGCTATGGCGACGCATGGTTCAGGCAGAACGGCTTCAAGTCCTGGAAGGTTGCGATCGGCGACGTGCTCGCTGCAGGGCACTGGCTCGTCGAGCAGGGTATCGCCGATCCTCACAAGCTCGGCATTCTCGGCTGGTCTTACGGTGGCTATGCCGCGCTTCAGTCCGCGGTGGTCGAGCCCGGCCTCTTCAAGGCCGTGGTCGCAATTGCGCCGGTCACCGACCTGACGATGGCCAAAGAGGAATTTCGCCGCTGGTCGAACTACTACTATATAAGCACGGTCATCGGCGACGGCCCGCACCTGCGTGAGGGCTCGCCTCTTCAGAATGCGGACAAGATCAAGGTGCCGGTGCTCTTGTTCCACGCGGCCATGGACCGCAATGTGGGCATCGAGGAGTCGAAGACCATGGCGGAGCGAATGAAAGCGGTGGGCGGCCGGTGCGAGCTGGTCACCTGGGACGACCTCGACCATCAGCTGGATGATTCGGAGGCGCGGGCGCTGATGCTGCGCAAGAGCGAGGCGTTCCTGCACCAGGGCTTTGGCATGTAATGCAACCAGACCCCTTTGCGACCCATCACCGGCGGATCCTCGATGAGCTCGCGACGCTCTCCGAGCGGGGCGGCGCCTTCGCGCTCTGCGTGGTGGTGCACTGCTCGGGGTCCACCTATCGCAAGCCCGGTGCGCTGGCTCTGGTGCGTGCGGATGGCTCACGTCTGGGCGTGATCTCCGGCGGCTGTCTCGAATCCGAGCTCGAGACCCTCGCCGCCGCGGCACTGCGGGAAGATCGCCCGCGGGTCGCCCTCTTCGATACGCGCGGTGACGATGACCTCGTCTTCGGCTCCGGCTCCGGCTGCCGCGGGCAGATGCAAGTGCTGTTGCTGCCGGTCGCCGCAGGCGCACGCCATCCGCTGTGCGAAGCGCTGCTCAGCGCCGAGCGCACTCAGCGAATCCTCAAAGCCGCGCTCGTGACGAGCGGGCCACGGGTAGGGAGCGGCTTTCTGTGGTCGGGCGGCATCGAGACGGAGCTGCCGCCGCGTTGCGAGGCGGCCCGCGCGTTCCGGGGCCGTGCTCCCGGGGAGTACCCCCTGGACAGCGGCGGCACCTGTGCCGTGGTCGCATTCCCTCCTTCGCCCCAGGTCATGTTCATCGGGGCGGGGCCCGAGGCGCCCGCCCTCATCGACATTGCCAATCGCCTCGGCTGGCGCACCATCGCTGCGGACCATCGCGAGGGGCTGCTCGCGGCGCGCGTGGCGGCCGCCGGGCGTGCCATCTGCGCCCGGCCGGCCGAGGCGCTGGCGGCGATCGGCGATCAGCGGCTCGACGCCTGCATCGTGATGACGCATACCGCATCGAACGATCGCGAGGCGCTCGCGGCCCTCGCCCGCCGCGCCGATCCTTTCATCGGTCTTCTCGGGCCGCCGGCACGACGGGACGAGCTGCTTGCCGAGCTCGACCCCGGCGCGCGTGCCAGCCTCACTCCGCGCCTGCACGCCCCCGTCGGAATCCGGCTCGGCGGGCACGGCCCGGAGATGCTCGCTTTGTCGATCTGCGCCGAGTTGCAGCGCTTCTTCGCCGAGCGCAGCGAGCTCTAGACCCAGAGCGGACTGCAGGCGGCTCGCGATGACCTCGGCCGGCGTGCAACAATGCGCGGCCATGCCGATCGTCAGAGGTTTGCTGGACCGGGTGGTGCTCGTCTCGGCGGCGGTCGCCGGCGGTCTCATTCCCGGATTCATCGCTCAATATCGCCAGCGGCTCGGCGGTCGCCTCGACCAGGCCCGGCTCGACCTCGCGCCGTGGCAGAAGCTCGCCGACCAGTCCTACCACGGCGACCTCGGGAAACTGATCGAATACCACCTGAGCAGCAGCGACCCGACGTTCCACTCCGAAGGCGGCATCATCCAGGGCCTGGTCGCCACCGTGCATCAGCTGCAGGCCGCGGTCGATGCCATGCACGGGAGCCTGTTCAGCCAGGCCGGCTACCTCGCGCTGCACGCCGATCCGGCGCTGACCCGCGCCACCTTCAGCGACTGGGTGCCGACCTTTGCCCTCTCGGGGGAGGGACTGCTCTTCGCAGCCGGCTTCGCGCTCCTCTCATGGCTGCTGTTTCATGCCATCTGGTGGCCGGCGGCGCTCGGCGGCCGCCGCCTCAGGGAGCGCGCACCAGCGAGGCACCGCAATCGACCCCCACAGAGAAGAATCGAACCCACTCTCTGATAAGGAAGAATTAATGAGTAAGACACCACTGCCGGCCGGGCTCCTCGGCATTGCGCTCCTGTGCATCGTCACCGCGGTCTCAGGCGAGGAGAGCACCGGCACCGCGCTGCTGCGCCAGCCGGCGCTCTCGCGCGAGCATCTCGCATTCGTCTACGGCGGCGACATCTGGCTCACCGACCGTGATGGCCGGCATCCCGAACGACTCACGGTGCACGCGAGCGCCTATGGTCCGCACTTCTCTCCCGACGGGCAGTGGATCGCCTACTCTGCGACTTATGCCGGCAACACCGATGTCTATGTGATTCCGACGAGCGGGGGGCAGCCCCGCAGGCTCACCTGGCATCCCGCGCGCGATGAGGTGGACGGCTGGAGTCCCGACGGCAAGCGCATCCTGTTTGCGTCCCCACGAGCGGTCGCTAACAACCGCTCCAATCAACTCTACGAGGTTGCGCTCAGCGGCGGCTTCGAGCACAAGATCATGGAGGCAGTGGCCTGGGAGGCGTCATGGTCGCCCGATGGAACGCGCCTCGCCTACCGCCCCTACCGCACCGCGTACGAGGGACCTGCCGGGTGGCGGCGCTATCGCGGCGGCACGACCACGCCGATCTGGATCCTGAATCCCCGTAGCGGTGCCTGGGAGCAGGTGCCGCACGAGAATGCCACGGACCGCGCGCCGGTCTGGTCGGGAGACGAGGTCGTGTTCGTCTCGGACCGGAGCCCCGGGGCCGCGAACCTCTTCGCTTACGACACGCGCAGCAAGCGGCTGCGGCAACTGTCGCAGGAGGCGGTGTGGGACGTGCGCAATGTGGGCGTATATGGTCGAACCGCCGTCTATGAGGCGGGCGGACGACTGAAAGAGCTCGACCTCGACTCAGGGCAGGTGAGGCCGCTCGCGATCACACTCGCCACCGAGGCCGCGCAGCTTCGTCCGCAGTGGAAGGACGCGAGCAAGACCATCACCTCCGCTTTCCTCTCGTCCACCGGAAAGCGCGTCATCGTGTCGGCGCGCGGCGATGTCTTCACGGTGCCGGCCAAGGACGGCTCCATCCGCAACATCACCGCCACCTCCGGTGTGCGTGAGAAGGATGCGCGCTGGAGTCACGACGGATCGCGTATCGCCTACATCACCGATCTCGGCATGCAGCATGCGATCGCGGTGCGCGACCAGGCGGGCCTGGAGAAGCCGCGCGTGTATCCGCTGTCGAAGGGGATCTACTACCACCTCGTGGACTGGTCGCCGGATGGCGCGACGCTCATCTACGAGGACTCGCACCTGCATCTTTATGCCTTCGCTCCGGATAAGGCGGCGAGCACGCTCATCGACCGCACGCTCGACCGCAACGGCATCCAGGTGAGCTTCTCGCCCGATAGCCGCTGGCTGGCCTACACCGTGCAGGGTGAAAACCACTTCACCCGCGTTCGTGTTCATGATTTCAGATCCGGCCAGAACATCGACCTCACCGACGGCCTCTCCGATGCCGACAGCCCGGTGTTCGACCCGAGCGGTGAATACCTGTATTTCACCGCTTCGATCAATTCGGGCCCAAGCCAGGTCGGGCTCGACCTCTCGAGCCAGGAACGCTCATTGCGGCGCGGTATCTACGTCGCCGTGCTCTCCGCCGATGGCCGCTCCCCGCTCCTGCGCAAAGCGGGCGATGAGGAGGCCGGCAAGTCGGACACGGACGATAAGAGCAGCTGCAAGGGCCCGGCCAAGCCCGACAAGGAGGCGACCGCCGGAAAGAAACAGGACGGCAAGGCCGATGCGGCGGCTGCCAGGACGCCCAAGGCGGTGCGTATCGATTTCGAAGGCCTGCAGAACCGCATCACGGGCTTCCCGGTCGCGGAACGGCGCTATGAGTCTCTCGCGGTCGGCTGCGACGGCGCCCTCTTTTACCTCGAGCGGCGCCAGCCCGGTATCACGCAGGAGCCGCCCGATGCCGAGCCGGGCAATGATGGCGAGCTCTACCGCTTCGATTTCGCCGAGCGCAAAGCGAAGTCCCTGAAGCAGGGCATCCAGGACTTCACCATGAGCGCCGATGGCAAGAAGCTGCTGCTCGTATATGCGAAGGGCAAGATGGAGATCGCCGACGCCAACGAGAAGCTCGAGCCGAAGCCGATCGACCTGAGCCAGCTCGGCATGTACGTCGACCCGGCCGCCGAGTGGCAGCAGATTTTCGATGAGGCCTGGTGGATGGAGAAGGACTTCTTCTACGACCCCAACATGCACGGCCTCGACTGGAACGCCGTGTATGCGCGCTACCGGCCGCTCCTCAAGTACGTGCAGCGGCGCGAGGATCTCACCGATCTTCTCATCGAGATGATCGGCGAGCTGCAGGTCGGCCATAACCGCCTCGGCGGCGGCGACGTCCCTGCCGAGGCCAGCACCAAAACCGGTCTCCTCGGCGCCGATTTCGCCGTCGAGAGCAACCACTATCGCATCGAGACCATCTATCGCGGCGACCGCTGGAATCCCTTCATGCGAGCGCCGCTCGCGGTTCCCGGTGTCGACGTCAAGGAGGGGGATTACCTGCTCGCCGTCAATGGACACCCGCTCGATGCGACGCAGAACCTGTATGCGCTTTTCGAGCAGACCGTCGACCGACAGGTGACGCTCAGTGTCGGCCCTGACCCCACAGGCGCGGGTGCGCACACCGTGGTGGTAGAGCCGATCGGGGATGAGTCGCCGCTGCGACAGTGGCGCTGGATCGAGCACAACCGCGAGTACGTCGGCAGGAAGACCGGCGGCAAGGTCGCCTATGTCTACCTGCCCAACACCGCGGGCGATGGTTTCCAGTACTTCAACCGCATGTTCTTCGCGCAGATCGACAAGCCCGCCCTCATCGTCGATGAGCGCAGGAACAGTGGCGGTCAGGCGGCCAACTACATCATCGAGATCCTCAGCCGCCCGTACCTCGCCAGCTGGAAGGACCGCGACGGGCAGATCTTCAGCACCCCGGGAGGGGCGATCTACGGACCGAAAGCCATGCTCGCCGATCAGGACGCAGGCTCGGGTGGTGACTTCCTCCCCTGGGCCTTCAAGCACCAGAAGCTCGGCACCCTGATCGGCACGCGCACCTGGGGTGGATTGATCGGCATCCGCTCGAACCCGGATCTGATCGACGGCGGTCAGCTCACCGTGCCCTTCTTCCGCTTCTTCACGCCCGAGGGCGAGTGGCGCGTCGAGAACGAGGGTGTGGCGCCCGACATCGAGGTGACACTCGACCCGGCGGCCGTCAACCGCGGCGAGGACCCGCAACTCGATGCCGCAATCGCGACCGTGCTCACACAGCTCAAGAGCTTCAGGCCGGTCCAGCAGACGAGCGCGCCGCCGTATCCGACGACGCTCGGCAAGTGAGCCAGCTTCAGGTGGCGCGCAGTGCCGTGGTGATCGGCACGCGCGCCGCCCGCTGTGCCGGCAACAGCCCGCCGACGAAGCCCATCACGAGCGCCCAGGCGATGCCGATCTCGGCGAGCCTCGCCGTCACATCGAGCCTGAAGCTGAAGCCGAAGGGGCTGACTGCCATGTGGTGGAAGAGGAGCCACGCGAGCGCCGCCCCGAGCAGCGCGCCGGGGAGCGCCAGCAGGATCGACTCGACCAGCGTCGCGGCCACGATGGCCCCCGAGCGGAAGCCGATCGCGCGCAGCGTGCCGAGCTCGCGGCGGCGCGCATCCACGATCGAATAGAGCGAGTTCACTGCGCCCAAAGTGGCGCCTATGCCCATGATCGAGCCGATGAAGTAGCTCACGAAGTTGAGCAGCCCCTTGAACTGCTTCAGGTCCGCGTCAGCCTGCGCACGCGCCGTCTTGGCTTCGAGCTTCAGGTCGGGCTTTGCTTCGAGCGCTCGGTTGAACGCCGCGAAGTCCGACGGTGCCTTGAGACGCACGTTGATGCGGTTGAAGCCGTTGCGGTTGAAGAGGCTCATCACCGTCTCGGCGTCGGTGAGGACGACGCACTCGAGGCTCTGCCCCTGGTCATAGTGCCCGACGATGGTCCAGTCGACGCCACGCACCGCGCGCTTCGCTCCGAGCTCGAATCCGTCGAACTGCCCGACGCAGGCGTTGGTGGTGATCATCTCGTGCAGGCCCGGCTTGAACAGCCGCCCCTCCGTAAGATGCGCCGGCGGCCGCAGCTCGAACTTCGCGTCGCTGCTGCCGACGAGCGGGAAGAACACACGCCGGCCCGTGTCGCGACGGTGTCCCTCGAACGGGGTGAACACGATCCCGGCTACGCGCGGCTCGCCGTCCTTGTCGTGGTCGATACCGGGCAGATCGCGCAGCGCGACCATCTGGTCCCGCGAGATGTTGCTGTCGAAGCCCCCCTGCGCTCCCTGGGCGATGACGATGGCCTCGTCGTCGTGCACATCGCCGTCGGCCTGTGCGCGCGCCCCCGTTCCCATAGCGAGCATCGAGACCAGCACCGCGACGGTGCAGGTCACGCCGACGACGATCGTCAGCACCGAGCCGGGCCGCGCGCGCTCGTTCGCGAGGTTCATGCGCAGCAGGGCCACAAATTGCCGCAGGAGGTTCATTGCTCTTTCAGCGCTCGGCGAGCGCGCTCACCACGCGCAGCCGAGCGGCGCGCAGCGCCGGCACCGCGGCGCTCAACACCGCCAGCGCGACGGCGAGCGCGAGACCGGTCGCGACGGTAACCGGGGGCATCGTGAGCCCGGATACGATGCGCGCCGCATACGGGAACACCGCCGTCGACAGCGCCAGCCCGCAGGCCGCGGCCGCGATGCACACCAGCACCGCCTCGCCGAGCACCAGCAGGAAGACGGCTCGATCGGTAAAGCCGATGGTCTTGAGGACCGCGAGCTCCGAGGTGCGTTCCCTGACGGACTGCATCATCATCGTCGCGGTCGCGAACAGCAGCGCCGCGAGCACGGCGCTCACCACCGCGTGGACCAGAAAATCGAGATCGCCGATCTGCTGGACCTGCTGCTGCGCGAGCTCGCGTATCGACTCGGTCTTGGTCTCGTGCGAGGAGTTGAGCGACAGCCGATCGATCGCATCAGCCACCGACACTGCCTGGCTGGCATCGGCCACCGACACGTTGAAATGATTCACCGTGCCCGTGTTACTCACACGTCCCTGGTCGTAGTAGTCATAGTTGGCCAGGATCTTGTAGCGCCCGGGGGTGAAGTCGCTGTCGGTGAAGGTCCCGACGATGTCGAAACCCCAGGTCGTCGTGCGCTCCTTGTTCGTCACCTGGCTCACGAGCGGGATGTGGTCGCCGATCTTCCAGCCGAACTTCTGCGCGGCGTAATCGGTGACCAGCGCGGCCGTACGACTCCTCGCGAAGGCCGCGAGCTGCTCCGGCGCGACATGGAAAGTGAAGGCATCCGTCCAATCCTTGTCCGGTCTCACGGCGACCACCAGCAGGCCGTTCTCGGGCTTCTGGTAGTAGCTTCCGAAAAGCTCCACCGGCTCCGCCAGCCTGACTCCCGGCACCGTGCGGATCTGCTCGAGCAGGCCGAGCGGCAGCCCCGAGAAGATGAAGCCCTGGCGGCTGTGCACGATCAGCAGGTCGGCGCGCGCCGCTTCCACCGCCTGCTCGATCCCGGTTTTCAGCCCCTGCAGCACGCCGAAGAGCACGAAGGCGACGCTCACCTGCAGGAAGATGAGAACGGTGCGCCCCGGCTTGCGCCAGATGCCGGACCAGATGAGCGGCAGATACTTCATACGGCTCCGTGTGCCTGCCGCTGATCCTGAACCCGGATCGCGCCCGCGGCCAGCCCTCTTTACAATTTGCTACTTCGCGCCGCCCGCTGCGCGCTGAGGTTTCCCTCACACCTGACAGATGCGGCACGCCTCGGCGAGACCCGCGTAGGGGTCGCCCTTCGCCGTGAACTCGTGCGCCAGGTAGCCCTGGAATCCGCCGTCGGCGATCGCTTGCGCCACCGCGTGGTAATTCAGCTCCTGGGTCGCGTCGATGTCGTGCCGGCCCGGTACGCCGCCGGTATGAAAGTGCCCGAGCCATCGGCCTTGCTCACGGATGGTGCGGATGATGTCGCCCTCCATGATCTGCATATGATAGATGTCGTAGAGCAGCCTCACCCGTGGAGAGTCGATCTTCTTCATCACCGCCACCCCGAAGGCCGTGTGGTCCCCCTGGTAATCGGGATGGTCGACCTTGCTGTTGAGGAGCTCCACGCACACCGTGACCCCGTGCTGCTCGGCGAGCGGGGCCACCGCCCTCAGGCCCGCCGCGCAGTTCGCAATACCGTCGGAATCGCTCAGACCCTTACGGTTTCCGAACATGGCGATGACATTCGGCACGCCGGCCGCTGCGGCGAGCGGAATGGCCCGGCTGAGCTCCTCGATCAGCATCGGGTGGTTCTTCGGGTCGTTGAAACCATTCTCGATGAAGTGCTCACGCCGGCTCGCATAGCCCATCGAGCAGGTGAGCCCAGCCTCCCGCGCCACGCTCCACTCGTCCGCATACAACAGATCGATGGCCGTGAGTCCGAGCCCTCGAACCCGCGCGCACACCTCGGCAAGGGCACCCGGCAGCGTCCAGCGGCATACCGATTGGCGCAGGCGCCCTTGGAGCGGTGCGGGAGCGGCCTGCGTTGCGCGCGCCAGCCCCGTCGCGCCGAGCGCAACCGCGGAAACGGCGGAGGCGCTCAGGAAGCGCCGCCTCGAGAAGGCGCGCGCCAAGTCAGAGCTCCCGGCGCTTGAGCTGCTCCACCGCGTAGTGACACGCGCGGGCCGTGAGCGCCATGTAGGTGATCGACGGATTCTGATTGGCCGAGGAAGTCATGCACGCTCCGTCGGTCACGAAGAGATTCGGGACCTCGTGCGCCTGATTCCACCGGTTGAGGACCGAGGTCTTCGGATCCCATCCCATGCGCGCGGTTCCCATCTCGTGAATGCACAGACCGGGCGCGTAGTCCTCGTTGAAGGTGCGGATGTCGCGGGCTCCCGCCGCCTCGAGGCACTCCGCCGCGGTGACCTGCATGTCTTTCAGCATCTCGCGCTCGTTCGGGCCGAAGGTGCAGTGGATATTCAGCGCCGGAACGCCCCATTTGTCCTTGAGTGTCGGGTGGAGCGAGATGAAGTTGTCGGGCCGCGGCAGGCACTCTCCCCAACCGCCGAGTCCCACGCGCCACGGTCCGAGGTCCCGCAGCAGCGCCTGCTTGAAATCCGCGCCGAAGCCCCGTGTGCGCGCGCCGCGCTGCCAGCCTTCGCGGCCGCCGCCGCCCTGAAAGCCGTAACCGCGCACGAACTTCGGATGCTTGTCGGTGACGTTGCGAAAGCGCGGCACGTAGAAGCCATTCGGGCGGTTGCCGAAGGTCTTGTGTTCCTCCATGCCGGGCAAGGTGCCTTCGGCCCCGGCGCCAAAGGGATGATCCATGACGTTGCGCCCGAGCTCCCCGCTCGAATTGGCGAGTCCGGCAGGAAAGCGCGCGCTCTTCGAATTCAGCAGGATACGCGCGCTCTCGAGCGCCGACGCGCACAGGAAAACCACCCGCCCCTTGAACTCGAGCGTTTGCAGGGTCTCACCATCCACCACCCGCACGCCGCTCGCGCGCGAGCGGCGCTCATCGTACAGCACCTCGGAGACGACACTGTTGGGTCGCAGCGTGAGACGCCCGGTCGCTTCCGCCGCCGGCAGCGTCACGCCGTTGCTGGAGAAATACGACCGGGTGATGCAGCCGCGCCAGCAAGGCCCGCAGTAATGACATGCCGCGCGGCCAAGGTGCGGCTGCGTGAGGATCGCCACGCGGCCGATGGTGAGCACGCGCTCGCGGCCCCAGTGCTGCTGCATCGCATCGCGCACCTTGATCTCGGCACAATTGAGCTGCATCGGGGCCATGAACTCCCCGTCCGGCAGCTGCGCGAGCTTCTCCTCCTGGCCGCTCACCCCGATGAACCGCTCCACGTGGCTGTACCAGGGGGCGATGTCCGCATAGCGGATCGGCCAGTCGACGCCGATGCCATCGCGCGCATTGGCCTCGAAGTCCAGATCGCTCCAGCGATACACCTGCCGGCCCCACATGAGCGAGCGCCCACCGACGTGACGGCCGCGGATCCACAGGAAGGGCTTGTCGGCATCGTTCCGGTACGGGTTGTCGTGATCATTCACGAAGAACTTCGAAACCCACTCGTCGCACGCACCGGTCTGCGACTGGATCGGCTGCTCCTCGTGGAGCTTGCGCAGATTTCCGTACCCGTGATACCGCAGCGAATACGCCTGCACGTGCTCGACGTAGTCGCGCTCGGGCACGATGGGCGGCCCCGCCTCGAGAAGCAGTGTCCTGAGGCCCCGTTCGGTGAGCTCCTTCGCCGCCCAGCCGCCGGAGATCCCGGAGCCCACGACGATGGCGTCGTACTCGGAGGATGCGGCCTTAGGTGTGGGCACAGCCGTCGTACCGTCCGGGAATGATGGGCGAGTGGATCAGGCCCTTCGCCACGGGCTCGGAGGTGAAGTACGCGAACACCACCATCTGTTTGAGCGTGGCGTAGCCGGTTTCGGCGGTGACGGGCTGCCGCTCGAGGGCGGCGCGCTCCGCCGTCGTCAGGGGCTTCGCCGGCAGCTGCGCATCGAGTGCTCCGATCAGAGCCTCCTGATCCGGGCGGCGCGCCGCCACGAACGCGGAGCCATGGAGCGACTGGCTGCGCGCATCGATCGCCGCGAGGCCCGCGAGAAAGCGCTCGCGATCCGCTTCCAGCATCGACTCGGTGAGCAGCAGATCGATGAAGCGATTCACCCCTACGGCGCGGGCGCCCACGGTGTCGGTCTGCGGCAGGAGCATCTCGGCGATTGCATCGAGGAGCGCATCCTGCGCCGGGCTCAGCGTGCGCAGCGCTCCGGCCGCCTGAGCACGTGCGTGCACCGTCGCAGCGAAAGCTCCGGCGTCGCGCGCCGGAAGCAGCGCGAGCGCCGGCACCATGCTCGAAATCCCGGCGATCGCCTCGAGGAACTGCCGCCGATCCACGCCGGATGTCCCCTCCTGCAGATGTGCCGACGCTACCACACAAACGCTTGGCACCGTTAGACTCCGGCTGCCATGAACCGCAGCTTCCCCGTGCTTCTCGCCACGCTGTTGCTCACCTCGCTCGCGGGCACGGCGCATGCCGTCACCATCGGTGTCAGCATGGCGCTGTTCGACGATAACTTCCTCGCCACGGTGCGCGCCGCGATGCGCGAGCGCGCACGCGATGAGAGGGTGTCGATCCAGTTCGAGGACGCCCAGAACGACATCGGACGACAGCTCAACCAGACTCAGAACTTCATCGCGCAGCGGGTGGATGCGATCATCATCAACCCGGTCGACACCGACGCCACGCCGCGCATCACCAGACTGGTTACGGCGGCGAAGATCCCACTCGTGTATCTCAATCGGATGCCGGCCGACCCCCGGCTCCCGCCGGGGGTCTCCTTCGTGGGCTCGGACGAATCGAAGTCCGGTACCCTGCAGATGACCGAAGTGTGCCGCCTCCTCAAGGGCAGGGGCGACATCGTCATCCTGATGGGGGAGCTCACCAACCAGTCGGCCCGCCAGCGCACCCAGGACATCTATGACGTGATCGCCACGCCCGCCTGCCGCGCGATTCGCGTGCTCGACAAGCAGACCGCCAACTGGAAGCGCACCGAGGCCGCGGACCTCGTCACCAACTGGCTGACCTCGGGTCTGCACCCGCAGGCGGTCGTCGCGAACGACGATGAGATGGCGATTGGCGCCATCCAGGCGCTGAAGCAGGCGCGACTGCTCTCAACGACGATCGTCGCGGGCATCGATGCCACGCCCGACGGACTCGGAGCCATGAAGGCGGGCGAGCTCAAGGTGACGGTCTTTCAGGACGGAAGCGCCCAGGGGCGCGGCGCGGTCGATACCGCGCTGCGACTCATCGCGCACCAGAGTGTCCCGAGCGACATCTGGGTCCCGTTCGAGCTGGTGACGCCGGCGAATCTCGCGGGCTATCTCACCCGGCATTGAGATGCCGGAGGCGCGCTCTCGAATCGAGGCTCCTGACGACCTCTTCGAGGTGCGGCACCTCAGCAAGACTTTCCCCGGTGTCAGGGCGCTCGATGACGTGTCGCTGCGGCTGCGGCGCGGTACGGTGCACGCCCTGGTCGGAGAGAACGGCGCCGGCAAATCGACGCTGATGAAGATCATCGCCGGTATCGTCGCGCCCGATACGGGCGAGCTGCTCCTGGAAGGCGAGCCGCTGCGCTGCCGCTCGCCCCGGGAGGCGCTCGCGCGCGGCATCGCCATGATCCATCAGGAGCTCAACCTGATGCCCTTCATGACGGTCGCGGAGAACATCTGGATCCGCCGCGAGCCGCTCAATGCTTTGCGCCTGGTCCGCCACGGCGAGCTGCGCCGCCGCACCCGCACCCTGCTCGAGCGGCTGCGGATGGATATCGACCCGCAGGCGCAGCTGCGCACGCTGCCGATCGCGACACGGCAACTGGTCGAGATCGCGCGCGCGCTCTCCCACGAGCCGAAAGTCCTCATCATGGACGAACCCACCTCGGCGCTCGCCGAGCGCGAAGCGGAGCATCTCTTCGAGATCATTCGCGCGCTCACTGCGCAGGGCGCCAGCGTCTTTTACATCACCCATCGGATGGAGGAGCTGTTCGCGATCGCCGATGACATCTCGGTACTGCGCGACGGGCGGCACATCGCCAGCGGACGCGCGACTGAATTCACGCGCGACACGCTCATTCATATGATGGTGGGGCGGGAGCTCTCGGGATCTTTCCCCGGCGCCCCGCCGCCGCGCAGCGAGCCTGCGCTGGCGGCGCGCGCCCTGAGGCGGGCCGGGGAGTTCCACGACATCAGCTTCGATCTGCATGTCGGCGAGATCCTCGGGGTCGCAGGTCTCATCGGCTCGGGGCGCAGCGCGCTCGCCTGCACCTTGTTCGGCCTCACGCCTCCGGACTCCGGGACCATCCTGATCGCGGGCCGCGAGACGCGCATCGACTCGCCGGCGGCCGCGATGGCGCACGGCCTGGCGCTGGTCACCGAGGACCGCAAGGAGAGCGGATGCTTTTGCGGGCTGAGCGTACTCGAGAACCTGGAGATCTCGGTACTGAGCAGTGACTTCGTGCGTTTCGGCTTCGTGCGCTCGCGGGCCGCACGCGCGGCCTGCGGTCTCATGCTGAGCGAGCTGCGGGTCAAGACGCGCGGTCTCGAGGAGCAGATCGAGAACCTCTCGGGCGGCAACCAGCAGAAAGTGCTCATCGGCCGCTGCCTCCTCACCAGACCGAAGGTGCTGATCCTCGATGAGCCGACGCGCGGGGTCGACGTCGGCGCCAAGGCGGAGATCCATCAGCTCATCGCCCGCCTCGCCGGTCAGGGCACCGCGGTGCTGCTCATCTCCTCTGAGATGCCGGAAATCCTGCGTCTGAGCCACCGCGTCATGGTGATGCACGAGGGCCGCCTCACGGGCATTCTCGATCGCTCCGAGGCGAGCCAGGTCGCCGTCATGGATCTGGCGGCGCGCTGATCATGGCAGAGCAGACCAGCGCTGCCAGGACCCGGGCGCCGCGGCGCCTTCCGGCCGAGGGCGGGATTCTCCTCGTGCTGCTCGGCATCGCGCTCACCTTCGAGCTCCTCGGATGGGTCTTCGTCGGCCAGAGCTTTCTGCTCAATGAGCAGCGCCTCGTGGTCATGGTGCTGCAGGTCTCGGTCATCGGCATCATCGCGATCGGCGTGACGCAGGTGATCATCACCGGGGGGATCGATCTTTCCTCGGGCTCGGTGGTCGCTCTGACCGCCATGGTGGCGGCGAGCCTGGCGCAATCCTCCGATGCGGTGCGCATCGTCTATCCCTCGCTCACCAACCTGCCGGTCGTGGTGCCGGTGGTCGCGGGGCTCGCGGTGGGTGCGGTGGCCGGGCTCGTCAACGGCAGCGTGATCGCCGCCACGGCCATTCCGCCCTTCATCGCAACGCTCGGCGCCATGGTCACCGCCCGCGGCCTTGCCCGCTGGTATACGCGCGGCGCGCCGATCAGCATGCTCACCGACAGCTACGCCGCCATCGGCAGCGGCGTGGTGCCGGTCCTCATCTTCCTCGCCACCGCCGTCGTCTTCCATGTGGCGCTGGGCTACACCCGCTACGGAAAATATACCTATGCGATCGGCGCCAATCGGGAGGCCGCCCGCGTCTCCGGCATCCGCATCGGGCGCCACCTCATCCTCGTCTATGGGATTGCGGGGACCCTCTCGGGGCTTGCGGGGGTTCTGACGGCAGCGCGCGCGGTCTCGGGTCAGGCGGGCATGGGCACGCTCTATGAGCTCGACGCGATCGCCGCCGCGGTGATCGGCGGGGCGTCGCTCGCGGGGGGCGTCGGGCGCATCGCCGGCACGGTCATCGGTACTTTGATTCTCGGGGTCGTGACCTCGGGCTTCACCTTCCTGCGCATCGACGCCTACTACCAGGAGATCGTCAAAGGCGGGATCATCGTCGCCGCCGTGATAGCGGACCAGTACCGGCGCAGGCGGCGCTTCGCCGGCGGTTGAGGGGGGGGCGCGCACCTGCGCCTTGCCCTGGCGAGGACCTCGCGACACGATAGGAGCCACTATGAGCACCGACAACTACCGGCGACGGGGCGTTACCGGCGGCGAGCCGTACGATCCGATGAAGGAGCCGCGCTTCACCGAGATAGCCACCTTCATGCGCGCCCCACTCGCGGCGGCGCTCGACAACGTCGACATTGGCCTCATTGGTATACCGACCGACATCGCGGTCACCAACCGGCCCGGGGCCCGTCACGGACCCCGTGAGATCCGTAATTCCTCGAGCCTCATGCGCGGCTACAACGTCTCCCTCGGTGTCAATCCGTATGAGCTCTGCCGGGTCGCCGATCTCGGCGATGTCCCGATCCCGCATCGCTACGACCTCGAGCGGCAGAATGAGGCCATCGAGGCCTTTTATCGCAAGGTGAAGACCGCGGGCATACTGCCGGTGACCGCAGGCGGCGATCATTCGATCACCTACCCGATCTTCAGAGCCCTCGGCGCCGAGCGCCCCGTCGGCATGGTGCACGTGGACGCGCATTGCGATACCTGGGGCGAGTTCTTCGGCTCGAAGTTCACCCACGGTGCGCCGTTTCGTCTCGCGGTCGAGGCCGGGGTGCTCGACCCGAAGCGCACCATTCAGATCGGAATTCGCGGCGCGCAGAATTTCCTCGACGGGATCGAGTTCTCGAAGTCACACGGCATGCGCGTAGTCTTCATGGACGAGTTCGCGGAAGCAGGCGTCGAGAAGGTGATCCAGCTCGCGCGCTCGGTCGTGGGCGACGGCCCGACCTACATTTCCTTCGACGTCGATGGCCTCGACCCGGTATACGCTCCGGGAACGGGCACACCGGAGGTCGGCGGCATCACCTCCCTCGAAGGGCAGCGACTGCTGCGGGGCCTGAAGGGCCTCAACCTGATCGGCGGGGATGTCGTCGAGGTGGCACCGCCCTACGATCAGACGGGCAATACCGCGCTCGTCGGCGCCACCATGATGTACGAGATCCTGTGCCTCGTCGCGGACGCCAATTTCGGCGCGCGCGCCCGCGCGAGGGGGCGGCCATGAATGCCTCGCGACACTGGTCGGGCGCCGAAGCCGAGCGCCGCGCTCGTGTCGATCTGGCCGCGTGTCATCGGCTCGCCGCGCGCTTCGGCTTCAATGAAGGAATCGACAATCACCTCACCATGCTCGTCCCCGGGCACGCCGACCGCTTCTACCTCGCACCCTTTGGACTTCTGTGGTCGGAGGTGCAGGCAAGCCATCTGCTCGAGCTCGACTTCTCCGGCAAGGTCGTGGCCGGGCGTGGCCTGGTCGAGGACACCGCCCTTTACATCCACCTTTCGGTACATCGCCTCGTGGCCGCGGCACGCTGTGTCCTCCATACCCACATGCCCTATGCCACCGCCCTCGGCATGCTGGAGGACCCGCGCCTCGAGATGGCGGTGCAGTCGGCGATCGGCTTCCACGACGAGATTGCCTACGTCGATTACAACGGCCTCGCGCTCGATTACTCCGAGGGCGAGCGGCTGGCGCGCGCGATGGATGGGAAGCCGGTCGCGCTGCTGCGCAACCACGGGGCGCTGGTGATCGGGGAGTCCGCGGCGCAGGCCTTCGAGCGGCTGTACTTTCTCGAGCGTGCCTGTCAGGCGCAGCTGCTCGCGCTCTCGAGCGGCCGCCCGCTCCATCAGGTGCCTCAGCCGATCGTCAGCGCCACCGCCGCGCAGTTCAAGGCTTGCGCGAATGTGGGCGGGGAGACACGGACGGACCTGCACTTCGAGGCGCTGAAGCGCCTGCTGGATCGGAGCGACGCGGACTATGCGAGCTGACCGCGCCGCTTGACGACGCCGCCCACAGCGGCCGGGCCGAGCGTCAGCACGCGCTGGTCCATCGTCGGGCTGCTGTCGGCAGCGGTCTTCATCAACTACGTCGATCGCGGCGCGCTCTCGAACGCCGTGCATCTCATCCAGGACGAGCTCGGCTTCTCCGAGAGCCAGCTGGGAATTCTGCTCTCCGCCTTCTTCTGGCTGTACACGTTGCTGCAGATTCCGGTGGGCTGGCTTGCCGAGCGCGTGGGCGCCCAGCGGGTGCTGGCGGCGGGACTCGCGATCTGGGCGGGTGCCACCATACTCACCGGTTTTGCGCATTCCTTCGCGGCGCTGTTCGCGCTGCGGCTGCTGCTCGGGGTGGGCGAGAGCGCCGGCTTCCCGTGCCTTTCGAAGCTGCTCGCGACCTCGGTGCCGGTGCAGAACCTGGGGGTCGCCAACGGCATCGTCGCCTTCGGCTACCAGTTCGGACCGGCGGTGGGAGCCTGGGGCGGCGGTCTGATCATGCTCCACTACGGCTGGCGGCCCATGTTCTGGATCTTCGGGGCCCTGTCGCTCCTGTGGCTTGCGCCCTGGTCACGGGTGCGTCTGCCGCCGCAGCTCGCCGCCACCCCCGCGGCCGAGGGTCCGACGCTGCTCGAGATCCTGCGGCAGCCTGCGCTATGGGGCACGGCGCTCGGACTCTTCTCCAACAACTACTCCTTCTACTTCCTGCTCACCTGGATGCCGTTTTACGTGGTGCGCGAGCGCGGCTTCTCGACCGCGGAGATGGCGACCTTCACCGGCATCGCCTACTTCGTGAACGCCATCAGCTCACCCGTCGCCGGCTGGATCATCGACCGCTTCGTGCGGGCGGGTCACGCCAATGTGACCTACAAGTCGGTGATGGGGGTCGCGCACCTGGGCAGCGTCGGCTGCATGCTCGCCATCGCCTACGCCTCGCAGCCGTGGGCACTCGCTGCGATCTTCCTCTTCCAGGTGCTGCAAGGCGCCTCGGCCGCCGGCTGCTTCACCATGCCGCAGATCCTCGCCGGCCCGACGGCTGCCGCCCGCTGGGTCGGCATTCAGAATTGCTGCGGGAACTTCGCCGGCGTGATCGCCCCGATCGTCACGGGATATCTCGCGGAGCAGACCGGCCACTTCGCCGCCGCGTTCGTGGTGGCTGCGGCGGTGAGTCTGCTGGGGGTCGTCGGCTGGGTGCTCATGGTGCCAAAGCTCGCACCCCTCGAGTGGCGCAGCGCCGCCACCGTGAGCTAAGTTGAGGGCTTGAGCCCCTCATCCACGCTCGGCTCGCTCGAGGTCGCACTTCAGCACGCGGCACGGCTGCTCTCCGCGCAGCCCGCGCTCGCCGCCGAGCAGGCCGCGGAGATCCTCAAGGTGGTGCCGGGGCAGCCGGTCGCGATGCTGCTGCTCGCCCGGGCGCAGCGCGCCGGTGGGGACCACGCGCGTGCACTCGCGGGCCTCGAGGAGCTGTGCGCCCGCCAGAGCGACTGGGCCGAGGCGCACTACGAGCTGGGCGTGACGCTCGGCGGCTGCGGAAAAGGCGAAGCCGCCATTGCGGCGCTCAGGCGCTCGGTGGCGCTCGAGCCGCGCAGCCCGGACGCCTGGCGGGCGCTCGCCGACCAGCTCTGGGGCGCGGGCGAGACGCAGGCGGCCGATGCCGCCTATGCGCAGCACATCAAGGCCGCGACCCGCGATCCGCGCCTGCTCGCGCCCGCTGCCGCGCTGGTCGAGAACCGCATTCCAGAGGCAGAGGCGCTGCTGCGCGCACATCTGCGGGACCATCCGACCGACGTCGCGGCCTTGCGCATGCTGGCGGAGGTGGCGGCCCGGCTGCGCCGCCTCGCGGATGCGCAGCTGCTCCTCGAGCGCTGTCTCGAGCTCGCTCCAGGCTTCGATGCCGCACGCCACAACCTGGCCACGGTTCTCAACCGGCAGGGAAAATCCGCCCAAGCCCTCGGGCACGTCGAGCAGCTCCTCGCCAGGGAGCCGCGCAACCCGGGTTACCGCAACCTCAAGGGCGCCGTGCTCGCAAACCTCGGCGAGTATGTCGAGTCGGCGCGCATCTACCGCGGAGTGCTCGAGGAGTTCCCCCACCAGCCAAAGGTCTGGATGAGCTACGGGCACTCGCTCAAGACCACGGGCAGCTCGGCCGAGGCGATCGCGGCCTATCGCGCCGCCATCGCCCGTGAGCCGAAGCTCGGGGAGGCGTGGTGGAGTCTCGCGAATCTCAAGACCTTCACGTTCTCACCCGCCGACATCGCCGCCCTGCGCAGCGCGCTGACCCGCGAGGACCTCTCGGACGATGACCGCCTGCACTTCGAATTCGCGCTCGGCAAGGCGCTGGAGGATCAGCAGAGCTACGCGGAGAGCTTCCGGCACTACGCCGCAGGCAATGCGCTGCGACGCAAATCGCTTGCCTATCGTGCGCAGGAGAACTGCGACTTCGTGCGCCGCGCGCGCGAGCTCTTCACGGCCGGGTTCTTCGCTGCGCGCAGTGGCTCGGGTTGCAGCGCGCGCGATCCGATCTTCATTCTGGGATTGCCGCGCGCGGGCTCCACTCTGATCGAGCAGATCCTCGCCAGCCACTCGCGCGTCGAGGGAACCATGGAGCTGCCGGATGTGCCGCAGATCGCACGTGAGCTCGCCATGCGTGGCGGCAAGGAGTCGGAGGAAACCTTCTTCGAGGGGGTCGCGGGACTCAGCGCCGCCGAGCTCACCGCGCTCGGCGAGCGCTATCTGGCAGGCACACGCCACCTGCGCAAGAGCGCTGCCCCCCACTTCATCGACAAGATGCCGAACAACTATCTCTATGTCGGCCTGATTCATATGATCCTGCCGAATGCCACCATAATCGATGCGCGGCGCCATCCCATGGCGTGCTGCTTCTCCTGCTTCAAGCAACACTTTGCGCGCGGCCAGGCGTTTACCTACTCGCTCGAGGACCTCGGGTTGTACTACCGCGACTACCTGCGCCTGATGCACCACTTTGATGCGGTCCTCCCCAAAAAAGTGCATCGGGTGCACTACGAGAACATGGTGACCGACACGGAAGCGCAGGTGCGGCGACTCCTGGCCCATTGCGGTCTGGAGTTCGAGGAGGCCTGCCTCAGGTTCTATGACAACGAGCGGGCGGTGCGCACCGCCAGCTCCGAACAGGTGCGCCAGCCCATCTTCCTGTCAGGCCTTGAACAATGGCGACATTACCAGCCGTGGCTCGGACCGCTCGAGTCCGCACTCGGATCGGTGTTGCCGGCCTACCCGGATGTGCCGGCAGATGTGACAATAGGGTGAAACGAGTTCGCTCAGGGGGAGATCCATGACACGTAGCCGTCGCAGAAAACTCTTGCGCGCAGCGTCCCGTTCGGGCCGCCTGCCGCTGGCCTCCGCGGTGCTCGCCGCCGTCCCGGTCGCCTATGCCCAGCAGGCACAGCCGGCACAGGCCGGTGTCGGTGAGACCGGCGGTCTCGAGCAGATCGTCGTCACCGCGCAGAAGCGCACGGAGAACCTGCAGGACGTTCCAATCAGTATTCAGGCGCTCGACACGGCAAAACTCGAGCAGCTCAACATCAGCGACATCGACGAGTACGTGAAGTACCTGCCGGGTGTGACGACCGTGAAAGGTCTCGGCCAGGGCGGTAACGGCGTCGGCACCACCCACATGTACATGCGCGGCGTGGTCAGCGGGCAGGACGGCAACCACTCCGCCTCACAGCCCAGTGTCGGCACCTACCTCGATGAGCAGCCGATCACGACCATCGACGGCACGCCGGATATCCATATCTACGATATCGCCCGCATCGAGGTGCTCGAGGGCCCGCAGGGCACCCTTTACGGTGCGAGCTCGGAGGCCGGCACCATCCGCATCATCACCAATAAGCCCGACCCCGGCCGGTTCTCCGCCGGCTACGACGTCGGCATCAACTCGATCGCCCATGGCGGCATCGGCTCCGAGGCCGAAGGCTTCGTCAACTTTCCGCTGTCGCCGATCGCGGCCATTCGGCTGGTGGCCTGGGACGAGCACGACGCCGGCTACATCCAGAACGTCGCCGGTACCAATGCCGCCGGCGGCATTGCCAATGGCGTGCGCACCTTCCCCACTTCGGGGCTCTCGATCAGCAACGCCACTGAAGGCGACAAGCAGTACAACCCGGCCTCGACCCTCGGCGGACGGGTAGCCGGGCTCCTCAAGCTCGGCGACAACTGGACCGTCACCCCGACCTTCCTGACACAGTCGATCAACGCGAACGGGTTCTTCGGCTATGACCCCGCGGTCGGCGACCTGCAGGCGGTGCGCTACGGGCCGGAGAGCAACCAGGACTCCCTCACACAGACCGCGCTCGCCATCGAGGGCAAGGTGGGCGACTTCGATATCACCTATGCCGGCGGCTGGTTCGTGCGCGAGACGCATACCCTTTCCGATTACAGCGACTACAGCTACTTCTACGACAAGTTCTTTGCGTCGGGCTGTCAGTGGGTGACACAGAAGGGTTACAACTACCTGCAGGCCAACCCGGGCGCGCTGAGCGGCTGCTACAGCGGAACGCCGTACCCGGCGGGCGATTTCACCGAGCCGCAGGAGTACGTCATCACCAACGGCCACTTCACCAAGTGGAGCCACGAGCTGCGGCTCACCACCCCGCAGGACTATCCGCTCAAGGGAATCGTTGGCCTGTTCGCCGAGCGCCAGGTACACGAGATCTGGGAGCAGTACACGATCCCGGGCGCGGGCGGTGATCCTTACACCCAGAACCCGCAGGGCTTCGCGCCGAGCCTCTCGATCCCGGGCGTCAACGGCAACACGGTCTGGCTCACGGACGAGGAGCGCGTCGACCGCGACCAGGCGGCCTTCGGCCAGGCGACGTGGGACATCACCCGCAACTGGCAGGCCACGGCCGGAATCCGCTTCTATAAGTACGACAACTCGATTCAGGGCTTCTACGGCTACTCGGCCGCCTACCAGGATCAGACCGGATACTTCCCCGGCCAGAACATCTGCGGCCCGAACCCGGCGGCGCCGGGCGCGCCGCTGACTCCGAACTACGCGCCGTTCCACGGCGCGCCGTGCACGGACCTGAACTCGGACGTCTCGGACAGCGGGCGCACTTACAAGGCGAATCTCACCTATAAGTTCGACCCGAACAGGCTGATGTATTTCACCTACTCGACCGGCTATCGCCCGGGCGGCGTGAATCGCGTGTTCGATGCGGCGATCAACGCCATCTACCCGCCCTACAAGGCGGACTTCCTCACCAACTGGGAGTTCGGCTGGAAGACGACCAGCGACGATCACAAGGTGCGCTGGAACGGCGCGCTGTTCCTCGAGAACTGGAACAACTTCCAGTTCCTGTTCCTGGGGCCCAACAGTGTCACCGTAGTGCAGAACGCCGCTTCCGCGCAGATCAAGGGCCTCGAGACCGACCTCGAGTGGGCCGCCACCAGCAACCTGCTCATCAGCGGCGGGGCGACGGTTCTGCAGGCGCAGACGACGGCCAACTACTGCGGTCCGCAGGCGACCATACCCGGCACCACGGCGCTCTCCACCAACTGTCCGAGCCAGGTCAACACTTACGCCGACGGCATCGCGGCGCCGAACGGGCCCGAGGCCCCCTCCGGCACGCAGCTGCCGGTTGCGCCAAAATTCAAGGTGGACCTGGTGGCGCGCTACACCTTCCCCCTCGGAGAGTGGGAGGGCAACGTTCAGGCCTCCGGCATGTACCAGAGCTCGACCGAGCCGCTGCTGCGGCTCGTCGACCAGATCGCGCTGGGCCGGATGCCGGCGTATTCGCTATTCGATCTGAGTGCCGGCGCCGACCATCACAACGTCTGGTGGAAGGTGGCGCTCACCAACGTGTTCGACACACGCGCCCAGCTGACACGCTTCGTCGAGTGCGCGACGACGACCTGCGGACCGCAGCCCTACATCATCCCGGGGCAGCCGCGCACCATCGCGCTCACGGTCGGGCAGCGCTTCTAGAGGCAGAGGCTCAGGCTCAAGGCGCACGCTCGCGGAGATCACCTCCCCGCGAGCGTGCGTCCGATCGCCCGGCTGAGTCTCTCGATGAGCTCGGCGAGCTCGCCATCGCTCGCGTTGTAGGGCGGTGCCACGATCACCGAGTCACCGGCCGTGCCGCCCACGTTGCCGGCGCACGGATAGACGATCAGTCCGTCCTCGAAGGCGCGCCGACCCACTGCCTGGCTGAAGCCGCGCTCGGGAGGCAGCGGCTCGCGCGTCGTGCGATCGCGCACGAACTCGACGCCGATGAGGTAGCCGCGGCCGCGTACATCGCCCACCTCCGCGAAGCGTTCCAGAGCACTGCGCAGCTCCCAGCGCAGCACCTCACCGCGCTCGCGCACCCGTGCGATCAGCCCCTCTCGCTCGATGATGCGCTGCACTGCGAGGCCCGCTGCGCACGCAGTCGTATGCCCGGAATAGGTGTGGCCGGTGAGGATGGCCCCGTGCGCCGCATGGATGGTGGCGCCGATGTCTTTCCCAACGAGGGTCGCCGCGAGCGGGATGTAGCCGCCGGCGAGGCCCTTGCCCACCGCAAGGATGTCGGGCACGACCCGGTCATGCTCGAGGGCGCGCCACGTCCCGCAGCGGCCCGCACCCGACATCACCTCGTCGGCGATCATGAGCACTCCGTGGCGCGCGCACACCGCCTGCATCGCGCGGGCGTAGCCCTCCGGGGCCGGTACGGCCCCGCCGGCCGCACCGACCACCGGCTCGAAGATGAACGCCGCGATCTGCTGCGCGCCCAGTGCGTCGATCCTTTCGTCGAGCTCGGCGGCGAGTGCCTCGACGAGCGCCGGCCCAGCCAGGTCCCGCAGCGGGCGATAAGCGTTGGCGGCCGAGACGAACGCGACCTCCAGCAGACTCCCCTCGAACGGGCGGCGGCGCTCGAGGAAGCCCGACACCGAGAGCGCGCCCAGGGTATTGCCGTGATAGGAGCGCTCGCGCGCGATGAAGCGCTTCTTGCGCGGCAGCCCGCGGGCGTCCCAGTATTGCAGCGCGATCTTCAGGGCCGATTCCACCGCCTCCGAGCCGCTTCCCGAATAGACGACCTGACCGAACTGCGGGCCGCAGCGCGCGAGCAGCAACTGCGTGAGCTCCTCGAGGGGCTCGCTGGTGAAGAGGTATCGGTAGCCGCAGGCGACACGCGCCAGCTGCACGGCGATGGCCGCGTTCACCTCGGCGTTGCCGTGCCCAATGCAGAAGGCGGCCGGCCCGCCCGAGCCGTCGAGATAGCGCTTGCCCGTGGCATCGTAGAGATAGCTGCCCTCGCCGCGCACGATCCGCGGCAGTGCTTCCATCCCCCAGCCGGGGGGGCGCCCGGCCGTCATGGGCCCTGGCGCAGCCCGATGCCGAGCATGGCGACGGCGGCGACCAGGAAGGGCAAGCTGAAGAGGAAGTAAAGCTGTGCGGGCGCCCAGCCGGCATCGAGCAGAGCACCGCTCAGGATCGGCGCGAGAATCGCGCCGAAGCGTCCGATGCCGACCGCCCAGCCCATGCCGGTGGCGCGCACCGCTGCCGGATAGAGCGGCGGCCCGACGGCGTAAAGCCCGGACATCGCCGCATTGGTGATCAGCCCGAGGAGCAACGCGGTCCAGAGCGCAACCTCCACGTGGTGCACGGCCATGCCGAAAGCGGCGATGAGGAGCGCCGAGGCGATGAGCGAGAGGAGCTGCAGGCGGTGCGCATCGAAGCGTGCGGCGGCGAGGGCGAATCCGCCGCAGCCGGCGATGCCGCCCAGGTTGAACAGGACCCCGGCGGCCAGCCCGAGCTTGGCGCTTGCACCTGCGGCATTGAGGAGTCGCGGCGTCCAGCTGACGGAGAAGTAGAAGGCGGCCATGGTGCAGAAGAACATGAGCCAGGCGAGCAGCGTGCGGCCGGAAAGCAGCAGCTCGAGTGGCACGCGACCCCCCCGCCCGGCGCTCTCGCCGGCGCGTTCGGGAAGTGCGCTCAGGGTCGGCTGATGCATGCGCGTCAGGAGCGCATTGAGGCGCAGGAGGGCCCTGGGCGGACGGCGTGTCACGAGGAAGTCGAGCGACTCCGGTAGCCGCCACAGGGCGATCAAAACCATGGCGAGCGACATGATGCCGCCGATAGCGAATGCCGAACGCCAGCCGTAGGTGGGGATCGCCAGGGTGGTCAGATAACCCCCGAGCGTCGCTCCGACAGGGTAGCCGGTGGAGTACGCGGCGAGCGCCGCGGCGCGCCAGCGGTCCGGCGCGTACTCGGAGACGACGACCGCAGCGCTCGCGATGGTCGCGCCGATTCCGATGCCGGTGATTGCGCGCAGCAGCAGCAGATCGGTGAAGTCACGCGCGGCGACCGAGCCCAGCATGCCGAGCGCGGCGACCGTTGCGGCGATGAGAATGGTGCGCCGGCGGCCGAAGTAGTCCGCGCACGGCGCGAGCGCCAGCGAGCCCGCGGCCATGCCGATGAGCCCGGCGCTCAAAAGCCACCCAAGCCTCACATCGGGCAGCGCCCACGCTGCCTTGACACCTGTGGCGGAGAACGACATCGCCAGTACGTCGAAGCCATCGAGCATGTTGAGCCCGACGCAAACGGCAATCGCGGCGAGCTGGAAGCCGCCGAGCCGCTCCTGCGCCGCCCACGGACCTTTCGCCACCAGTTGTTGAACGCTGTTGTTCACGGATGAAGCCTCCCGCCGGGACGGCTATTGTGAGGGCTTTGGCGCTATGCTGCGCAACTCCGTCAATACAGCAGGGGTCGGCCGTGTCGAGCGAGGCGGTCTTCATCACCTGCGCCGTCACCGGCTCGGGGGATTCGGTCAGGAAGAGCCCCCACGTGCCGGTCACGCCGCGGCAGATCGCCGCCGCGGCGCTCGAGGCGCACGCCGCAGGAGCTGCGATCGTGCATATCCACGTGCGCGACCCCGCATCCGGCGCACCGAGCCGCGATACCGCGCTCTACCGTGAGGTCGTCGAGCGCATCCGCGAGCGCAATGCCGAGGTGATCCTCAATCTCACCGGCGGCATGGGGGGCGACCTGATGCTCGGCCCCGATGAGAGCCCGCTCGACTTCGGCAAGGGAACCGACTTCGTCGGCCCCGCCGCGCGCATCGCGCACATCCTCGAGCTGCGGCCGCAGATCGGCAGCCTCGATTGCGGCTCGCTCAATTTCGACGAGGCCCTCTACGGCACGACGCCGCGCTATTTACGCGCCATGGCTTCAGCGTACCGGGCGCGTGGCGTGCGACCCGAGATCGAGGTCTTCGAGCTCGGCCACATCGAGCTCGCGCGCCAGCTGATCGCCGAGGAGCTGATCGAAGCGCCGGCGCTCTTCCAGCTCTGTCTCGGCATCCGCTACGGGGCGCCCGCGACGCCTGCGGCGATGATCGCCATGCGCGATGCGCTGCCGCCCGGTGCGCTGTGGTCCGCCTTCGGAGTCGGACGCATGCAGATGCCGATGGTCGCGCAGGCGGTGCTGCTCGGGGGAAACGTCCGCATCGGTCTCGAAGACAATCTCTACCTGGGAAAGGGTGTGCTCGCGACCAACGGCCAGCTGGTCGAGCGGGCGGTGCGCATCGTGGAGCTGCTCGGTGCGCGCGTGCTCTCCTCGACCGAAACGCGCGCCCGCCTCGCCCTCAGCCGAGATCCACCGCGCCGCCCGACTTGAGGCTCTCGCCGGCCGCCAGCGCGAGCCGCAGAGCTTCCACGCCGTCGCTGAAGTCGGGGCTGAGCGCTCGCCCCTCCTCGACCGCCGTGACGAAGGCATCGAGCTCGGCGCTATAGGCCTGGCTATAGCGCTCGATGAACGAATAAAGCACGGGATCGCGCGCCGCGGTGCGCTCGGCGCTCCAGGACTCGACCGAGGTGGCGCGCCGGTTGCCCGCCTGCAGCATGCCGAGCGGCCCGAAGACCTCGATCCGCTGGTCATAGCCGTAGACGCTGCGCCGGCTGTTGTTGATCTGGATCAGGGCGCCCGCGCGCGCCTGGAGCGCGATCGCGCAGGTGTCGATGTCGCCGAGGGCGCCGATCTGCGGATCGACGAGATTCGCGCCGAAGGCATGAAGGCGCGCCATGTCGCCTGCGAGGTAGCGCGCCATGTCGAAGTCGTGAATCGTCATGTCGCGGAACAGTCCGCCCGAGCCTTCGATATAGCCGGCCGGCGGGGGCGCCGGGTCGCGGTTGGTGATGACGGCGAGCTCGAGCCGACCGATCTCGCCGCGCTGCAGCCGCTCGCGCAGGGCGTGATAGGAGGGGTCGAAACGGCGATTGAACCCGATCATGACCCGCGGACGCAGCGGCGCGATCTCGCTCCAGCAGGCGCGCGCGCGCTCGAGATCGAGGTCGACCGGCTTCTCGCACAGCACCGCTTTGCCGGCGTGCACGGCAGCCGTGATCATCGGCACGTGCGTCGCGGTGGGAGTGGCGATGAGCACCGCCGCCACCTCCCGGTCGGACCACACTTCATCCAGGCTGCGGGCAGTCCTGACGCCGAGCTCCGCGGCGGTCGCACCGGCCGCCTGCGCGGCCACATCGAACACCGACAGCAGCCGCGCACGTGGGTGGCGCGCCACGTTGCGAGCGTGCAGACGCCCGATGCGTCCACAGCCGAGGACCGCCATTCCCAACATCAGGACCTCGCCTTCGTGAGGAAGTCATACCCCGGGGCGTTCGCGATGCGCCAGCGCCGTACCGGGCCTGCCATGACATTGAGATAGTACAGCTCGAACCCGTGCGGGGCGCTCACCGGGTGGTAGCCCCGCGGCACCAGCACGACGTCCCGATCTTCCGCGGCGAGGGTCTCATCGAGGCTGCGGTCATCCGTGTAGACGCGCTGCACCGCAAAGCCGCCGGCAGGCGAGAGCCGGTGGTAATAGATCTCCTCGAGCCGCGTCTCCTCCTGAGCCGTGCCCTCGCCTCTTGCCTGATCGTGCTTGTGCGGGGGATAGCTCGACCAGTGCCCGCCGGGCGTAAGCACCTCGACCACCAGCAGTCGCTCGCCCGGAGCGCTCTCCGGAAGCACATTGAACACGCGTCGCGTGTTGGTACCGCTGCCGCGGACCTCCTGATCCAGCTCTGAGGGATGGATCACCCGCGCGGCATGCCGTCCTTCGGCCGGTGCGGAGCCCACCGCGATCTCGCTCGGCCGCCGCGCGGCGATCGTGAGCTCTGCCCGCGGCGGCACGTACACCGCGAAGGGTCTGCCGTCGAAGGGATTGGGGCGTGGACCGATCGTACCGAGATCCCTGCCATTCACCCGCACCGCGGCTTCCCCCGACAACAGCACGAAACACTGCTCGCGGTCGGGCGAGGCGCGCTCGAGCTTCTCTCCAGCCTCGAGGTCGAAGACCTCGAAGCCGACGTACTCCCAGCCCGCGCTCTGCGGCGTGATCCGATGCACCTGGGGTGCGCCGGGGGCGAGGTCGGGTTTCACCAGCAGGCTCACGCCAGCCGCCCGGCCAGCAGATGGCGCAGGTTCCGATAGCCGAGTGTCGCGTAGCGCAGCGGGTCGGCTATCCGCGGATCCTGCTCGGCTTCCAGAACCACCCATCCGGAATACCCGCGCAGCGGATCGAACACCGAGGCGAAATCGACACTCCCGTCTCCGGGCACCGTGAACACTCCCTTGAGCACCGCATCGAGAAAGCTCCAGTTCGCGCTGCGTGCCTGCGTGCAGACTGCGGCGCGAACATCCTTCGCGTGAACATGGACGATGCGCGGGGCATAGCGGCGTGCCAGCGCCGCCGGGTCCGCGCCGGCAAACGCCGCATGTCCCGTATCGAGCAGCAGTCCCACCTCGGGCCCGGTCGACTGCATCAGCGCATCGATGTCCGCCTCGCTCTGCACCACCGTGCCCATGTGATGGTGATAGGCAAGACGCACCCCTTCGGCGGCAGTCGACGCTGCGAGCTCGGTGAGGCGTGCGCCAAGCTCGCGCCAGTCGCGCGCCATGAGCACGGGCCTGTCCGACAACGGGCGGTTGCGGTCGCCGTGCACCGCGCCGCTCACTTCGGCCAACACCAGCACCGGACACTCGAGCGCTTTGAGGAGCTCGAGATGCGGACGCAGGCGTGTGAGCTCTTCGGCCGCGCCCCACACCAGCAGCTCCGCCGAATACCAGCCTGAGATGCACTGGAGGCCGAAGCGGCCGAGCACCTCGGCGAGAGCCGCGGCGTCACGCGGAAACTTATGCCCGAGCTCCATCCCCCGGAAGCCGATGTCGCGGGCCTGAGCGAGGCAGGTGTCGAGCGAGATGTCGGCTCCGAGCTCGCGCATGTCGTCGTTCGACCAGATGATGGGGTTGGCGCCGAGGCGGACGCTCATGGCTTACGCCCCGCCTCGTAGCGCGCGCGCGCCGAGCGCACCTCGGCGCGCTCGGATACCTCCGGCACCGGTACGTCCCACCAATAGCCGCCGGCGCTGGTGGCTGCGGCGGGATCGGTCTCGATGACCAGCACCGACGTGCGGGTAGCGCGGCGCGCCGCGGCGATGGCCTCGCCGAGCCCGGCGACGCTCTCCACCCGGCTCGCGAGCGCGCCGAGACTGCGCGCGTGCGCCACCAGGTCGATGTGGTCGGCGCTGCGCAGATTGTTGAAGCTCGCCCCGCCGGTCGCGGCCTGCAGCCGCTCGATGCAGCCGTAGCCGCCGTTATCGAGCAGCACGATGATCAGTTTCACTCCCATGCGCACCGCGGTTGCGATCTCGCTGTTCAGCATGAGATAGGAGCCGTCGCCCACCATGACGATGACTTCGCGCGCGGGTTGCGCCAGCCTGACGCCAAGGCCGCCCGCGATCTCGTAGCCCATGCAGGAGTAGCCGTATTCGAGGTGGTAGCCGGAAGGCTGGGCGGCCTGCCAGTGCTTGTGCAGCTCGCCGGGCAAACCACCCGCCGCGCACACCACGATGTCGGAAGGCAGCCCCGCCCTTTGCACCGCGCCGATCACCTGCGCATCCGAGGGGCGCCCGCTCTTCGGTTCCGCGGTAAAGGACTCCGCGGTGCGCAGCCACTCGGTGCGCTCCCTGTGAGCGCGCTCCGTCCAGGCGCGCGGCGCGCGGTAGTCCGCCAGGCCCGCGCCGAGCTGCGTGAGACCCTCCCGTACATCGGCGATGAGCGGCAGCGCAGCGTGCTTGGCCGCATCGAAAGGCTGCACGTTGAGGCCGATGATCCGCCGGCCGGGCGAGCGGAACAGCGTCGCGGACCCGGTGGTGAAATCCTGCAGGCGTGTCCCGGCCGCGAGGATCACGTCCGCCTCGGCG